>DAXO01000028.1:6861-7256 GCA_002506425.1 Methanomassiliicoccaceae archaeon UBA480 | reverse complement strand
TGACACCCGTCCGGCCTGTTTAGATCGAATGCATCCGCTCCTTGGGGAGCAGAAGCCTCCGACCTCAGGGAGTAGTGGTTGTTTCGTAGTCGCTCTGGACGGCGATTACCTTGAATTCGAGAACAAGTCCGTTTCTCTCGGTCTTAACATTCCATGGGGTACCTGTGTCGGAAACAGCACCAGTTGTTTCATCAAACATTATGTTGTCTTCAGGTTCGCCGCCATATGTTTTCGGTGTCGTAATATTGATGACGACATCATTGATAGTAGCGCCAACAGAAACTTCATTACTCCAACTTACTACATCCTTGCCTTTGTTGAGATCGCTCTTAGCCAATGCGTCACCATTGATCTGCACGTTTACTAGATCGTACGTCGTGAAAGTACTTACATCG
>DAXO01000028.1:6525-6846 GCA_002506425.1 Methanomassiliicoccaceae archaeon UBA480 | reverse complement strand
TCGGAGTCACAACGACCTTGTACTTCGTCGTTATGGTCGAATCGTTCGTAATCTTGCAGGTGACCTTCATTTCAGCATTGGCGGCCAGCTTGCTGATTACGAATGTGCCTTCTTCTGTACCCGCTTTAATCTCCGCCAAGCCGGATACTTTCGACGATTCGAATGTAACGCCGTAATCCACCTTTGCAGTACTGACAGCGACATCCGCCTTCTCAGTATCCGAGAACCACGAGTATGTGATTCCTGAAACCGCGGTCAGCGCGAGCGCGATGACCACGATCGAGGCGATGACCGCCTTCGTCTGATTCTTCATCTTCTCTT
>DAXO01000028.1:3770-6500 GCA_002506425.1 Methanomassiliicoccaceae archaeon UBA480 | reverse complement strand
TCTTCTCCTTCTTATCTCTTAAGGAATCCCCGACAGACGATTGCGCCGGTCGGTAGACGTTTGGATGATATGGCCGTAATCCTGAGGTATGGCATTGGACCCGACAGATCCTTGCCCCCTAGAATCTCCGGGCCCTCATAGAGCCACGGCCTTTGGAGCGTCACCTATCCTGCCAAACTCCATTCCGATCTTCGACTGCATGCAAATCGTAGACCGTATCTCGGCTTCTTTTCCCGACTTGTAGAAAGCAGGATCGACCACATCCGATTCTGGGAATCCGCCAGCCGTCGAAACAAAATCAGAGCATGATCCGGAGATTTCGTCTGATGATTCAAAATCGGAAAGAGTGAGATTGACAGACTTTTCGTTTATCGTGTTAGCCATGTCGTTAGACCAGCCATCATAATCGGACTGGACTCCTATCGTATAGAATTGAATGGGAATGTCGCAAGAGGTATCATATGGATAATTTCCATTGCTGAATGACAATTCATAATGAACTGTACAGGTATTTCTGCAATCGATATCCAAAATCAGAGGATCAGTCTGCCACCGGGTCGCATCTGCACTTCTTCCATCTATAGTAAGTGCACCCCGTATCGTTTCACTAACATTAAACTCATAAGAACTGATATTATCGGTATTGCCTGTGATGATCCTCGCACTAAAACAGTTCGCATTGTTTTCAATTGAAGAATGATTGCTACTCTTTATTAGCTCATTGTTTTCATTGAAATAGTAGTATCCTCCATTCCCGAACCTATCTGGGGCGACTTCAAACATCTCAACCCAGAACTTTGCATTGATCTTTATCGGGAGAGTCCCACTGTTCTTGTATGTAACAGTCATCTTCGATGGAGTTGCCATTGAAGGCTCGTATTCGAATTGAACATCCATGCTGTAATCAACAGTCCCCGTAGACACCTCCAAATCACTCGTATCGGAATCGCTCAACCATGAGTAGGTCGCTCCGATCATCGTTGACAACAAAAGTGCTATCACGACCACGGATGCAAGAATCGTCTTGCATCCGGATTCCAATATGCCGACTCTGGGTCCTGCATTGCTCGGGATCATCAGCGAGCCTCCTCTGCGAAGACACCCATCACGAAGACAATCTCCTTCCCCATCGCCAGATTGTTGTCGCTCCGGTCCTCGAAGGTCATCGTCAGCTCGAAACGGACCGAGCCGTCCACCTTTCCCAGGCTGATATGCGATCCTCCGGAGACGTCCTTCACCGAACCCTTTCCGGTTCCCGAGGAAAGCACGATCTGTTCCGCCAGAGCATCGTCCCCGCTGCGATCCGTCACAACAAGGTGCAGATCCAACGGAATACCCGTCCTGTTGACGGCTTCGATCAGAATGGTCTGTGATATCCCGGGAACTATCCCCTGCATATCGAAGCGGAATTCCTTCAGCGGAATCGAGCATTCCGTCTGGAAAGACCCGATGCTCCCGTCCGTCACCTTGGTTCCGGAGTACGAGATCACCGTGACGGAGAATCCGGATGGATCGACTGACTCGCCCCCTCCGACATCGTCCTCCCCTGTCCCCGAACCGGTGCTGGAGAACCTGACCACGACCTTGTGGTCGGAATCCATCGTAAGCTCGAGAGGATTCCTCGGTCCGACGGACATCCCGTCCACGATGACATCCTTCAGCTCATGGCCTGCATCGGGCGTCATGCGCACGACTGCCGTTTCCCCGTGCCTGTACGCGGTCTTCCCCAACGGGTCCGCTGTCCCTCCGCCTTCGGTTACAACCTCAAGAGAGCGATAGCTCTCCGTCTCGACGAAGACTGCGCGGACCCTGTGATCGGAGACCATGAGCGGGATCCTCAATACGCCGTCCTCCGTGTCGACGATGCTGCCGTCCAGATAGACCTCCTTCAGCTCCCACCCGGAAGCGGGTTCGAATCTGATCTCGACCGATCTGAGGTGGCCGGTCACCGGATCCGATGGATCCGCTGTTCCCTCCCCTTCGATCTCGATATCGACCTCATGACGTATGGACAGGAACCAGATCAGGAGTATCAGGAGCAGAATCGCTACAGCGATGGCGGCCTTCTTCCTGCGGTCCATATCAGCCCATCCTCCTGCGGAACACGGGCCCGTCGGGAGACGAATCCTCGGATGCCGCGACGGCAGGAGCCGGGGTCTCCTCCTCGATCTCCCCGCGGAGGACGCGCACGATGTTGCGCACTTCCGATGCTATGAGTATCGCGCATGGAAGAAGGATAAGGCAGATCCTTCCCGTCCAGGTCGACATGAACGCGGCCAGGACTCCCAGCCAATGGGAGACGCCGACGACCTCGCCTATGACGTCGCCCGAATCCGATCTGACGACCTGCACCGACCCGTTCGTGGGATCGTCGGCTATGGAATCTCCCTTCAGAGTGTACGTGTACACCTCGTCCGACTCCGCTATCTCGATGATCCTATGGGTGACGATCATGTCCTCGCCCGATACGGGATGCGTATAATGGAAGGTCAGGACGTCGCCGACGGCCAGGGACGGATAGAACGTCTCCGGATCGGTCACCTTGTGGATGAAAACCATGCTTCCCGTGGGAATTGTGCTTATCGGGTAATCCCTCGGCTCCCCGTCCATAGAACCTGTGACGACGATCCTCGCTTCGGTATCGGAGAAGTCCAGGGATCCGCCGTTTATGTGCGCGGCGTAGCCGACGGCCAGCGAAGCGACGGCTATGACGACGACTATCGCGGCCAG
>DAXO01000028.1:0-3692 GCA_002506425.1 Methanomassiliicoccaceae archaeon UBA480 | reverse complement strand
ATCAGTTTATAATTGTATGCAATTAAGGAACGTTCCTGGATTCCAGGAACATACCTGTTATTATTCCAGATTCTAATTGAAGATGGAAGAGATGCCATACCAGGCTCTCTATGAACCCCGACGCAGCATCAACGGACACTCCCAGAAAGAAGAGGAAGCAGATGGAATCGCTCTACATGTTCACGGACTTCATCTGGAGGAACGGAGAGGTCACAGCGAATGCGATGTACGAGCGGTCCGGGCTGAGCAAGATGATGGTCGACGAGCTGACCGCTGAATGCCTCCGCAGAGGCCTGATCAGATGCTATACGAAGGACGACGGCCACCGCCCGAGGATCTATTCACTCACCAGGAGCGGATACTGCTTCCATGTATTCCTGTCCGCATGCGTAGGCATGGCGCCGATCGGATTCACGGAGGATGTCGAAACCGGGGAGCTCGACCTGGACAGCCTGGAGTTCCGCTCAGCGGTGGAGACCCTCCGCGAGATGTTCGTGAGAACCGAATACGTCCTTCCGAGCAAGGGAGAGATCGTCACCGTCGAGACGAAGGTCCGCCTCGACATGGACCGATGGCCCAGCCGACCATCGCCCTTATCTAGATACATCATAATCGGCCGGACCATGGACGATCCGATCTACCGCGAAGACAGGCCCCTCATGCCGAGGAACCTGTCGCTGACAGTTGCGGCCGTTCTCGCGTCGACCCTCGTCTGCATGCTGATCTGCGGCTCATCGGTGCGGTCATGGACGATAGCCGCTTCGGCGGCGATATTCGCAGCAGCCGTCCTGATATGCTTCGCAGCGAAGCTGGACGTATCCGTCTACCCGGACAGGGTCGAGATCCTGTTCGTGACGAAGAGGATCGTCATCCCGCGCGAGGAGATCCTGGACAAGAGGGCGGGCGAGCTGGGGGACATAAGGAGCTACTCCAACTGGAACCTCAAGGGCGTGAAGCATCAGAACTTCTCGCGCGTCGGGGACGACGACGGGGTCTCGCTGAAGCTCATGGGGAAGAGGGTCGTCACCGTATCATCCGCCGACTGCCGGTCGCTGCTGGATGCCATACCCACCGAGGGTGAGACAGATGCCTAACGCCGTATTCCACTGGATAAGGGTCCAGACGTTCTGCTACGCGACCGAGAGGAAGGAGCTGCTGGAGGAGGTCATGGAGGACCTCCTCGGCGAAGCCGACGAGTACTCCGAGGACGAGTCCGTGGGCGAGCACGGCAACACGATGACCATTCTGGAGGCCCGCCTGACGCATCAGAGGCAGTACAGGACTCTCTTCGAGAACCTCGGCCCCTCTGTGAGGGAGTGGATCCTCGAGGACATCGAGGACCGCATCGACGAGGACTGCGTCTTCTATATGAGATTGGACAAGCAGAAGGCCGTTCAGGGCGTGTACGAACCCGCCCACCACGGCGATGTGATAGCGATAACCGGCAAGGTGCAGTCGCACCCCGCCAGGAAGGAGGTCGCCGTCAGGAACCTGAAGGAGTTCCTGACGGGACTGGGTCAGGCCTCCTCGGATTCCTCCGAGGACTGAACCTCCCCGTTCTTGGCGAAGACGCATTCTATGGCCCTGCGGCCCTTCACGGTCTTCACCGAGATGTCCACTCCCCCGGAGCGGACCTTGTCGCCCCTCATGGGGGCCCTGTTGAGTCTGTAGAAGACGTATCCCATTACGGAGTAGTCGTCGTACTCCCCGGGATCGAACTCCGCTCCGATCTTCTCCATCACATCGTAGATGTTGGCAGTGCCCTTGACGAGCCAGGTGCCGTCGCTCTGGGGGACGACGTCCTGCTGGATGTCGTCGCTCTCGTCCCAGATCTCCCCCACGAGGTTCTCCAGGATGTCCTCCAGCGTGACTATGCCCATGGTCCCGCCGTACGAATCGAGGACGACCGCCATGTGGATCTTGGTCTTCTGGAAATCGTTGAAGATCGTGGCGATGCTCATCGTCTCCGGTACGTACTTGACGGGCTTGGTCAGCTCCTTGAGCGTGAAATGCTCCCCGTTGAACCTGCGGGAGAAGTACTCCTTCGCGTAGACCACGCCGACGATGTTGTCGATGCTCGTGTCGAACACTGGTATCCTCGAGAATCCGGTGTCGGAGAAGAGCCTTCCCAGATCCTCCTCCGAGGACTTCACATCGATAGCGACCACGTCCATGCGGGGGACGTAGACCTCGGAGACCGGCGTGTCGTCGAACCTCATGGCGGACTTTATCAGCTCGCCCTCGCTCTTCTCGATGACGCCGTCTCCCTCGATCTCGTCGATCATGACCTCGAGCTCGTCCTCGGTCATGGTGCTCGCGGCACCTTCGACCCTGCTCCCGATGTACTTCGTGAGTTTCCCGAAGATCCACGAGAGTGGGGACAGGATGACCTCCACCACTCTGACCACTCCGACGACGCGTAGGACGTAGCGCTCGGGATTCCTCTTGGCGAGGGTCTTCGGCGTTATCTCCCCGAACGTCAGGACCACGAGGGTCATGACCACCGTGGACGCTATGGAGCCCGTGGCCTCTCCGAGAAGCACTGCGAACACCAGGGTGGACAGCGTCGTGGCGGCGATGTTCACGAGATTGTTCCCGATGAGGATCGTCGTGAGGAACTTGTCGTAGTCCTCCAGGATGGCCACGGCCCTGGCGGCCTTCTTGTTGCCGTCCTTGGACATCTTCTTGAGACGCACCGGGCTGGCGCTCGTGAACGCGGTCTCGGACATGGAGAAGAATCCGGAACAGACTATGAGCAGTGCGATGAATACAATGTAGATGATCGTCAGAGTGTCTATCATATTATGTCAGCACACTCCGACGGCGCTATTTTTCGAGCCAATTCCATCAAACCGTGAAACTCATTCGTCCTTCAATGGATATAAGACTTGTGGACGAAATATAAGGCGAGCCGAATTCGCGCATCTCGGCTACCGACTCGGATATTATATACTCGAAGAGACAAACCTGCTCAGTGAAGGCCAAGGCGTATCCTGAAGGCGTCTCCGATTTCAGAGCTCTGGTAACGGGGAACTACTACTTCGTCGACAAAACCATGATGATACGCGATCTGTGCGGTTCGGAGAACCGCACGTTCCTTTTTACCAGGCCCCGCCGCTTCGGGAAGTCCATCAACCTGTCGATGCTGGACTGCTTCTTCAACATCGAATATTCTGGCGAACCAGACATCTTCAAAGGATTGAAGGTCTCGTCATGCGGATCCTGCAGCAGATACAAGAATGCGTATCCGGTGATCAGACTGAACTTCGGGAAGCTGAGAAGCGAATCGAAAGACAGATTCTTCAAAAGCCTGGTGCTTGTCATTAACGGACTCTTCGACCATTTCATAACGATACTCGATGACGGATCGCTCGAGACAGAAGACCTGACTACTTTGAAAAGATACATCAGCCCCGGGATCGACGAGGTCGAGGCCTCCGGAGCAATAGGCGTCCTGTGCCGCATCCTCAAGAGGATCTACGGCATCGGCGCCATACTCCTCGTCGACGAATACGACCACTGCATGCAGAACTTGAGGTCATCGGAAGAATTCGATTCGATGGCATCCGTCCTCAGACCGTTCTTGGAGCAGTCATTCAGATTCAACAGCGGTCTCGAACTCGCCGTTGTCACGGGCATAATGCCACTTGCCAAGACAGCCATGCTCGACTGCTTCGACAATGTCAGCATCC
>DAXO01000089.1 GCA_002506425.1 Methanomassiliicoccaceae archaeon UBA480 | reverse complement strand
CGTATACATCTCCTCCGGAGGAGATGTATACGACGCTGTTCTCCTCGACAACGGCATCCGCGGTTCCATCACCGATCTGGCCGTGTATGTCGACGGGACCTATGCGGAATACTACGGCGATGCGAGCAGGATCTCCACGGTCCCGTATCAATCGCAGGATTATTTCGCTGATCAGATAGCCGCTTTTCTGGAATTCAGGTCGTTCCATGCCGTGACGACTCTGGATGACGACGCCCTGTCAGGATACATCGAAGGAACGATGGAGGATCCCCGGGGCAAGGCGGTGATGGTATCGTCATACGCGCTGCCCGTCTCCGTATACGATGGCACTCCAGAATGTCCTCTGATGGAATGGATCGGGAATGGGGGGACCTTGTACTGGGTCGGCACCGAGATAGGACGCTTCTTCAAGGATGCAGACGGATTGAAGGCTGTCGAAGATAATCAGGAGCTGTTCTTCGGAACCCGCTGCGTGAACACGGACGGCCCGACCGTCGCCACCGATCGCATAGGCGGAGGCCTGTCGGAAGCCCTCTGTCTGAAGAACAGTAGCGTCATCAACGCCGTGAATGCCGATGCCGTGGACGGCGCCGTAGGCATAGGCTATTCGGAGGGGGGCTACTCTTCAATCGCCATGTCGCCTTACGGAGATGGAGAGGTGACGGTGTTCGCCGGCCCCTTCGACATAAATCAGTTCGATGACATCGGGCAGGTGGTCGCATCGGGAGTCAACCACGGCACCGTTCTGATTGCACATGAGCGCGGAGATGTTGTGAGAGGAACGGTCTCCGGAAGCATATCGTTCGATTCCTTAGCCGATCCGACGCTGTATATCTTCATCGGAGGGACGTATGCCAAGTTCGCGGAGGCCTTCCATGTCTGAGGTCTTCGGCAGAATCGCCGCCCGCATCGAGGGATGCAGGCACCCGCTCCTGCTGATTCTGCTGGTCGGGATAATCATCCGCATGGCAGTGGGGTCCCTCGCCATAGTCTATGATTCCGATTATTGGGCTATCGTCATCCGGAACCTCGAGACCGGGAATGGCCTCTACGGCTTGGAGGGATACTACTACACGCCCGTTTGGGGTTACGTCCTGGGCGGCGTCGCGGCCTTCCAGAACATGTTCATGGATCTCGGCGAATCGGCGGTCCGCATAACAGAGGCGTTGTTCATCGAGGGATGCGGCCCCTACTTCAGCGCCACCATACCATCTCTGGCACTGATATATTCGGTGAAGTTCCCTCTGTTCTGCTGCGATCTCATAACCGCCGAGGTCGTCAGAAGGCTGGTTCTCGAGAGGACCGGGAACGGAAGGAGGTCGCTGGCCGCCTTCGCGCTGGTATTCCTCTCTCCTGTACTCCTGATGTCCACCGGCGTGATCGCGATGCCGGACACGATTTCCGCGATGTTCGCTGTTCTGACGATCTACTGCCTGCGCAAAGGATATCCGCTGATCGGCGGGATGACGTTCGCGCTTGCGGTCCTTGTGAAGTTCTTCCCGGCGTTCATGATTTTCGCGCTTGTCGGATACATGGTCTCGAATGCACGCAGGGAAGGACGCCGTCCCGTCGCGGATATCGCGCTTGCGGTCCTGGGGTCGGCTACGATGACCCTTCTGATATTCCTTCCTCAGATCATGGATGGAAGCGTTGCGATGTGCTTCCAGTTCCTGGGGGACCGTTCCGGGTTCTCGGAGGGAGACGGTATTCTGGATATGCTGATCGGTTCGTCCAGGTTGATAACATATGCCGCAGTCCTTGTGATTGCCGCATATCTGGGCCTCAAGTCCCTTTCAGCAGATGGGGATCCGTTCGATACGCTCATGAGGAACTGCCTGTTCACCGCTGCGCTCGTACTGATCTATCCGCCGACTACTCAGTACATCGTGATACTCGTGCCGTTTCTGGCTTATTGGATAGCCGCATCCGACCGCGGCTATATGCTCGGATGGAAGCTGCTGGCCCTGGGTGCCCCGATCTACGTGCTGGCATCCGTGGGATCGGCCCTGATGCCTTTGGCTGTGTGGGCAGGCTTTCCCGATATGGGGTCTGCAGTCCATCTCTTCCAGACATGGTACTCCCCTGTTTTCGCAGGGATCGCCATCGGCAACATGCAGTTCGTCATAGGCGGAGTGTTCCAATGCTCCGCGATAATCATCATACTGCTGAGGCTCTGCGGAATCGATCCGCGGAAGCTGATGCGCAGGCGCAGTGTCGGAGATGAGCAGGAATGATTCCGTCCGCCATCCAAGACTATTATATCAGTTCGCGCATGATTGGGGTGGAGATGCGTTCGTGGCGTCGAAGAAGGATTCTTTCTCCAGCAGGGTGTCCCTGAACCTGGTCGCGAACGTATTGCGCACGGTGTTGATGGCCCTGGCGGGTCTTCTCATGGTGCCGTACTACATCGATCAGTTCGGCATAGCGACATACGCCATACTCCCGTTGGCCACCACTGTGACGAACTATTTCGTCATGATTTCCGACTCTCTATCCAACGCATTCAGCAGATACATATCGATCTCTGCGCAGAACGGGGATTCGGACAATGTCAACGTGGTTTTCACATCTTCCGTCATAGGGATGGCGAAATGCATGCTGATGATGGCGCCCGTGGCAATCCTAGTTTCCCTGGCGGCACCGTATATATTTCACATAGGTCCTTCGGGAGCGTCCGACGTCCAGGTGATGTTCCTCCTGATCATGGCGGCATCGATGATAATCTCGTTCGGCTCCAGTCTCGGCGGGGTGTACACGGCGTTCAACAGCCTCTACATCACATATTTCTGCAGGAGCGTGCAGACCGCCTCCCAGGTTGCCGTCGTGGTTCTTCTCCTGATCATGGATGGTCCGTCGCTACCTCTGATCGGCGTGTCGTTCCTGGCATCCGCGTTGCTGATGCTCGTGCTGATGATTCTGCCGCTCAGGCGCATCTGCCCGACGCTCCAGTTCAGGCGCGGACTCCATGATGCAGGTCTTCTGAAGGAGATGGGGAGCCTCGGGCTATGGGCGATGCTGAGCGAGCTGGGGTCCCTTCTCTTCATCCAGGCATCTCTGGTAATAGTGAATATGATGCTCGGCTCCGGCACCCAGGGGGTGTTCTCGATTGCGGCCAGCATGATCATGATGGTCCACACGGCTTGCACGGCGCTGGCGGCCGTGTCCATACCATTGGTGTACAGGGAATACGCCGTGGGAGATATCGGCGGGCTGATGCGTGTGCTCAGAATCTTCACGAAGTTCGTGGGGATAACGATGGCGTTCCCGATAGCATATGTGATCATATTCATGCCGCAGGTGCTGGGAGTATGGCTGGGGCATGATTATCAAGATCTCTACGGGATGCTATACATCATGCTCCCCATAGAGGTCCTCATATGCGCTACCAGTGCTTTAGCAGATGTTCCTGTGGTATTCGCCCGTGTGAAGCCTCTCGCCGTGGCCACACTCATCATCGGAGTGGCGAACATAGCCTCCGCCTCGCTGATCATACAGTTCACGGATGCGGGAGCCCTGGGAGTCTGCGTCTGCTGGGCAGCATCGATGGTCTTCCTGAAGCTGGTGTTCTATCCGATGTTCTGCCATGAGCTGACCGGAGGTCGTATTTCGCTGTATTATCGTCCTATAGCGGAAGCGTATGCGGTGTTCGCCGTCTGCCTGGTCGGGCTGTACGCCCTGTCCCTGGTCTTCACACCTCCGATGACATGGCCTGGAGTAATAGTTCCGTTCATTCTTCTGTTCCTGCTGTTCTTCGTATTGGAGATGCGCTTCATATTCGACAGCGAGGAGCGCGACATGGTGAAGTCGTATCTCCCACGCTTCATCCAGCGCGTTATCGACAGCATGGGGGCACGAGCGCTTCGAATCTGTCGCTACGGTTATCTATCGTAAGCGGCTTCTGTCGATGGATGCATAGCAAAGGGCAGCTCGCGCCTCCGGAGGGAAGGCCGACAGGATTGAAGGCTTCGGATGCGGATGCCGCGGAGGTCACCTCCAGGTTCCTGTCCGTTTCGGTCTCCGCCGCCGATTCGTTCGCGGGATGCCCACCGGCGGAGAGTGCATGCATGTTCTGCATGGATCGCTGCGTCTCCGCATGCATGGCTATTTCCGATATGGCCGATTTCTCCGAGAGCGGTCCGATACCGACGTTCTGCGACAGCCGCATACCCGGATGGGTAGGCTCTGGCGTGGATGCGATAATCGTCTCCGAAGGTCGGGATTCCGATGCGGCACGGGCGCTATACGATGCCCTCTCGGTCCGCGGATGCAGAGTTCATCTTATCGCTTCGAATGTATCGATGCTTGCCAACCGCACGGACGGCGCATATGTGGAGGTGCCCAGCGGCTTGGATTCCACAGAGGCGGTGGCCTTCGTGCTCGGAACCCTCTGCGCCATCGTCTCGGATATGGGTCTGTTCGATGCGCGCTCGGCACTTCGCGACAGCGCTTCCAGCGTCGCACAGGACCGCCTTGAAGTCTTAGAAGCCATCGATGGAGAGATAATAGGCGTCTACTCGACAACGGATGTACGTGCTGCATCGAGACGCTGGGCCGATCTCATCAAGGAGAAGATCGGAATCCCATCATTCTCGGGCGAGCTCCCTGAATTCGATCACAACGAACTCGTAGGCTGGTCAGATCCCAACGTTCATTCGCCAGGTTTGGGCATAGTGGTTCTCCGCTCTTGCCCCGACGGATCAATGCCGTCCATAATCGTGGGGCACATGCTCGAGGTTCTGGAGGAGAACGGGAGGGCGGTCACCATCGTGGACATAGGTTCCGGAACCCCTCTTGAGCGTGACATCCGTTCCATGATCCTGGGAGAGGCTGCAGTCAGGAGGTCCGTCTGATGGCCGATATCCCTCTGAAGGATCAGCTGTACGGCTTCGTGGACGATCTGGAGAGGTCCATAGGCATCGATTTCGACTTCGACTTCGATTGTGATAGCATAATCCTCTGCGGCGTAGGCGGCTCTGCCGTCAGCGGTGATTTCTCGGCCGACTGCTGCTATTCCGAATCCGGCAAACCGGTCGTGTCCATCAAGTATCCGGAGCTACCTGTTTGGGTCGGCCCTCGCACGCTCGCCGTGATTTCCAGCTATTCGGGCAATACGGCCGAAACCATACATATGCATGACCAGGCGAGGTCACGCGGATGCACTATTGTGAACGTGACTTCAGGCGGCCGTCTGAAGGAGATCGGTGACGATGCCGGCGAGATCGTCATAACGCTTCCAAAATCCATGCAGCCGAGGCATGCCGTCGGTTACATGATCGGATACACGCTCGGAGTCATCCGCGCGGCCGGCGGGCCGGACCTGTCAGATCGCATACGCGGATTCATCCCCTCGCTGAGGGAGTACAGGGATCTCAATGCTCTTTCGGATGGGTGCATCGCTCGCGACATCGCATCTGCTCTGATGGATCATGTTCCGGTGGTCTGCGCCGATGAATGCATGCGCTCGGTAGCATACAGATGGAAGACGCAGTTCAACGAGAATGCCAAATACGTCGCTTTCTGCGATTCGGAGCCCGGCTTCTCGTCTGAGAGCCTGAGTATATGGGCATCCCGTCCGGATGGGGGGGCCATCCCCGTCCTGCTCATAGGGTGCGATGACGGAATGAACGGTGGTACCGCGGAGATGGAAGCCTCCGCCGAGCGCTTGAAGGAGAGCGGAGCGCCTCATATCGCTGTCAGACTGGGGGGCACGTCCTCGCTCGAGAACATGTTCAGGGCGCTCATCCTCGGCGACTACATCTCGATGTACATGGCGCTGGCCCGCGGCATCGATCCTGCAGAGGTTCGCCCCGTTATGCAGTTGAAGGCCAAGCTGGCGGCCGATCGGAATCTCCGATCGCAGCTCTTCGACTGTTCTTTCGAATTCCTCGACGAAAGACTTCGAGCGCTCCTCGGCTTTGACTCCGTCCCTGGATTCTGAGTATATCCTGTACTTGGGCTCTGTTCCGGAAGGTCTGAGCAGCACCCATCCGTCGTCATAAAGGAACTTGAGGCCGTCCGTGGTGTCCATCTTCTCTCCGGAATGGCGGGATGCGATGACCTGTGTGACCTTATCCTTGAGATCTTCGGGGCATGATACGGCCTTCTTTATCGTGCGATACGAGGGCAGCGAATCCAGCTGATCGACCAGGTCGCCTTTCTTCACGATGCATTCGAGCATCTCGGCCAGACCCATCGCGCCGTCGCGGCAGAACTGATGTCCGGCGAAGATCAGACCTCCGTTCTCCTCCCCTCCGAACAGGGCGCCGTCCTCGGCCATCCTGCGGGCGACTATGGGGGATCCTACTGCGGTGTAGGCGACGCGCCCTCCCGCTTTTTTGGCGATGTCCTCCACGATCATGGATGTTGCTACGGTGACGACGATCTCGCCTCCGCCATTCTTCTCCAGAATGTATCTTCCGAGAAGTGCCAATGCCAGGTCTCCGGGGACGTATCTACCGTCGCGGGCGATGAAGACGCATCTGTCCGCGTCGCCGTCGTGGGCTACTCCGAGGTCCGCATGCTCGGCGACCACGGTCTCCATGAGCATGCCGAGGTTGTCTGCGGTGGGCTCGCTCAGGTGTGCAGGGTGGCGCATGTCAGGGGTTCCGTTGATCACGACTGCATCCACTCCGAGCTTCTGGAGGAGAAGAGGCGATGTGGCGCAGGAGCATCCGTTAGCGCAGTCGAGGACGACCTTCAGGCCTGCTTTTCTTATGCAGTCCGCATCCACTTTGGCGATCACCGAGTCGACGTATCCCTGGGCGACAAGGCCGACGTTCCATCCGGTTCCTATGGAGTCCCATTCCACAGGTTCGACGCCTTCGCGATATCTCCTCTCGATCTCGTCCTCCTGCTCCTTGGTGCACTCGGTGCCATCCGCAGCTATGCACTTTATCCCGTTGAATTCAGGAGGATTGTGGGATGCGGTGATCATCACGCCTCCGACGATGCCATCATACATCTTGACGAATTGTTGCAGCGCAGGCGTCGGAACCATCCCCAGATCGCGGACGTCGGCTCCTACCGACAACAGGCCGGAGCAGAGAGCGTCCTTGAGCATCACGGAAGATGTCCTTGGATCCATGGCAACGGCGATATTCTTGCCGAGGACGGCTCCGACGCTGCGCCCTATGCGCATGGCGAGCTCACAATTCATGTCCTTGTTAGATATCCCGCGCACGCCGTTTGTTCCGAACATCCTTCCGCTCATGAAACCACCCACGTATCTTCCCGGGGTCATCGCCCCGATATCCTAAACGATTTGCCGTATACGGCGAAATAGCCTCCCAGATAGACGTAGACCGAATCCGAAGGGCCAGCAGATTCCAAGGGGACCGAGACGGTCTCTCTCGTGACGCTTCCGCTCCGATGGTCCAGTATGTGCGAATCCGGACCGATGCCCGATGCCAGGACCTGCGCGACGTCCGCGCGCTGGTCGTTCGAGAGCACGCCGCCGAAGACGCATACGAACCCTTCGCCTTTCCCGACCAGACCTATGCTGGAGTAGGTCCCGTCCGTGAATCCCATCTGCAGAGAATCCCTGCAGTTCGAGGCATCCACACCGTAGAGCGTTCCGTTGCCCATGAGCGAAAGCGACTCCGACCATTCTCCGGATATGGGTTCTGTTCCGAACGTCTCGACTTCATTCTGGGTAGCGGAACCGAGGAACAGGCCCTGCATCCCGGTTCCGATATCGGATACCTGGCCGTCGGCATGGGATATGAATTGTCCGATGATGCCGCCGATCCAGTACAGACGGCCCCCCGCATTCAGCCATTGAATCACTATGTCCGATTCCGAACCGGAGTATATGGTGTCCGGGATGGCCCCGGAGGCGATAACCACGGCCTGGGAGCAGCGCCCGCTCGACATCGACTCTCTCATCATGTCCGCAAGGGATCCCGCGTCCAATATGCGCGCCTCAGCTCCTCTAGTTTCCAGCTGGTCGGCGAGCATCGTCACGTAGTATTCCTGGTCCAGGTACGTGCCGCCTGTCGCATGATGGGTTTCGTCCAGATGCTCCCCGTACGACGGATCGTAATAGATGGCCATCGTTTCGGCCTTTTCCGGGCTTCCGCCTATGGTGACGACATCATACCTGTTGGACGATCCGGAGGATATCTCCACAGAGTGGCCGTCCTGCGACAATTCTGACCGGTACATCTCCTCCCAGTCGTTGCAGTAGATGTATGCCTCGCCGGCGAGAACTATCACGATGACTGCCATGGCAGCAGCCATCAGTCTGACATCACGCATCCGTGTCGCCTCCCGAACGTATTCTGGAGAGGAGGGCACCCACCTTCGGCATCCTTTTCTCGATATCCTCTCTGATATAGAGCAGAACGATCAGGAACAATCCACTCATTGCAACCATCGAGAACACAGTGTTCATGATGCTTCTGAAGCTCGTTCCGTACACAATCTCCGCCTCGGTCCATTCCAGTCCCGAGATTATCGTATCGAATTGCACGGGCCCGTATGATGCCAGGCTCATGAGCAACGAGTAGTTGTTCAGAGCCAGGGCTTCGAGGGCGCATCCGCATCCGATCAGCACCCAGCAGATCCTGAAGCCTCCGTCCTTTGCCGCTATGTAGGCGCAGAGGATCGGCAGGACTACCAGAGGATATTGGGGGCCCATGTTGCTGACGACTCCTCCGGACAGAGCTATCATCGCCAGGCCCAGGAACTCGCTGTCGCTTCTCTCTTTTCCGCATGCGGCCATGCGATACGTGGCATAGAGCATGATGGTCAGGCCGAGAACGATCCCTACCATCCCGAATGCCTGGTCGATCAGAGGGCCGGATCCCATCCTGTCTGTGATGAATGTGAATGCCTTACGCACCGTTCCGTCGGCAATGCTGGGCCCCATGATTGCAAGGAATGCTATCAATCCGCCGGCTATGAACGCCGATGTGTCGCTTGCGGTTTTGCGGATGGTTCCGCTTCTCGAGTATATCAGTGCGAGAACGACCGGGGCCGCGAATATTGGATAGAGCTTCAGAAGAATCCCGGTCATGAGCAGGACTCCGCCGAGCATGTGGTGCCTTCTCAGAACCAGGATGAGGCTGAGCAGTGTGAGCAATCCGGATATGTTGTCGAACGTGGCCTGGACCGAGGACATGTAGATCGTCAACGGGCATAGGAACCAGAGGGCGAATCCCAGATCGCCCTTCCTGTTGTCGCCGGTCAGGGATGTCACCAGGCGTCTGATGACTAGTCCCACAGCGATATCCACGAGTATAAGCATGGATTTCACGGCTGTATTGAACTCCGGAGAAGTGACGGTGGCCACATGCTTGATGCCGTCGAAATCCTGGACCCCGAGCAATTCCCATACCTTGGTTCCGTAGACGTCTATGGACAGGAAGGAGTTCCAGACGAGGTCCATGAAGCCCAGGATGTATCCCCAGACAGGTGTGTAGTAGTAGCCGTCCATCTCGTACAGGCCGTTCCCGGAGTTGATATTCTGAAGAACTACGGCCCAGTGATAGATATCGTAGTCGTATGTGAACGGAAGGACAGCGACACGTGTCAGCATCCCTATGATGAACGATGCTGCAAGCAGACCTCCCGGGCTGTCCGCCAATGCGCGCATCCGACCGATCGCGTCCATGTCCGGCGATTGGCGGGGCCGTTTATTACCCTTTCAACGGCCATTCTGCGGAAAACCGTCGTTCGGCATTGCCGCGGGCGTTCCCGACAGTTTTAATCGTGTTCATCGCGGCCAGTCGCTCATTTAAATACGATGACAATAATCGCGTGCGCATGGCAGCCGACAAAATATGCTCTTCCTGCGGGAAGAGGCTGATTGGCCGCGGAAACACCTTCTTCAAGTGCCCCAAGTGCGGAGAGTACGAGATCGGAAGGTGCGCCCAGTGCCGCGACCAGAGCGTTCCCTACGAGTGCAAGAAATGCGGATTCATCGGTCCGTGAGGTGTTTCGATGGGACAGATCGCAGCAGCCTACGACCTCATGCCCGAGAGCACAGAGATCGACCTCGATGGAGTCATCGCCAAGCTGAACGACGTCATCCCCGAGGGCGTCAAGGTCATCGAGACCTCCATCAAGCCCGTTGCGTTCGGCCTCATGAAGGTCAACGCCGGATTCCTCATCGACGACACCGACGAAGAGGTGGGCAGCAAGCTCGAGAACGGGCTCCGCTCCATCCCCGGAATCGAGAACGTCGAGTGCGTCTCCAACACGGTCGTCTGAGGCCGGACAACGCGGGATGACCCCGCCTTTTTCTTTCTTTATTCTTCAACGAGTGTGATACATTGAGGTTCACTGCCGATTGTGCACCCTGTCTTATGCGCAGGGTCCTGTTCCAATCCCGCCTTGTCGACAACGGTCTGGAATTCGATGCGGTGAAAGCCGCTGCGGCCGTTCTGGCGAAGCGGATGGATCAGGACACGGAGTCCGTGAGGATAGCCACCGAGGTCCACAGGGAGGCATACCGTGCCGTCTGCTCCTCGGATCCCTATTTCGAGATCAAGTGCCGCGCGGACGCTGTCGCGGAACCGTTCGCCAGGGAGCTCGAAGATATGGTTTTGGCATCCGACGATCCTCTGAGGGCCGCCATCATGGGTGCCGTCGCAGGCAACATCATGGATTTCGGGGCAGGCTCCGCCATCGACGACCCGGATGCATTCTCCTCCGTCTATCAGAGCATAGTATCCGAGGGCCTAGGTCTCGATGACATCAGCCGTTTGGAGGATCTCTTGGATGAGGTTCCCGGCGTCGTGTACATCTTCGACAACTGCGGGGAGTCGAGGATGGACATGGTTCTGATAGATCTGCTCAGGAGGATGGGGAAGCGCGTGGTCGGTGTCGTCCGCGGAGAGCCCATCCTCAATGATGTTACCCTTCAGGATGCAAGGCGCATCGGCCTCGACCATGCGGTGGATCGCCTTCTCACCACGGGGAAGTTCTACATAGGGATAGACTGGGATGATGTTCCCGAGGATCTCTCGGAGGAGATCGAGGGTTGCGGTCTGATAATCGCGAAGGGCATGGCGAATTATGAAGCCACATCCGGACGCTTTCTCGACGTGCCTATTGTCCACATTCTACGTTCCAAATGCGCTCCCGTGGCCGCATCGTTGGGTGTTCCGCAGAATGTTAATGTCGTCAAGGTGATTACCCCGGAGAGGAATTCCAAATGAGCGTCAAGCAAGCCGTCGTGATGGTCGGTGGGAAGGGTACCAGACTGCTCCCGCTGACCGAGACCAGGCCCAAGATTATCCTGCCCGTCGCCGACCATCCGTGTCTGTGGTATCTCCTGAGGTCACTGGCTATGGGTGGCATAGAGGAGGTCATCTTGGCATGCGGCTACAAATCCGAGCTCATGAGGAGGACCATCGGCGATGGTTCGGACCTCGGTTTGAGCATCGAATACTCTTACGAGGACGAGCCTATGGGCACCGGTGGAGCGATGAAGCTCGTCGAGGACCGTCTGGACGACACATTCGTCGCCGCGAACGGCGACGTCTTCGTATCCATGGACGTCTCCGAGGAGATCGAGATCCATCAGAGGACCGATGCGGCGGTGACCATCGCGCTCACACCAGTCGAGAACCCATGCGAGTTCGGTATAGCCAGGGTGGATGAGGAGCTCAGGATAACAGAGTTCAAGGAGAAGCCCAAGCCGGAGGAGGTCTTCTCGAATCTCATCAACGCAGGCGTCTATGTCCTGCAGAAGGATGTCCTGTCCGAGATTCCGGAGAACACGTTCTACGATTTCTCCAAGGATCTCGTTCCGCGCCTCATGTCCGAAGGCAGGCGCATACAGGGGTACGAGGTCAACGGCATATGGATGGACGTCGGTCGTCCCAGGGATCTTCTGAGGGCCAATCTGGCCATCGCCGATGCCGAGTATGCGGACCGTGATTGGAAGGCTCCGGGATGCGCGCTAGACGGCTCCATATACATGGGGAGGGGCGCCTCCGCCCATGGAAGCAGGCTGACGGATGTTGCAATTCTGAGTCAGGCGTCCGTCAGATCATCGAATCTCGATCGCGTGCTCGTGATGGAAGGATGCGAGATAAACGGGGCCGAGCTGCGCAACGTCATCCTCGGCGAGGGCTGCAGGGTCGGAAAGGGGGCCAAGGTCAGCAACTCGGTCCTGGCGGACGGCACCGTGGTGAAACCCGGAGATATCTTGGATCAGGGGCGCGACGTCTGATCAGATGCGCTTCGTGCTCTGCACGGGGTCCCAGCAGCTCATCTTATCCTCGCCGCGGGCCACGTGCTCTCTGGCCAGGCGGCGGGCCTTGAACTCCATCCGAGTCATATAGAGCATCTTGAACGGGTGGAATCCGAGCTGTTTCATAGTCTGGAGATAGGCCTTGACGAGGATCTTTTTGTTCCACGACGGGATGTCGTAGTCATAGATCTTCTTCATCGTGACCTCTCCGATGTTGACGCGGACCCTCTGCTTCAGGAAGTCCTCTTCCGTGTCCGGTCCGCGATTGTAGATCGTAGCGTCAGGAGCGTAAGCGGTCTTGTACCCCGCTTCTTCCAGCTTCATGCGGATGATGTCCTCGTCCGATTGGAGGTCGGTCCTGAGGCGGGTGCCGATATCTCTGAATGCTACTATCTCTCCGATCTTCGGATAGATCATTGCCACGTTGTGGTGCATGGCCCACAGCATCTGTGATGCGAACCCCACTTTGGTAGAAGGGTCGTTGGTTGGTATCGGGTGTCCGCCGACCATGCCCATCATGGAGTCCCTGAACGGTTCAAGAAGCTTCTGGAGGGATTCGTCGCTGGCGAAGACATTGTCGGCGTTCAGCATCACGACGAGTTTCGTCGTCAGATGATCGAGATAGAGGTTGATCGCGGAGTTCTTCCCCTCGCGCCTCTCCTGCGGGAGGAAGACGATGTCCCTGTATTCTTTCATGAGTGAGCGTACGATCTCGTCCGTGCGGTCCGTGCTACCGCTAGATACGACAAGTACCTGCTTTAATTTGAAGCCCTCCAGCTTCTGCGAGTAAATCGCGCGTATGCACCTCTCGATGTTCTGTTCTTCGTTGTAGGCGCATATTCCGATGGAGAAATCGATGATGCCGTCCGGGTCGTTGTTCCGGGCGTCACATCCCATGTTCTGATTGGAGGGATCGGCTTGCATGGACGATTTTTCTAACGCAGTCTAATATATATGGGATTCTCTTCGAGAAACGAGGAGCAATGCACGTAATTTCTCTAATCGTCAAGAACGAATTCGGTGTCATGCAGAGAGTCATGGGCGAATTCACACGCAACAAGATCAACGTCGAGACGATAGTTGTCGGGAAATGCGAGCTCCCAGGCAAGTCCAGGATGGTCTTGTCGGTTGTCAGCCACGAGGAGGCTCTCACCGCCATCGGAAGGCTCCAGAAGCTCCAGGACGTATACGAAGCGGCGCTCATCCCCGAATCCGGGCAGTCCGCATATGCTTTGATATCCACCACGAAGGGCAATGTAGGTCTCGTCGGAGGATCGGACGAGGTCGAAGAGGTCATAGACCGTATGGCCCCGGACCACTATGTGAAAGCACTCAATGCTCTGTGAAAAGATTCCGTCGGTGAGAGGAGTCGATCGTGGAGTCCGCCAGAGAGTCACTGCAGGCGCGTCTCGAGCTCATTCCGCCTCAGTCACGTCTGCTTCTGGCTTCTTTCGTTGTGGCAGCGGTTCTGCTCATCGCGACTGCCTTGGCGCTCATCGATGCGGGGCCGCGCGGAGATGTGACCAATTTCTACGATCAGGCTCTTCTTTTCAAAGAAGGGTTGCTTCCTTACACGGATTTCGAATTCGAATTCCCGCCTTTGGCGCTGGCATTCTTTTCGATACCGCTCATCTTCACGACCGATCTGACCGTCTATTGCTGGATCTTCGCCGCGATGAGTGCTATATTGATGGCTGTTGCCTCGTATTGCATCATGAGAATGGCGCCTTCGGAACGCCTCGCCTATCTGGCAGCTGCGCTTTTCACGATTCTCATCCTGTTCTACATCACTGATTCGGTGAAGAAGTTCGACGGAATCGTCATGTCTCTGACGGTGATGTCGTTGTTCTTCTTCTCCAAAGAGAAATGGTGGGCCGCATACGCACTTATGGCCGTGGCCGCCATGACAAAGCTCTATCCGTGTCTGTTTATCCCGCTGATGATCGGTTACAACCTCTTCCAATCTAAAGAAGGAGTATCCGCAGTCAAGGAGGAGCTGCTGTCCTGCATCGCCGTCTTTTTAATGGTATTCGTCCCCCTGTGGATATCGGGCGTATCGTTCGCCGAATCGTTTTCTTTCCTTGGATTCCATTCGGATCGCGGATTTCATGTGGAGAGTCTCGTTGCAACCGTGCTGGAGGCGATGAGCCTCTTCGGGTTGATCGAGATCGGGATAGTGGAGGCCCATAACACCGACGATATCTGCGGACCGTTAGCGACGGCTCTGCTACCGGTCTGGAACTATGTTATAATCGCCTTCCTGCTATCGGCGTTGGTCCTGTGCGCCTTCCTGATGCGTCGTTCCGCTGTCAAAACGATCTCGGATCTGTCGCTCGCCATGCTGTTCGTCTGCATCGTTTTCATGCTGACGAACAAGGTTTTCTCGACACAGTATATGATGTGGATCTTCCCGTTGATTTCGATGATGTTCTTCACATCGGAGCTCGGAGGTCGCATGAGATGGCTGGCGGTTTCCGCCGTGGTCATGCAGATATCATGCATCATCTTCCTTCAATCGGAAGTCGCATCGCCTGCATTTGTGACGGCGTGCGCTCTCCGCGACATCATCCTGATAGTCTTCGCGGTAACGGCGTTCCGTACTCTCATGTCCAAGGCAGGGTGTCGCCTTCTCATTCGGCGTGTTTGAAGACCAGATGCTTGCTGAGAACCCAGTTGAGGCCGATCTCCACGATGCTCGTGACGATCTTGGTCCACATGTTTTCGAATCCCAGGAAGTCCTGATCGAGGCCGATCCACAGCAGTACGGGGAAAAGGACCCATGCGATGACCCCAGTGAATATCCTGGAACCTACGAACAGGCTCCCTTCCTTCACGACTACGTTGCGTTCCAAGGATTTGCTGCGGAACACGAACAGCTTGTTGGTCACGAATGCGAATGCGACCCCGCAGATCCAGGAGAGGATGTTGCTGATGGAGGAGTTGATCGAGAAATGGACGAAGACTGCATATGTCCCTAGAGACACCAGTGTCGTCGCGACGCCCCAGAATGCGTAGGATATGAGCTCCCTGTGACGCGTCATGAACTCTCCGATCGTGCTCCCGCTCATGCCTGCTCCCACAGACTCGTATTACATATTGGTTATGATGCTGAAAGCGGTCTTCTCGACAGTTTCCGGTGACGAGTTCGGACATATACTCCAATCGATCTCGGTTTCCCAGGAGGATCCGCTCGAGAGTGCCGATATGGTTGGGCCACGTGTATGTTTCCGCTTTTTTCCTTGCGGCCAGTCCTTTCGACATTCTAAGGGTGTCGTTTCTCAGCATGGAGTTCACTGCTTCGGATATCGCTGCGGAATCGTGCGGAGGCACTGCCAGGCCGCCTTCTCCGACGGTCTCGGGGAGGCCGTTGACGCCCGAATACACGAGAGGCTTGCCGTGAGACATGACCTCGAGTGCGGCCAGGCCGAAGGATTCGAAGAGGGATGGCATGACGAATAGTCTGCAGGAGTCGATCAGATCAGCCTTCTCCTCTTCCGAGACGTATCCGCGCATCTCCACTTTGGATCCCAGTCCCTTTCTTTCGATCCGCCTTCTCAACTTCTCCTCTTCAGGCCCCTTACCGCAGAGTATCAATCTGCAGTCGATGTCGTCCATGGCATCGATCAGATAGTGCAGCCCCTTCGTAGCCACGAGCCTTCCGAGGGAGAGTATGAAGTCCCCTTCCGGCTTCTTGCGGAGTGTCGGCATATCCATGCAGGTCGGGACCGTGGTAGTCGAATCCGCAGGGATTCCTCTGCGGATCAGGTCGCTGCGCACATAGTCGCTGACGCAGACTATATGGTCGAAAGTGTCCAGGGTTTTGCGGAAGGCGTTATCGTTTATCTCCGAAAGGGAGGCCTGAAGGCCTATCCCCTCGCCCCACATGTTGTGGTAGGTGAACACTTTCCTCCCGTCGTATCTCTTCAGGGCCTTGTTGTAGGATGGGGCCCAGCGGTAGTTGTAGTTGACCGTGTCCGGATCCATGGATTCCAGCGTCTCCAGGACGCCTTTGGACGATACGTATGGGGGATTGTAGATGTCGATGAATCTCGACGGGAGTCTGACCACCCTGTAGCCCCATTCGGTCTTTTCCTCCTCGGGAGTGTCCGGCAGCCTGGCGGTCAGGATGGTGACATCGTGCCCGCGCGATGCGAGCAGGCGCGCGGTGTCGTGCATCCTCCTCTCTATTCCGCCCTTGTATGGGTAGAAGTACGGGTTCACATCCACGAATCTCATGATTCCAGGCCTTCCTGTCTCTTCTTGTATGCCGATGCGATGAAGCTCACGATTATCACAGCGAATATGAACGCCAGGGTTACAGTCTGCGCAGTGCCGGTGCCCAGATAGTTCAGGAAGAATCCGCTCGCGAGCAGTATTATCCCGTATTTGGCGACGCATCCGATGACGATGTATGCGGCGCATTTCTTCGGATCCCAGGTGTCTATTATGGCAATGAATGCTCCGAGGAACGGGATCATCGGAGCTATCCTGTTCACCAGGACTATCCGCTCGTCGCTGAACACCAGGAAATCAACGTATTTTCCTGCGATACGTCTGATTCTCTCCGGAACGCCGATTCTGGAGACTATCAGATACAGCGTGAACACGCCTATCAGCTCTGCCGAGACGGCCATCAGCAGCAGTGCAATGCCGAACTGCCATGTCGGATCGGCATTGAATCCGAGGACCATGAACAGTTCGGGAAGGGTCGGGAAAAGCAGGGCGTCGACCAGGAATAGGATGAATATGCAAAGGGCGGCGCCCGCATCTCCCATGCCGTCGAAGAGGCCGAACAGCCAGTCTCCCAGGCTCATCCTCTGCGTTCCTCCATGGTTCTGCGCGCCAGTTCGTACGCATCCACGTATGCCTGCGCCGATTTGTCGCGTGAATTCTCCAGGGCCGTTCTGAGCGAAGCGTCTCTCACATTCTGCGGAGCATCGAAAGCCTTCTTCACGGCAGCCACGCATCCCTCCTCATCGTCGAAGAGGTATCCGTTGATTCCGTCGTGCACGATCTCGGCGAACGCCCTGCCGTTGCGGCAGGCGACCGGTATTCCGGACGCCATCGCTTCGAGGATGGAAAGGCCCTGCGTCTCGAACTTGGAGGCGGATACCGCCACATCTGCCGCGCAGTAGTATGCGGGCAGCTCGTCGTCCGGGACGAATCCCGCGAAGATCACCTTGTCGCGCAATCCGAGCTCGTCGACCAGATCCTCGATGTCCTTCTTGGCGGGGCCTTTGCCTGCAACCAGCAGGACGCCGTCTATGTGCCTCATGGCACGGACGACCATGTCCAGCTCCTTCTCGTAGGATATGCGTCCGACGTGTATCGCGACCTTCTTCCCTTCGAGCCCGTGCCTTCTCCGGATCTCGTCGCACGGGATGCCCGGATGGAATTTGGCGACGTCCGTCCCTGTGGGGATGGTGACGAGATTCCTGCATCTCGCGCCGTGCGATTCCAGTTCCCTCCCTATGCATGCTGTGGGAGTAACGACCACGTCCACCCTCTTGAGTATCTGCCTCAGATACATCCAGATGAGCCTTTCCATCGTTTCGGGAGGGAGCTTTATCGGAGAATAGTACTTGGCGGCATCATCAACCATCGTGTGGAACGTCATGACGGTGGGAATCCGCAGCTCGTGCGAGCATATCAGTGCGCGGACGGCCATCGTCGCGACCCCGTGGATGTGGATCACATCGGGATTGATCTTCCTGAGGATCTCCATCTTGTTGGACGGGAGGATCGGGACATAGTATCCTTCATACGATCTGAAGCGGACGGCGGGGAAGTAATACACTCCCTCCTGTCTCGCCTCCTTCTCCGGCTCGGGGGCTATGATGAAGACCTCGTGACCGAGGGCCTCCAGAGATTCCTTGATTATCGTAATTGATGTGACCACGCCGTCCCTGGTGGGGTACCAGCTGTCGGTCATCATGGCGATCCGCATCGGAGGTAAATCGACTGTTCGGATTTAATACATCCTTGAGAAGATCGCCGTGATGCTGGGTATATTGAATCCCGGTGGCTTTTCTGACTACCATTAAATACGATTGCCGAAATTGTGCATTATATTCCTGGACGAAGTCCAGCGGACCCAAGGTGACGGGATGGATGGGATTCACTACAGAGCCAGGGCCCCCCTGAGGATAGGGCTGGCTGGAGGAGGCACGGATGTGGAGCCGTACGCCTCGAAGAAGGGCGGCATGGTCTTCAATACGACCATCAACCGCTATGCGTACTGCACCATAACGCCGACGGACGATCACTCCATGTCCGTCCATTCCACCGACTACGGCAAATACACCGCCGACCTCGACGGCGGCCCTCTTCCTCTCGACGGGAATATGGATCTCATCAAGGTAGTGACCAATCATTTCGAGGTCACGGACGGGTTCAAGATGTTTCTGCAGTCCGAGGCGCCCCCCGGTTCCGGACTAGGCGGCTCCTCCACGGTCATCGTATCGATCATTGCGGCCATGTGCGAATGGCGCGGCATAAGGCTCACAGGGTCTGAGATGGCGCAGCTCGCATACAAGCTGGAGCGCGAGGAGATCGGCCTGAAGGGCGGCAAACAGGATCAGTATGCCGCAGTGTTCGGCGGATTCAATCTCATGCAGTTCGGGGCCGGAGGCGTGAACGTCAACCGCGTCAAGATACGCGACGACGCCATAAACGAGCTCCAGTACTGCTCCCTGCTCTGCTACACCGGCAACAGCCGCGAGTCGGCCACCATCATCGAAAGCCAGGTCTCCAAGTTCAACAAAGGGCAGAACGAGGAGGCTCTGGACAGGACCAAGGCTCTTGCCAAGTCCATGGCTGTCGCCCTGGAGAGAGGCGACATCCGCACGGCAGGAGAGATCTTGGACGAGGCCTGGGTTTACAAGAAGCAGTTCTCCAACAAGGTCTCGAATCCCCATATCGACGCCATGTATGATGCCGCCAAACGCGCAGGCGCCATCGGAGGGAAGGTCTCAGGCGCCGGAGGTGGGGGTTTCATGTACTTCATATGCGAATACAACCGCAAATACAACGTGGCGCAGGAGCTCGAGAAGATGGGCGCTAAGGTCGCAGATTTCATGTTCGAGCCCCAGGGCGTCATCTCCTGGAAGTATCCGAATGAATGACGTTATCACTACAGAGCTAGGCAAGGCCGCCGACACCATCTCCAAGATAGATCCCGCTCAGATCAGGAAGGCCGCCGACGTCCTCGTCGAGGCGTTCCGCAACGGCAACCAGGTGATCTTCTGCGGCAACGGGGGCTCCTCCGCCGATGCCCAGCACATAGCTGCGGAGTTCTCCGGAAGGTACATGATGGAGCGTCCGGCGCTTCCCGGCGTCTGCCTTTCCAATATCGCTCCCGTCACGGCCATCGGCAACGATTACAGCTACGATCTAGTCTTCAAGAGGCAGGTGGAGGGCATCTGCAGGAAAGGAGACGTCCTTGTCGGCCTTTCGACATCAGGCAACTCCAAGAACGTGATCCTTGCCATGGAGGAGGCCAAGGCCCGCGGAGGCGTTACCGTTTCCTTCACGGGAGACCATGGGAAGATGAAGGAGATCGCCGATTGCGCAGTCGTCATCCCCACGGTCGAGACCCCTCATGTTCAGGAGGGGTACCTCTGCGCCTGCCACATAATCGCAGGCATCGTGGAGAGGGAGCTCTTCGGCAGCCGAGCGGTATTCATAGACAGGGACGACACAATCGCGAAGGACGTACCGTATTGCGACGATCCGGCCAAGTTCGAGCTGTTCCCGGATGTTCCGGCGGCAGTGGCCAGGTTGAATTCCGCCGGTTATCTGGTCATCGTGATAACCAATCAGTCCGGGCTCCACCGCGGCTATTTCGACGAGGAGACCCTCGGGCGCATCCACGACAAACTCAGACATCGCGTGGAGGAGGGCGGCGGCCGCATAGACGACATATTCTACTGTCCGCATACGCCCGAAGAGCACTGCAGCTGCAGGAAGCCGGAGATAGGCATGGGCCTCGCAGCCATGGCCAGATACGGCATAGATCCGTCGCGTTCCTGGATGGTCGGGGACCATGACAAGGATGTGGAGTTCGGAAGGCGTCTGGGGTGCAGGACCGTCAAGGTCGGTCCTGATTTGTCGTTCTCGGATGCCGTGGATGAGATTCTCCGTACGGATGGCGTTTCAGACCTCAATAGGTAAATACGGCTGCGCCAGTGTCCTCGCCATATCGTTCGACGCCCAGGCGTTGAGAAGGTGCAACCATGGATAAGACCGAGAAGATCTGGCTTAACGGAAAGCTTATCGACTGGCAGGATGCGAAGGTCCACGTCCTCGCCCACGCCCTGAACTACGGGACCGGAGTCTTCGAGGGGATCAGAGTCTACCACACCCCCAAGGGGCTTGCCGTCTTCAGGCTCAAGGAGCATGCTCAGAGGCTCATCGACGGATGCAGGATCATGGGAATAGACCTGGTCTTCGAAGGCAAGACCTACGGTCTGAACGAGGTCATGGAGGCCATCAAGGATGCCGTCCGTGCCAACGGCGATGTCGTCGACTACGTCAAGCCCTGTGTTTTCCTGAGCGGAGAGGAGGTCGGCCTCAACCCCGTCGGCGTTCCCGCATCCTTCGCGATCACCTGCATACACATGGGCGACTATCTCGGAAAGGGCGCCAGCGCCGGAGCCAAGCTCATCACCTCGTCCTGGCAGAGGCCCGACAACCTGTGCGGACCCGCCGGAGCCAAGGTCAACGGATCCTATGTAGCATCCACGCTCGCCAAGAGGGAAGCTGTCAGGCAGGGGGCCAACGAGGCGGTCATGCTGAACTCCGTCGGTCATGTGGCGGAGTGCACCGGAGAGAACATCTTCATGTACCGCCACGGAGAGATCATCACTCCCAGCACCGCCGAGTCAATCCTCGAGGGAATCACCAGGGCCTCCATCATCGAGGTCGCCAGGGACATGGGATACACCGTCAAGGAGATGCCCGTCACCAGGTTCATGCTCACGTCCTCCGAGGAGGTATGGATGACCGGCACCGCCGCGGAGATCGCCCCCGTCACCATGATCGACGGGAAGGCTGTCGGAGATGGAAAGGTCGGAGAGGTCGCTTCCAAGATCCACGAGAAGTTCCACGATATCGCTACCGGCAAGGACCCGAAGTACGAGTCCTGGCTGTACTACGTGAACTGATTGCAAAACGGGCCGGTTCGCGCCGGCCCTTTATAATATAGAATATAGGGGGCATCGCCCCCGTTTTTTCTGAACCGCGAGGATTTGCGGAGAATGTCACTTCTTCTTCTCGGCAGGATACATGCCGTAGTAATCGACGCCGTAGATCTTGGCGACTACCTTCGCCGTGAACTTGCCGAATCCCCAGAGCTGGTGGAACGTCATGACAGGGACCTTCGGGTTGAGGTGGGACTCTCCCTCCGCACGGGTTCCGAAATCATAGCTGCAGTAGCGCACGTCCATCTTCCTGTCGGCGAATTTCATCAGATCCATGAGGACCTTCCAGCCGCGGAGCTCCATCTGATCCCAGTTCTTCTCGATGATCGGTCTGAAAACGTCGCACCTGATGGCGAACAGCCCGCTCATCATGTCCTTGGTGGTCTGCTTGCCGTGTATGTAGTAGAACAGCTTGCAGTATGCTTCCACGATCTCCGAACCAAGGGCCCTCTTCAATCCCATGGACATCCTGCTGTTCCTCTTTCCTACGCAGATGTCCGCTCCTGCATCCATCTGCTCGATGATGCCGCCTAGGGCGGATATCGGGTGCTGGAAGTCGCAGTCCATGCACATGGCGTAGTCCGTCTGGGCCATCACGAATCCCTGCAGCACCGATGCGCCGAGCCCTCTCTCTTCCGGTTTCCTCACGAATATCGTCGTGAGCGGGTCGTTCAGTGCCTCGACTTCCTCTTTGGTGCGGTCCGTGGAGTTGTCATCCATGAAGAGCACACGGTACTCGGGATACGCCGCGCGTATGGCCCTGGCCATGTTGGCTACGTTCTTCTCTTCATTGTAGGTGGGTATGACGATCGTCACGGTGCCGGACATATGGACGCAGTTAGTTGGTCCTGTATATATATTATAGAGTTTGGAAGGGCGGGATTATCTTTATAAAGAACCCCTGTATACGCACGGAGTACCGACAACATCGGGAGAGTCAGAAAATATGAGGAGCTGCAAGACTAACCCTCAGCTCATCGCCACCATCAGTGACCTGAAGGCGATGACCAGGGAGAACGGCAGTGCCATCTGGCGAGATGTTGCGCTCCGGCTCGAGAAACCCAAGAGGAACTGGGCCGAAGCGAACCTCAGCAAATTGGAGCTTTACGCCAAGGACGGAGAGACCATCCTCGTCCCCGGTAAAGTTCTCGCCGCAGGCACTATAAGCAAGAAGATTACCGTCGCTGCGTACGATTTCTCGGACGCAGCCGCCAAGGCCATCGTGGCCGCTGGTGGAAAGACCATGTCCATCGAGGAGCTGGCCAAGGCCAACCCCAAGGGGACCGGCGTCAGGATCATGAGGTGATTAGCAATGGTTACAGTTATCGATGGAAGGAATCTGATCCACGGAAGGCTGGCCAGCGTTGTCGCCGAGAAGATCATGGACGGCGAGGAAGTCGTCGTTCTGAACGCCGAGGCCATCATCATCACCGGCACCAAGGACAAGGTGTTCGCCGCATTCAAGGCCAAGGTCGACCGCGGAGACACCACCAAGAGGAAGGGACCCTTCTACCCCCGCAGGGCGGATCTCCTGTTCAAGAGATGCGTCAGGGGAATGATCCCTTGGACCACCACATCCGGCAGGGAGGCCTACAGGAGGCTCCATGTCTTCGTCGGGACCCCCAAGCAGTTCCAGGACTGCGAGAAGGACAAGCCCGCCGAGGCCTGCAGGAAGATCACCGGCAAGTACACAACCCTGGGAGCCGTTTCCAAATTCCTGGGTTCCAATGTGAGATGATCCCATGGTTGACTGCGTAAACACCAGCGGAAAGAGGAAGACCGCGATTGCAAGGGCTGTCGTCAAGGCAGGAACCGGCAGGGTGACCATCAACAAGGTCCCCATAGAGGTCTTCACACCCGAACTTGCCAGGCTCAAGATCGAGGAGCCCCTCGGCCTCGTGCCCGAGAAGGCTCAGGGAGTCGATATCTCCGTCACCGTGAACGGCGGCGGAGTCATGGGCCAGGCCGCAGCCGCCAGGACTGCCATCGCAAGGGGTCTCGTCGACTTCTACAAGGACGACGAGCTCGAGGCGATCTTCAGGGGATACGACAGGTCCCTGCTCATCAACGATGACAGGAGAAAGCTGCCGAAGAACCCCATGGGTCCAGGCGCACGCGCCAAGAAGCAGAAGTCCTACCGTTGAGGAGATGTTGGCATGATAATACCGGTCAGATGTTTCACATGCGGAAAGGTCGTTGGTTCGGCCTATCCTGAGTATGTTAAGCGCGTCAGCATGGGAGAGGACCCGAAGACGGTCCTCGACGATCTCGGCTTCGAGAGGTACTGCTGCCGCAGGATGATCGTCTCACATGCCGACCTCATCAAGGAGATCGCTCCTCTCGGATGATCTTCGACTCTGGGGGGCCACCCCCCAGAGCATAACCTTTTATCTGTAAACACTTTCACGCCCTTTGTGGGCCCGTGGGGTAGCTTGGTATCCTTCGTGCTTGGGGTGTACGTAACTCCGGTTCAAATCCGGGCGGGCCCACTCATCCGCTCAATCGCGTGTTTTTAGTTTTTACATCTCGGCATCTCTCGTTCATCTTCGATACCGTATTCGGCGACCCCCCTGTCCAAAGTTCATATGTCGCATCATGTCAACGAGGTTCATGGGTGACATGGAGGCCTTCCGCAGAGTATGCGCCGAGGCCGTATCTATATTGGATTCCTCGCTCGGGATACGTGCATGCGGGATGGTGGTTTCCGGTGCCGGCACGCCGCGTTTCATGTGCGATGAATCTCCCTTCGATCTTACACGGAGATCGCTGGTATCGCCCATGATGTCGATGATGGGGTATGGGGATCCGGATTACATCCCGATATGCGATGCGGAGGCGGATGGAACGTTCCTGTCCATAGTCCCGATGAACCGTCCGCTCGACGATACCCTGCGCCAGACGATGATGCAGATGAGGCGCAACAAGGTGCGGTGCGGCATATCCACGGACGGTTTCACATGGATTCTCTTGTCCTACGGGTCTTTCGGACCCAGGGTAGGATTCGTATCGAATCTCCGTCCTTATTACATCGAAGCATTGGATGGCAGTCGTTTCAAAGCCTCGGTTCCATGCGATCCGGAGGACGCGGAACGCTTCATGGAGGCGTTCAGCCGTTGATCTTGTCGCGGAGAGCCAAGACCCTCGATGCGAGCTCTTCGATGGATCCAGCCATGTGGGACATGAATTCGTCGTATTTGTCCGACACGACCGCTCCTTCGGGCGTGGCGATGATGATGCCCTGCTGCTCCATGATTTTGAGGGAGTATCTGACTTTGTGCTTCGGTATGCCAGTCATTTCGGACAGGCGTATGAGGCCGATGGGCTGGTTCTCCTTGACGGTGCGAATGGTAGAGATATGCCTCTCGAGGAGCTCCAGGTTCTCCCTCAATGAATCCACTGGGTCGCTACCTGCCACATTCTCGCCTCGGAGGTTGAAAATAGAGGGAAAAAGGTTGAGGGGGGCCGCTCAGCGGCCGTACCATTTCTGCTTGCCCCATTTGTTGTAGTTGGCCCACCATCCCTGGACGACGGAACCGCAGCAGTCGAGTGCCTTCTGCTCGGCATCCGCGCCTTTGAATGTCCTGTGGCAGTTGAGGCACTGCCAGACAAGCTCGGGCTGTTTTTCGGCTTTCATTGCGAGCGGATGGGACGGTTCAGTATTAAATGTTGCGGGAATCCAATCTTTGATTTCCTGGATCCAGAGGCTCATGCAGGTCCGGAACCAGGTATGTCTGGGCAGTTATACTGGAAAACGCCTGTTCCGTGTCCAGTATCGGTTCATCTAGTGTTATATAGGATTTAAAGCATCCAGTAAGGTCATGAATAGAATCAAGGTCATCAACGAACCGTCGGAACTGGTGCCGATGCTCAGGTCCGTTGATACTCCCGTGAAAAGGGACGTCCTGAAAGAGGTGACCTTGGAATGGAGGACTGCTGACGAGATCGAGGAGAAGTTCGGTCCGGAAGGCAGGGATGCGATCATCTTCTTCGAGAAGATGAAGCTGGTCGAGACCCGCTGGCTCTCCAAGAACGGCGGGTACCCCGAGAAGTCCTACCACACCTACTACACGTCTTTCAGCATAAACGCCCAGTGGCCCGTGTACGAGATCAGCGATGTCCTCACTGCAGCCATGATGAGCGATGAGGAATACTCGAAGATCGAGGCGAAGATCCTCGAGCAGGTCGGAACCGAAGGGAAGTTCTCCGGCGATGTCGCCGAGGCTCTCGGTCTGTCCTCCACTATGCTCAAGAGCCTGGTTCGCAGGTCCGTCAAAATGGACTACCGCGGACACAGGATAGAACTCATCCGCGAAGAGTGACCAATGTCCGGAATCTGGATAATGAGGATCGGACACCGTCCCGAGAGGGACAAGAGGGTCACCACCCATGTGGCCCTCTCCTCTCGCGCCCTCGGTGCCAAGGGAATCTTCGTGGATACGGAGGACCCTGTATTGGAGGAGAATATCCGCAGTGTTGTCGACCGTTTCGGCGGGGACTACACAATCGAAACGGGTGTTCCGTGGAAGCAGAAGATAAAGGACTTCGACGGCAAGGTCGTTCATCTGACGATGTATGGCCAGAGGGTCGATGAAGCCCTGCCGAAGATCCCCCGCGACGAGGACATACTCATAGTCGTCGGTGCGGAGAAGGTCCCGGCGGAAGTGTACCAGAGGGCTGATTTTAACGTCTCGGTGGGCAACCAGCCCCATTCCGAGATCGCCGCGCTGGCGATATTCCTCGATAGGTTCACCGAAGGCAAGGCGCTGTACGCGGACCGCGGCGGCCATCTTGAAGTCGTTCCCAACGAGAGGGGGAAGACCGTTGTCGAGCATGATTCCGAGTGATTCGCGCTGCATCGAGTACCTGGAGGAGGCCGGTTGCAAGCGCAGGGTCATCATCCATTGCTGCACGGTGAATGCCGTGGCGCAGGAGATGATCTCTCGCATAGGCGGCGTGGATCGCGATCTCGTCACCGCAGGCGCGCTGCTCCATGATATCGGACGCTCCGTGGATCATTCCATAATGCACGCCTATATAGGTGCGCAGATCGCCGAATCCTACGGTCTTCCGCAGAGTCTCGTGGATATAATCCGCAAGCATACCGGGGCCGGACTGGATGCCGAGGATGTCGAGGAGATGGGCCTCCCTCCCGGGGATTACATGCCCCGCACGCTGGAGGAGAAGATAGTCGCCCATGCCGACAACATGGTCAGCGACAACCGCGTCGTCGACCATTTGCATTCGGTCAACAAGCTGAGGAGCAAGGGGGCTTTCCGCGGTGCGGACAGGGTCGAGGCTCTGCACAAGGAGCTTTCCGCTCTCTACGGCGAGGACCTCGATACCATTCCGGCCAAGATTGGGGAGTATCCTGATCTGGAACTCGCCAGGCGCATGGGAATCGAATGATCTCTGTTCGCCCAGGTTCTCCGTCCCGGCTCCGAGTCTCTG
>DAXO01000061.1 GCA_002506425.1 Methanomassiliicoccaceae archaeon UBA480 | reverse complement strand
CGGCGATGAAGGATACTCGACCCTTACAGCGGCCATCACCGCTTGCGATAACAATACCGTCATCCTTCTGAAGGACGTTACAGAGAGCATCACCATCGATGCAGGCAAAACCGTGACCCTTGACCTCAACGGCCATAAGATTACCAACGTTGAGACTGCGAAGGACAGTGACGGAAAACCAACAGGTACCAATGCGAATTCCACCATCTTCGTGAGTGGGATTCTTACCGTGACGGACTCCTCTGCCAACAAGAGCGGAGAGGTCATCATGTCCCATGAGGGCAACAACGGAATGGCTGCACTGTATGTTGCCGCCACCGGAACCGCCACCATCAACGGCGGATACTTCCACAACACAAACGCACTGGCATACTACGTTGTGAAGAACCTCGGAACTACAACCATCAACAACGGAAAGTTCTACAACGCTTCCACCGGAGGAGGAAATAATCCGAGTTCTGTGATAGCAAATGGATATTTTTCGGTAGATGCTGATGTAACTTATGCAGAAAACAATCCTACGATGACCATCAACGGTGGTGAATTCAATGGCCTGAGCTACGTCAAGAACGATGACAAGGGCGTGATGTACATTTATGGAGGTACCTTCGGTACTAGCGAATCCAAAGGATCTGCCATAATGAATTGGAATGTCATGGTCATCGGATCCGAAGATGGTACCAAGTTCCCTACGATAAACGGAACTTCCGGATCTNNTCTGTTGTGCTCAACGGCTACTATGATAATAGCGGCATGGACGTGGGCCAACTCACCGTTAACGCTGTTGCGAAGAACGATAATTTGTCCCTAGTAGGAATAGCTGCAGAGATTAAAAATGGAGCAATTCGTGGGTATTACGGATTTGGTTCTGTAACTCTCAAAAACTCTCAAGTATGGCCCGGCGATATTCTCAACGAACCTAAAGGAGTCGAATTCAATGGAACTATCCAGGTTGGAGAGTCCAGCGATGCTTCCAAGGTCGAGTTCAGCAAGATTAAGGCTGGTGCAAATGGAATCGTTGTCAAGGCAGGCTCCGTCGAAATCACCGGAACCATGGACGCCAGCAGTGCACAGGCTCAGATCACCGCTGAAAGCGGAGACGTCGTCCTCAAGGACCTGACCATCACAAATGGAACCCTTGCTCTGGATGGAGCGGTCACCGTGAAAGGAACCGTCACGATCGACGATGGAGTCTCCCTCTCGGTCAACAAAAATGCGGTTGTAACCGTATCAGGAAAACTCGCAGGTGATGGAAACGTGACCAACAACGGAACCATCAACATCCTCACTGGTGGAAGCGCCTCCACCGATGTTACCGGAAACGAACCGACCTACACACCGGACTTCGTCCCATTGCCCCCGACCGAGGACGACTTCCCCGGATACGTCCCGTCGCAGACCGTCGAGAAAGAGAAGAAGGACGATTCGACCACCCAGGTCGCGATCGTCGCCGCCGCCATCGCGGTGGTCCTCGTCGCCATCATCGCTCTGCTCTACAAGAGCAGGTGAAACCAACCGTACAGGTTCAAACTCCTTCGGCCGGGCGCCCCGTGCGTCCGGCTTCCAATTTCTACCATAGCCGCTAGCACCGACAACGCTTATCAGACTCCGAAGCGATTCCCATCCATGAATGGAAAGGACGCCGCAGGGAACCCGTTCATCGCCATCAGGGAGAACGGGAGCAGCTACATCGACAAGACGCGCCTCATCTCGGAGATGCTCTCCCGCAACGATAGAGGGGTATACCAGATCGTGCGTCCGAGAGGCTTCGGAAAGACCACCAATCTGTCGATGATGGACGCCTTCTTCAACATCAGATACGAAGGCAACCATTGGTTCGACGGATTGGAGATTTCGGAACATCCCGAGTTCGACCGTTTCAGGAACGCCTTCCCGGTCATCAACCTCGACATGAAGGATGTCCGCGGAGACGACAAAGACCTCTTCTACGAGACCATGGGCGAAGCCGTGACGGCTGCTTTCAAGGAGCATGAGTACATCCTCGATTCCCCCGTGATGCGCGACTACCAGCGCAAAAGGATCGAGAGGTGCTTGAACGGCTCTTCGGAAAGATTCCTTCTGGATCTCGAAATCAAGAACCTCTGCGGCCTGCTGGAAGAGCACCACGGGAAGCATGTCGTCATCCTCATCGACGAGGGCTACCGCATGCTGTCCGAAGGATACGGCACCGAGGCATTCCCGAAGATCGCCGAATACCTGGACGACATGTACTGCTGCCTGCTGAAAGGCAACGACTACCTCCAGCTGGGATGCATCGTGGGTCCCGCGGAGATCGCGAAGGAGAGCATCGGAACGAGCTTCAACAACGTCATCCCGGACAACATCTTCTCCTCCCATTACGACGATGCCTTCGGTTTCACGAAGGACGAGGCGGCGGAGATCCTGTCGGATCACGGACATCCGGAGAAGATCGACGAGGCGATCCTATGGTACGGAGGATACAGGATCGGGGAGAAGGAGCTGATCAACCCCTCAAGCCTCATGGGCTACATCTCCAACGGATTCGTACCGGGGATATACATGGACGGCGCGAAGAACGACCGGCTTATCGTGAATCCGATAGCGGATATGGACGAGGATACCTGCGCAGGCATCCTGAGAATCATCTCCCGCGGTTCTGTCAGTATGGACGACGACATCCGCGTCAGATACACCGAGTACGGAAATCCTGTAAACAAGCTGTACAGAACCATGATATCGGCAGGATGCCTCAGAGCCGTCCGGACAGAGGACAGGTGGTGCACCATCTCGATTCCGAACTGCGAGGTATCCGCCGTCGTCGACGCCATAATCGACGGACTTGGACCTGTCGACAGGCACATGTATGTAGAGTTCCGCGATGCGATACTGGAAGCGGACGAAACGAGAGCCGAATCCGTTCTGAAGAGGATCGCGGATGGATTCGCCGATCGGACCGATGACCGTCCGTATTACCATATGATGGCGGCCCTGGTCAATGCCCTCCAGAAGGAATACGTGATAACTGCGGAAAGGGATTGGTACAGCGAAGGCACCATAATAGCTCTGAAACCGAAAGCGGACGGAACTTCCCCGCTGATAATCGTATTCGTGAAGACAACTCTCGAGATCCAAGACCAGTCTGCAGAAAGGAAGTGGATGAAGGACGTCGGGAGCTCATCCGAATTGGCTCCCGGAACGCCTCTGGCAGTGGTATCCATGCCCGACAGGACACCGAAGGTCCGGATAACGAAGAGTCCTATGAAATCGGACTGACACTTCAAAACTATGACCGCGAAGCATACAGTGTTCGGCAATTCAGTT
>DAXO01000045.1:336-13696 GCA_002506425.1 Methanomassiliicoccaceae archaeon UBA480 | reverse complement strand
TACGGCATAGCCTTCGACGGCAAGATCCCAACCATCACTATGAAGAGACTGCGATCTTTCATTGCGGAGATGGATTGCCGTCGATGAGGGCGCTTCCATCATTCTAGCAGGCATATCCAATAATAATGGTGCAGTCCCATATCCCCGAAGGATGGATGGCATGGACAGCTTCATGAAGGTCAAGACCGTCGAGATGCCAAGAGATATTGTAGCAGGACATGGAGTCCTGGATGGCGTCCGCGACATGTGCAGGAGCCTGCATCTTGCAGGTTCCGGGACCATACTCACCGGTGGGAAGACCGCGGACGTCGCAGGGAACCATGTGATGGAGCTCATGGAAGGCTACGATATCGACGTCTGCCGCACCGGAGGAGCCACCATGGAGAACGTGGAACTGGCCGCCGCACAGGCCAAGGAGTTCGGATCGTCTTTCATACTGGCAGTCGGAGGCGGAAGCAAGATCGACATCGCCAAGATCGTCTCCAACGAGCTGCACATTCCGTTCATAGCGATCCCCACATCCGCATCCCATGACGGCATAGCCTCGAACCGTGCATCCTTGAAATCCAACGACGGCTCCAAATCAGTTGCATCGGCTTCGCCACTCGGCGTCATAGCCGACACCGAGATAATCGCAAGAGCACCGTTCAGATTGCTCGCATCCGGATGCGCCGACGTCATCTCCAATCTCACAGCAGTAAAGGACTGGGACTTCGCCCGCAGACTAAAGGGGGAACCGTTCAGCAGATCGGCCTACTCTCTGTCCATGCATGCGGCGGAAAGCATCGTAGAGAACTCCGAGCTCATCAAGCCGAACGTCGAGGAGAGCGTGTGGCTCGCCATCAAACCGATAATAATGTCCGGGATCTCGATGAGCATCGCCGGAAGCTCCAGACCCACGAGCGGCGCCGAGCATATGATTTCGCATATGCTCGATATTAGATGCCCTGGAAGAGCGCTGCATGGGGAGCAGTGCGGAGTGGGATCCATCCTGACCATGTACCTCCACGGGGGAGACTGGAGGATGATCCGCGATGCACTGGCCAACATCGGAGCCCCGACGACAGCCGAGGAACTCGGCGTATCCGCGGACGATCTTGTCTATTGCATGTCCCATGCGACGGAGATCAGGTCCGACAGGTTCACCATACTGGGCGACAACGGCATAACAGAGGATGTGGCGCGCAGAGTGGCCGAGGCCACCGAGGTGATTTGAATGACTATCACGCTGGTAAGCAAGGATTTGGTGGAGAGCGAATCCCAGTTCTACTATCTGGGGCCAATGGACGAGTGCCAGGAATGCAGGTTCAACGGGATCTGCAACAATCTGGAGGAGGGAGCCCGCTACAGAATAGTGGATGTCAGGAAGCAGGAGCACGACTGCCCTCCGTTAGAGGATGAAAAAGTCGTGGCGGTCGAAGTTGAGAAGATCCCCGCACCTGCCATCCTGCCCAAGAAGGGACTCCTGGAGGGAGTCACGATCACGTTCAGCGAGCTGAAGTGCGACAACATCGGCTGCTCCAACTGGTGGCTGTGCCATCCCGTCGGAAAGAAGGACGGATGCAAGTGCACCGTCGTCAGCATGGGTAAGAGCGTAGAATGTCCGATAGGGGAGAAGCTGGCGTTCGTGGAGATCGTCTGATTACTGTCGGCAGCGACCTCCGACCGTCAAACGCATTCGATGAAAACAGACTGGGGCGGGTAACCCCGCCCTTGGGTTTCGAGCCGGACGGGCGCTGACCCGACCGGCGTCTGCAGCGATGTGCAGTCCGTGGAATGGATTCGATCAGAACTTCTCGCCTGTTATGCGCTCGTACATGTCGACGTAGAGCGCGCTCACGCGATCGATGATGTCCTGCGGAAGAGCAGGTATGTCGGGCTCGGGAAGTCCCTTCTCACGCGCATCGTACAGGGCCTTGTGGTATCCGATCTCCCTGTAGTACTGACGGACGAACTCCTTGGAGAGCTCCACGATGTTGCCCTTGGCATATTCGCCTGCATCCCACCAGCGGTCCTCGTCGAGAGTTCCGAAGGTATCGACGACCATGAGCTTCCTCTCCTTGTCGTATCCGAACTCCTTCTTTCCGTCGACATGAATGAGACCGCGCTTTCCGGCCTCGCGGGCGATGAGGGAGTCGATGCGGAGGACGGTGTCCTCCATCTCCTTGAACTCGGCGTCGGAGAGCCCGGCCATCTTCTTGGCCTCCTCGTCCGTCAGGTTCTCATCGTGAGCCTCGAGCTTCGTGGTGCATTCTATGAAGGGATGAGGCAGCTTGTCCCCGTACTTCACCTCATGACCAGCAGGGAATCCGAGCTGCTCTGCTGTGATCTTTCCGGCCTTTACCCTGTCGAGGAGCGATCCTGCGACGTAGTACCTGCAGATGACCTCGAGCGGAATCAGGTAGTTGGTGGTCTTCCCGTCGATCTTGCTGTAATCGCGGATGACCCTGACCCTCTTGACCCTCATCCTGTCCTTGGATGGCTCGCTGAGATAATCGTTGTAGATTCCCTCCTCGTTCATCAGGTTGAACCAATACTTGGCCGTCCTGCAAAGGGTCTCGCCCTTGTGGGGGATCTTGGAAGGGATGATCTTGTCGAAAACAGAGATGTTGTCGGTGTAGGCGAACTCCAGGGTGTCGTCGTCCACTTCGTAGACCTCTTTGACCTTGCCGGTCATTATCTTCTGCATGGAACGGCGATTGCCCCGGACCTATATACATTCGCCGTAGAGGCGCCGGCAGGACCTGCCCGGATGATTCCTTAAGGATCCGCAATCAGCCTGAGGACCTCGATAGCAGCCCTGGAGCCTGCGTTCATCGATGCCGCTCCGATCTTCGGGACTCCGGATGCCGGACACGAAGGGACATCATTCCCGGGAAGAACGACGGCGACTGCCGCTTCGAAGCCTGAGGAACGGACGACCACCAGAGGCGTGCCGCTGCCGGAGCACCACTCTGCAAGAACCGCCCCTGCATCCGGATCCCCGGTGCAGTCCAGAACTACGGAGCACCCCTCGAACATTCCGACAGTTTCCTGCGATACCGGTTCGGAACGGGCCACAGCCATCGCCGAATAGTTTAGCATGAGGGCCCATTCCGCGCAGATGACCGACTTGGGCCTCAAGTCTCCGGCTGCATATATGAACTGGCGATTGAGGTCCTCTATCTGAGGTACACTGGGATCGCAGAGCACGAAATCGATGACTCCGGCCTCGACCAGCGATGTGAGGGCTGCGATTCCCGCGCCTCCGCATCCGGCGATGCCTATGCGTGATTCGCCTATCTTGCGCTGAGCATCCTCTCCGATCAGAGGAATCTGCCTGTCGTATCTCACAGCCTCCCCTCCAGAAGTTCGGCCATGAGCCGAAGGGCCTCCGTAACGGTTTGAGAGCGGACGGATGCTCTGTCTCCTTCGAACAGATTCCTGCAGGCAACGATACGGGGGCCGTCCGCCACGGCGATGTACACCAATCCTACGGGCTTCCCCTCTACCGCCCCTCCGGGTCCGGCTATGCCTGTTACAGCGATGGCCGCATCCGATCCGTATACACGCATGGCTCCGCGGGCCATCTCCTCCGCGGTCTCCGGACTCACCGCGCCGTGGGAGACCAGAGTATCATGGGAAACCCCCAGTATTCTCTCCTTGGCATCGTTGCTGTAAACCACTGCGCTTCCTAGGAAGAAGCGCGATGCGCCGGGATCTGCGGTGAGCTCCGCCCCGATCATCCCTCCGGTGCAGGATTCGGCGCATGATATGGTCATGCCTCTGGAAACCAGCAGATCGGCAAGAACCTCGGAGGGGCGCATTGCCGTCCCCCTCGAAGCAGGCCTTGACCCTTCCGACGCCGTCGATGGCATCGATCACGCGGACGGCGGCCTCCGGAACCAGCCTCCTCCAGTCCTCGTCCTCCACCATCCTCCTGCGGATCTCCGTCCCTGAATAGTAGTCCCTGTTGTAGATATGCGACCTGCACACCTCGTACCCGGCCTCCTCGAACAGCCGGCGGGTCATCGGGTTGTTGGTGTACACCCTCCTGAACGGAGGGCACATGGATTCGACATGCGAGACCCATACCGAATAACGGTTGAGATCCTCCACGGGGACTATGCTGAAATTGGATATCCCCTCGCCGCGAAGGGCACGGTCTATCATCAGATAGCGCTCGCCGGCGGTGAACGGATTGGATTTCTGATGAGAGTACTGGGCGCTGCCTATCCCCACGATCAGGTGGTCCGATTCGGATGCGCACTTGGAGAGAACCTCCATATGGCCAAGATGCAGCGGCTGGAACCTCCCTATCACCAGGGAGTAGCCGGAGTACTCGTCGTTCATCGAACCTGCGACGCCGGGAAGCGTATATAACCCCTCGGACGAACAAGAACCCCCGGCGGGAACCGGGGGAATGCGGCCTCTGGCCGCGTTTCACTGGGGTGCTGGATCCGCCGGAGCACCGTCGGAAGGGACGGCCTCGGAATCTGGGGAAGCGGGCACCTCGTCGGGCACCTTCACGGTGTACTCGACCTTCTTGGGAGGAACCAGCCTCTCCGCTGTGGACTTGCCGTCCGCCGTGAGAGGGAGGAGCTTGTCCAGGTACTGCTGCTTCATGGGGCAGTCCGTGAAGGCGTACTCGAATACATCGCGGAGGTTCTCCACGGTGTAGATCTCCATCATGTCGTAGTACTTCTCGTCGATCATGACGTCCTTGGCATTGTCCTTGGGGATCAGAGCCACCTTTATGCCCGCCTCGGCGGCGGCCTCCAGCTTCGCGGTGACTCCTCCGATGGGGAGCACATGGCCCCTGACGTTCAGGGACCCGGTCATCGCCAGATCCTGGCGGATGGGGATGTTCTCCATCGCGGAGACGATCACGGTGGCCATGGTGATCGAGGCGCTGTCGCCGTCGACCCCGTTGTAGGCCCCGACGTACTGCAGGTGTATGTCGCAGTCGGACAGGTTGGTGAGGGTGTACTTCTTGATGACCGCGGAGATGTTGTCCACGGCCTCCTTCGCTATCTCTCCGAGCTGCCCGGTGGCGATTATGCGGCCGCCCTTCTTGTTCTGAGCGGGCGTTACCTCCGCGGCCAGGGGCATGACCATGCCCGACATCTCGGACATGTTGTTGCTGTTGGACAGAACCGCCAGTCCGTTGACCATTCCGACGGCGGCACCCTTGTTCAGGAACAGCTCGTACCTCTTCAGAGCCTCGATGTGCTCGTCGGAGATCTGCTGCTCCAGGCTGCGGGCCGTGTGCCTCGCGAGAAGGACATCGTCTCTGGAGACCAGGGGTGCCTTCCTCTCCTTCGCCATGTCTCCGGCTATGCGCACAAGTCCTCCCAGCTCCCTCATCCTGAGGGTGAGCTCGCCCTTCCTTCCGGAGCGGCGCTGGGCCTCCCTGATGATCTCTCCGACCGCGAACTTGTCGAAGTGGGGGATCTTGCCGTCCTTGCGGACCTCCTGGGCCACGAACCTGACCAGATTCATGCGGTTCTCGTCCGTGTCGGGCATGGTGCTCTTCATGTAGACCTCGTACCCGTATCCGCGTATCCTGGATCTGAGTGCGGGGTGCATTCCCTGGAGGGCATCCAGGTTGCCTGCGCACACGAGGATGAAATCGCACGGGACCGGCTCGGACTTGACCAGCGCTCCGGAAGAGCGCTCGGACTGACCGGTGATGGACATCTTCTTCTCCTGCATAGCGGTGAGCAGCGCCTGCTGCGACTCCATCTTCAGCATGTTGATCTCGTCGATGTACAGCACGCCCTTGTTGGCCTTGTGGATCGCCCCGGGCTCTATCCTGTCGTGGGAAGGCGTCTCGAGTCCTCCGGACTGGAACGGATCGTGCCTGACATCTCCGAGCAGTGCTCCCGCATGGGTTCCGGTTGCATCCACGAAAGGCGGCATGTCGCCCGGATCGTGACCGACCAGGAGCTTGGGGACGATTATCGTGTCCGTGCGGGTCTGGCCCGGTGTCTTGAACAGCATCACGATGATGAACGCGCCCATCATCGCGACGAGAGCGATCGTGAAGTTGTTGAACAGTATGGAAGCCACCACTCCGAGGATGATGAGGGCCATGCACACGTAGATGTAGACGGTGTTGCGCTGGTTCCTCTGCGCCGCCGCTGCGGCCTTCTGCTCGGCCACGACAGCCTTCCCCTTGCCTGCGGGGAACACCCTTATCCTGGGCTCGTTGAAATCCTCGGGATTGTGATACGCCACGATATCCTGGAGGTCCTCCTTGGGCAGATACTCGACCATCGAGTTCGCCAGCATAGACTTCCCGGTACCGGGCTCCCCGATGAGCATGACGTGCCTCTTCTGGTACGCGGCCTTCTTCATGACGTCGACCGCCTCCTCCTGCCCGATGACACGATCCGCCATGAGCTTGGGGATCTCGATGTCCTCGGTAGAGGTGAACGTCTGCTCCTCCACCCATTCCTCGATGGGTTTTCCAGAGGGTCTGCTGTTCCTCTCCTCCGTTTCTGTCATGCTATCTCCTCCGGTAAGTGTGTGTTTGATGTTGTATATATAGTAATGTAATTATCCCCCATAGTTCACACGTCTCCGACGCGAACGGCGTGCAACAGAGTTATCACCACTATGGCGGCGACCAGGGTTGCGAACAGATACATGCCGTACTTCTCGAAGAATCCCCTCTCATCAGGCCATTCAACACCTGAATTCGAGATCTGGGGCGATTCGAGGGACGAACCGAGCTGCGAGGCATTCGCTGAGTGGGTGGAGCCGAACCTCTCCGTGGACTGAGCGAATGACATCTCCGTGGTCACTCCGGCCATAAGGCAGTTCTTAGACGTCGAAGAGTTCCACGTGCAGTCGACGGCGTACCAGGACTCCCCGTCGAGAACGGCATTCCAGTATCCGGCCTCCATGGAGCCGTCGGAACCCGTCATGACGGAACCCGCCACGGTGACGACGTCCATCCCGCTGGCCCTGCAGAGGGCAGTGAAAGCGGCGGCCACTCCGGCCGAAGAGGATTCTCCTTCGACCAGGGCGTCGTATATCGTGCTCACCGTGCCTTCTTCATCGGTCTTCGACGCTATCCCCCTGAGCCTGTCGTTGATCGAGGACGCCTTGTCCTCTACGGACCCCTCGTACGCAGACAGCTCGGCCTTGACGGCCTCGATGGCCGTAAGGATCTCGTTTGTTTCCGTCGACGGATCGTTCCTGAAGCTGTCCGGGACCGAGAGTTCGAAGGATACCGATATCAGGATATCGTAGGTCACGGTCCTGCCGTCGAGGGTCACCGTCGTCTTCGCAGATGTCGTATCGACATCCGAGACCGGTGACACGGGCAGATCCCACAGCCATATGGGCGACGGATCCGACAGATAGTATGCAGCCAGGACATCCTTGACCAGACCTTTCGCGTACGACTCCGCGGTGCCTTCGTCGAGGAGTATCGGTTTCTCGAAGGCATAGCTGACGGAAATGCTGTCCGAGGGGTTCTTCTCGGCCTCGGCGAACATGCCCTCCAGCTTCTCCATGAGCTTGGAGCCGTTGACGTCCAGCTGCCCTTCGTAGAACGACGTGGAATCTGCGTCGGACGAAGGGACCGCGGCGGCAACCGCCATCAGAAGGAGCGCCGATACAGCCAAAATCGAAATCGTCCTGGAATTCATCTGACACATGATTGGCGCACCGTTCTTAAACATGAGGGGAAGGATGCGCGGTCCGCGCGACAAATACATAACCGTCGCGATATTCCGAGCATCCATGAGGGTAGACGAGCTGGACATTCCTGACTCCGTTTCCGACCTGCTTCTTTCAGCAGGTTTCAGGGAGCTCCATCCACCGCAGGCCGAGGCCGTGCCGGTGGCTCTCGAGGGGAGGAACCTCGTGGCCGCCATACCCACCGCGAGCGGAAAGTCGCTCATAGGGATGATCCCCGCGCTGAAGATGCTGGCTGAGAAGAGAGGCAGGGTGCTATACATCGTGCCGCTCAAGGCTCTGGCATCGGAGAAGCGCGACGACTTCCAGAGATTCGCGGATGCCATGGGATTCAAGGTCCACATGAGCACGGGCGATCTGGACAGCGAGGACAGGGGCCTGTCCGACGCGGATGTCGTCGTCGCCACATCCGAGAAGACGGATTCGATGATAAGGCACGGGAGCCCATGGATAGAAGGGGTTCGCCTCGTCATAGCCGACGAGATCCACATGATCCACGATCCGGGGAGGGGGCCGACCCTGGAGATAGCCCTCACCAAGCTCATCCGGAAGCTTCCGGAGATGCAGATCATAGCTCTTTCTGCAACCATATCCAACGCATCCGACCTTGCCGAGTGGCTGCATGCCGAGCTGGTGCGCAGCGACTGGAGACCGGTCCCCCTCCACGAGGGCGTCTACCTCGACGGGGAGCTGAGATTCGAGGACGGAAGGACGGTGGAAGTGCCCGGCAAAGGCGATGAAGTGGAATCGCTCGTGGTCCAGGCCGTGCAGGACGGGGGGCAGTGCCTGGTGTTCGTCAACTCCAGGAGGTCCACGGAAGCCGTGGCATCCCGTGTGGCCGACGTTCTGGCCCCGATTGCGGGCCACGAGCTGACCGCCGCCGAGAAGCTGGCTCTGGAAGGCGAAGCGGAATCCACCGATATGGGCAGGAAGCTCGCGACCCTCGTGTCCAAAGGTGCCGCCTTCCACAATGCGGGACTCACCTACGGACAGCGGAGGACCGTCGAGGAATCGTTCAAGGCCGGGAGGATCAAATGCATCGTCGCAACGCCTACCCTCGCAGCGGGGATCAACCTGCCCGCCCGCAGGGTGGTTGTGAGGGATACCCACCGCTTCGAGAACGGTTCCAACGTTCCGATCTCCGTCATGGAGGTCAAGCAGATGTGCGGGCGCGCCGGAAGACCTGGCTACGACCCGTACGGAGAAGCGGTGCTGGTCGCCAAGAACCAGAGGGACTCAGACCATCTGTTCGAGGACTATATCGAGCATGACACGGAGACGGTCAAATCCAAGCTCTTCGTCGGGAACGCCATCAAAGGACATATCCTCGGGATCCTGGCAACGGGGGACGCGGAGACCGAGGACGGGATCGTGGAATTCCTTCGCGACACGTTCTTCGGAACCACATCCCAGCTCCTCGGAGTCGAGAGCGTGGTGTCCGAAACGGTGGACTACCTGGTGAGGGAGAAGATGGCCGAGAGGATAGGAGACCGCATAGCGGTGCTTCCCTTCGGCAAGAGGGTCTCCGACCTGTACATAGACCCGGTCTCCGCATCGATGCTCCGCGACGCCGTCGAAAGGATCGACGAATCCACCGAGGATATACTGATACTGATAGCCGCAGCCATGACCCCGGATGTGATCGGTATGTACCCCAAGAAGGCGGACGAGGACAGGCTGAACGCTCTCATCGATGAATTCGATGAACGCTTCCTGGTGGATCCGATGAATTGCGACGAATACATGTACGAGCTCTTCAAAAGCGATCTCAAGGTTGCGCTCCTGATCGATGAATGGATCTCCGAGACCGACGAGGAGACGATGACGAAGACCCTCGGCATAGGTCCCGGCGACATCCGCTCAAAGGTCGACATGATGGACTGGATAATCTACGCCATGTCCGAGATAGCCTACATCTTCAATCCGGATGCCATCCGCAGGATCCGCCCACTCACGGTCAGGATAAGATACGGCGTGACGGAGGAGCTTGTGGACCTGGTCTCCCTGCGCGGAGTCGGCCGCAGCAGGGCGAGAAGACTGTACGACGCGGGATACCGTTCTAGATCCGATCTGGCGACAGCGGATGTGAAGGCCCTGGCCATGATGCCGGGCATCGGGCCGTCCCTGGCCGCCAGCCTCGTGAAGCAGACCGGAGGGGGGAGGACAGAGGAGAGATACTCCTCTCCTTCAGAGGAGGAGGCCGCGATGCTCGACGAGATGGCCGCGGCTTACGGGGAGCCCGGCGCGGAATCGCACGATGCAGGAAAGGACGAGAACGGGCATGCCGACGGACCGCGGCAGTCCAGCCTTTTCGATTTCCGAAGTTGCTTGATAAGTTGTCTAAAGTGGAAGAGGGCGCTCGGCCCCCTTCCTTGGACGGATCACTCGGAGAGGATCCTCTCGACGTCCGCGACGGAGTTCCCGCACTGTATGGGCGGGGCGCAGTTGTTGATTATGGTGTCGGGGTCCTTCAGGCCGTTGCCGGTGCATATGCACACGACGCGCTCGTCCCTGTCGATGACTCCCTCGGCACGGAGCTTCCTGAGTCCTGCGACGGATGCGGCGGAAGCGGGCTCCACGCAGACGCCCTCCTTCCTTCCGAGGAGCTGCTGAGCGCTGATGATCTCCTCGTCGGTGACGGTGGTCGCGTATCCTCCGGTGGAGTAGATGGCCTTCAGGGCCTTCCTTCCGCTGATGGGGTTTCCGATCCTGATAGCGGTGGCGACCGTCTCGGGATGCTCCTCGGGGATGAAGTCCGCGGTGTGGTGGGCGAAGGCCTTGGCGACCGGGGACGCGCCCTCGGCCTGGATTCCGGTCAGCATGGGCACCTTGTCGATCCATCCGACCTCCTGGAGCTCGGTGATGGCCTTGTAGACGGCCCAGATGTTGGCGGCATTGCCGACGGGAAGGATGATCCTGTCGGGGACATCATACCTCAGCTGGTCCATGATCTCGAACAGCACGGACTTCTGTCCCTCCGGCCTGTACGGGTTGATGGAGTTGAGGAGGTAGAGCTTCTTCTCTTCGGCCATCTTCCTGGCGAGAGCGAGGGCATCGTCGAAGTTGCCGTCGATGGAGAGGACCTTGGCTCCGAAGAACAGGGCCTGGGCGAGCTTGCCCATTGCGACCTTTCCGGAGGGAAGGAAGACGGCGCACTTCATCCCTGCCTTGGCCGCATATGCCGCAAGGGCGGCGGAGGTGTTCCCGGTGGAGGCGCATCCCACGACCTTGGCTCCGAGCTCGTTGGCGCGGGAGACCCCTATGGTCATGCCGCGGTCCTTGAAGGAACCGGTGGGGTTGAGCCCCTCGAACTTCACGAACGAATTGACGACTCCGACCTCGGCTCCGAGGGCCCTGGTCGGATACAGGGGGGTCCCGCCCTCCTGGATGGAGACCTTGTGCGCGGGGTCCACGGGCATGAACGGCGCGTACCTCCATACTCCCATGGGAACCGAGCGCAGATCCTCGGGCTTCATCTCCTTGACGGGTTCGAGATCCATCTTGACGGTCAGAAGACCGCCGCATTTGGGGCAGGTGTTGACGAACGGGTCGTCGACCTCCGCTCCGCAGTCCCAGCAGATAACCTTGTGTGCAGCCATTTCAGATCCTCCTGCAACCGGAGCCGGGCTCCGTGATCCAGGTATCGCACTTCATATCGTGCTCCGAGTACATCCTCCTGATGCTCTCGGCTATGTGCTCCCCTTCGTGGGAGCTCTTGTTGTAGAATGATATTATGCAGGGCCCCGATCCGCCGAGGAAGGACGCGATGGCGCCGTTCGACTTGGCCTGGGACTCAGCCTCCTTGATGTATGGGACCAGGCAGGCCCTGGCAGGCTCGGAGAACACGTCCTTGACGGACCTTCCTATGAGCCCGAGATCGCCGGTCATCATGGCATACACCATCGTGGATGCGTTGCCGATATGGAAGACCATGTCCTTGACGGAGACCTCCTTGGGCAGGATGGCCCTGGCCTCTTTAGTGGGAACCATTACGTCAGGCATCGCTATGACGATACCCAGATCCTTGGGGGGCTCGATCTTCACGACCTCGAAGGGCTCATAGGAGCGTATGATGGTGAATCCTCCAAGGACGCAGGGCGCCACGTTGTCCGCATGGAATCCGCCGGACGTTACATCCTCCGCATGGGCAGCGCACAGCACAACCTCGGTGGGGGTAAGCTTCTCTCCGCAGAGGATGTGTGCCAGATAGGCTCCTCCAGCCGCGGATGCGCCGGAAGACCCTATACCGCTGCAGGGTCTGATACCCTTCTTGATCTTCAGTTCTATACCGAAATCCGCACCGCATCTGCGGAGGACCTCGGCGGCCGCGATTCCGACCGAGTTCTTCTCGGGATCCTTCGGGATCCCCTCGGAACCGGGTCCGCTGACCTCAGATATGATGATGCCGGAGTCGATTTTCCTTCCCTCGATCACGTCATAGGGCTCCTTCAGAGCAAGTCCGAAGACGTCGAATCCCGCCCCTATGTTGGAGGTGGTCGCCGGCGCCGCCACACGAATCCATTCGTCGGTCATTATATCCTGTCGACCGTACCGACGACATCGATAAAAGCGTTATCTAACGACACTTGACCGCTACGAGGAAGAGTCGCGTGACGAATGTCTATGCGAACTCAATACACGTAGTTGCGACCGGATCGTATTTATGGAAGCCGCCACGAGGCATCATTACAGACTGTTCAACGAGGATGTCGAAAGGGTCATGCCTTTCTACAATCCGGATGATCTGCGCGGACCGCCTCGATGAGAACCCGAGGAATCTTGCCGAAAAACGACATGCCCATCAGAATAACATCCCCTTCCATTCCGAGATAGTACTTCTTCTCATGGATCTGCTTGATAGCAGCTTCAGCAGCTGGAACCAGTTCCTTCTCGGAGCTCACTTTCTTGAACTCCATCACCATGGGAAAGGTCCCGGCAGACCTGGGCCTCATTATTAGATCGATCCTTCCGTTTCCTTGCTCCACTTCTGTACGGATGTCGTATCTGCGACCCATCGCATGCATAAGGGTCATCACCACCAAGACGTACGAATTCTCATCCACAAGATTGAAGTAGCTTCCCGACAGGAGGACAGTACCGAGGGCAGACTCTATTTTCTTACCGTTCTTTTCGAGGACAGCTTCGTTGAACTCATCGATTGTACTCCTTCCGACAGGTTCAACGGCTCCCATCACGGTTGTAACAAGGTTTCTAACCTCTCTATTCGGCAGAGATATGTTATAATCTCCATCTCCGATGGGAACTGCCCTCAGATATCCAGTCATGGTCATGAGACTATACAGGGAAATGCCCGCGCCGCTAATTTCGGAATATGCGGCTGTCGGACTCAGCTCCCTTGTCAGAGCCTCTCCTGCCAATAGCTTCAGAATGTTCCCATAATTCCGGTCATCGATGCTCTTAAGAAGCTTCCTGACAATCCAATCGCCTCCTGAGTTCACCCAATAAGACGCAGGTTCGAACTTCTCTGAAACATAGTTCATGATGCTGAAAGGATTGTATACCTCTACGTCTCCGAAGCGATATCCGTCATACCACGACTTCGCCTCTTCGAATCTCTCAGGGTGCCCGTAGTCAGATAGTATCCTTTTTACCTCTGCTTCGGTGAACCCGAACATCTCATCCGATTCTGTGGAGAAGATGTTGTTGACCC
>DAXO01000045.1:0-289 GCA_002506425.1 Methanomassiliicoccaceae archaeon UBA480 | reverse complement strand
TGCTCTCCTTGGCGATCTGCATCACGCCGGTCACGTACGCCATCTGGAGATGGGTATTGTTCTTCAGCGCGGCACCCATGATCTTTCCGAGAAGATTCATCATGGGTCTGTGCGACTCGCTGCCGAACGAATCGGAAACCGCGCGGTCGTACTCGTCGATGAGGATGATCGGCTTGACGCCGTGATGCCTCTCCAGCATCCTGCAGAGAAGAGGGATGCATCCGCTGATGTACTCCGTCGGGATGGTCTTCCTTATCACCTTGTCGAAAGTCTCCTTCTCATCATCGTA
>DAXO01000087.1:3575-6556 GCA_002506425.1 Methanomassiliicoccaceae archaeon UBA480 | reverse complement strand
GTCTAATCTCTTCGGGTGTGTTTCGAAGATGAGAGGGTGCATCTTGAGATTCAGTATCGACAATCGAGGGAATTCGATGAACGATATCGCAATCAGAGCGAAGGGTCTGGTGAAGAGGTTCGGAGACTTCACGGCAGTGGACGGCATAGACCTCGAGATCCGCAGAGGCGAGATATTCGGATTCCTCGGACCCAACGGAGCCGGCAAGACCACGACCATCCGCATGCTCACCACGCTCTCTCCTCCTACGGAGGGCATCGTCGAGATCGACGGAAGAGAGGTGTCCGGCCTCGGCGACCGCGCCAAGGAGGAGATAGGGATCGTGCAGCAGCACATCTCGCTCGATCGCGACGTCACCGTCTTGGAGAACATCCGCTACCATGCTGTCCTCCATCGCATCCCGAAGGCGGAAGCCGATACGCGCATATCCGCTCTGGTGGAGATGATGGGGCTGGAGCCGTACCGTGACAGGCTTGTGGTGAACCTATCGGGAGGCTGGAAGAGGCGCGTTGCGATAGCCTGCTGCCTCATCCACAAGCCGTCCCTGCTCTTCCTGGACGAACCTACCGCGGGCCTCGACACGCAGTCCCGTCATATGCTCTGGGAGCTGGTCCGCCGTCTGAACGGCGATGGCCGCACTGTGTTCCTCACCACGCACTACATGGACGAGGCCGAGGCCCTCTGCGACCGCGTCGCCATAATAGACCGCGGAAGGCTGGTCCGCGTCGGAACCCCGAAGGAGCTCTGCGAGTCGATCGGCGCCTGGGCCGTCGAATACGGGAAGAGCGGAGCCGAGGAGCACAGGTACTTCCGCTCGTGGGAGGACTCCCGCGCCTTCCTGGATTCTCTCCCTCCGGGCACGCCGTCCGCTTCCAGGGCCACGAATCTGGAGGATGTGTTCCTCGAACTGACAGGGCGCGAAGTCAGCGCCGTGGAGGAGGTGAAGTTCCGCGTATGAGCATCCTCGCCGATTCTTTCCGCGTAGCATGGATCGACATGGTCTTCATCAGGCGCAACATCGCGGTCGTCCTGGCCACGTGCCTCGTCACCCCTCTCCTGTATCTGTTCGCCTTCGGTTACGGATTGGGAAGCGGCATGACCGTCGAAGGAAGGGACTACCTCTCGTTCATGATCCCCGGAGTGGTCGCCATGACGACGCTCACGGCCTGCTTCAGCACCGTTGCGACCAAGGTGATGCTCCAGCGCACGTATTATCAGAGCTTCGACGAGCTGTTCCTCTGCTCGATGTCCCCTTCCGCCATAATCCTGGGGAAGGCATATGCGGGGATGGTCCGCGGGCTCATCAGCTGCGCGATCCTCTATACGATCGGCCTGGCGCTGAGCCCCGATATGATCCTCTCCGCATACGCGGCGATCGTCATAGTGCTCTCGTGCCTGATGTACGGCCTTCTCGGGGTCGTCTCGGGCATGCTTGCGAATTCGCACATAACACTCAATCTGTTCAACGCCCTCGTCGTGATGCCGATGACATTCCTGTGCGGGACCATCTTCTCTCTGGACGGCATGGGCGGGCCGATCCAGGCCGCGATAGGCCTCCTTCCGCTCACGCATACGACCTCGTGCATAAGGGCGGTCATGCTCGGGGATCCGTTCCCCTGGGCATCCGCCGCAATCCTGCTGGCATGGTCCGTCGCATTCGTCCTGATATCCCGTCGCATAATGATCCGCGGGCGCTCCTGATCAGGGCGGTCAGTTGGATGACTAATCCATTATATACGGACGATACGGATGGAGGTCCGATCAAGACATGCACCGGGATACGGATAACCTTCTTACGAATCATTCTGGAGATGCGGAATGTGCCGTCATGGCGGATGTCCGCGACCTTGTGGTCAGATTCGGAGACTTCACGGCAGTGGACGGCCTGAGCTTCCAGGTCAGGAAAGGCGAGATATTCGGCTTCCTCGGTCCTAACGGGGCCGGGAAGACCACCACCATCAGGACCATAACGACGATACAGAGGCCGACCTCCGGGAAGGTATTCATCGACGGCCACGACACCGCAACCGACTATCTCGAGGCCAGGAGGCTCATAGGGATAGCGCAGCAGCACATCGCCCTGGACAAGGACCTCACCGTCCGCCAGAACATAAAGCAGCATGCGATGCTCCACAAGATCCCGAAAGGGGAGATAGAATCCCGCATGGAGTACGCCGCCGATCTCCTGGGATTGGACGAGTACATGGACAGGAAGGTCGAGAGCCTTTCCGGCGGATGGAAGAGGAAGGCCTCGATCGTATGCGCCATCGTCCATCGGCCCGAGCTTCTTCTCCTCGACGAGCCAACAGCGGGATTGGATACGAGATCCAGGCATCTCCTGTGGGATCTGGTCCTCGATCTGAACCGCAGGGGGACGACGATATTCCTGACCACGCACTACATCGAGGAGGCGGAGTCCCTGTGCGACCGCGTGGCGATAATCAACCACGGCAGGATGGTCGCCGTGGGAACGGTGGACGAGCTCCGCGACATGATCGGACGCGTTTCCGTAGAATATCAGCACGACGGCAGGATGGAGGTCCGCCACTTCCCGACGAGGGACGAGGCCAAGCGCTATTCCGAGACCCTCGGCGATTCTTATTTCAATATCCGCAGGACGACTCTGGAGGATGTGTTCCTGGAGCTGACCGGAGAGGACAGGGGGAGGCTGGCATGATCAACCCGTTTACGGTACTGGACGAGGCGTACCGCGTGGCCTGGGGCGATCTCGTGTACATAAGGGAGAACCTCCCGGAGGTTGTCGTGACGACCCTGGTGGGTCCCCTGCTGTACCTGCTGGCCTTCGGATTCGGAATCGGAGGAAGCGTCTCCAGCGATCCCGATGCATACATGGCCTTCATAGTCCCCGGCATAGTCGCGCTGACGACGCTGTCGGCGACGTTCAGCACTGTGTCGATGAAAGTGCTCGTCCAGAGGCTCTTCTACATGAGCTTCGACGAGCTGCTGCTGTGTCCTGTTCA
>DAXO01000087.1:0-3502 GCA_002506425.1 Methanomassiliicoccaceae archaeon UBA480 | reverse complement strand
CCGACGTGGGGATCGATCCGATGGCGTTCGTAGTGGTGTTCTTCGCCGCCCTCATGTTTTCGCTGCTGGGGCTGCTCGCAGGGATGCTGGTCAACAAGACGCAGAAGCTGAACATGTTCTCGTCGCTCGTCATAGTGCCAATGACCTTCATGTGCGGTACCCTGTTCGATGTCGATGCGCTTCCGGAGGCGGCCTCGGTGGCTGTGTACGCGCTTCCTCTGACCCATGTCAGTGTCCTGATGAGGGGGATAATGCTCGATGCCGGCATCCCGATGGATTCGGTGGCGATCCTCGCCGCGTATCTGATCGGATTCTTCGCGGTCTGCTGGTGGCTGATCAAGACGAACCGCTGTCGATCCCGGCGAGCCTCCGGCCTATGCTCTCGGCTTCGGCGATGACGTCGTCGTCGATTGGCATGCCGGGAGGCATCATCCAGGTGCAGTACGCTATCCTTCCGACGGATTCGCAGAAGAAATGCTGGGTCATGATGTCTTCCAGGCCTTTGGAGACGCGCTCGGCGCCGGACTCGTCCGCCCCCGCCGTCACGATGACGGCGACGGATTTGCCCCTGGGCATGACGGTTGCAGCGTTCGCGTCCAGGAAGCAGTAGAACCTGTCGAGGACCATCTTGAAGAGGCCGTCGGCATCGTTGAATGCGATGGGCGTGCACAGCAGGATGCCGTCCGCATCCCTCACTGCGTCGATGATCGGCGAGATATCGTCATCCAGGATGCATCTCCCGTTCCCCCTCTTGCACGATTCGCAGTTCTGGCACTGGCGGAACGTCCTCACATCGTTCAGGAGGTGCTTGTCGACCTGCGCCCCTGCAGCGCGTGCGCTTTCCGAGACCTTTCCGGCCAGCGTCGCACCGTAGCCTTCCCTGCGCGGGCTGGCGATTATCGAGACTATTCTGCGTCCATGCATGCTGCCGGGCCTTGAAGCCGGATGATACGTCAGCAACACGGATGCATCCTGCATCGTCCTTTTATCCGGGTCAGGAGTACGGACCGTCATATGGCGTACAGGTATTCGGATCTGGAGGATGCGATAGTCGATGCCGTCAGGCGCGGGACCGAAGGGAAGAGGGTCGGGGTGGCATGCTCCGGAGGGCTCGATTCTGGGCTCGTGTCGGCTCTGTCGACGCGCTATGCCGATTCGGTCCATCTCTACACATGCGGGACGACGGGAGCGTTCGACGTGGCTATGGCCGAGGACCTTTCCCGGCGCCTCGGCCTGCCCTGGACCCATGTGAGGATATCGAAGTCCAATATCGAGGACCTCGTGAGAGGGATCATCGGCGCCACGGGGATCACCGATCCGTTCACCGTCTCGTATGAGCTCCAGCTCTACAGCGTGTGTAAGGAGGCGGAGGAGGATGTGATCGTATCCGGGCAGGGCTCCGACGAGTACTTCATGGGATGCGCCAAGTTCGTAGGTCAGTCGCAGGAGGCCTACGAGGCCCTCAGGGATGCCAGCGTCCAGAGGCTCCTCGAGGTTTCGGTCCCGTGCGAGCTGAGCATCGCGGAGCATTTCGGCAAGACGCTCGTCTATCCGTACATGGATCCCGAAGTGGTATCGCGCATATCGGATCTGGACCCGGAGGACCTCAGGCCCCGGGACATGGATTCCCGCAAGGCGGTCCTACGCGACATAGCGGAGCATCTGGGGTATCCGGAGCTGGCCCAGAGGAAGAAGAAGTCGTCACAATACGGTTCGGGAACGACGGATCTCGTCCGCGCCATGGCCCGCGCCAGAGGCATGAGGTACAACGAGTACATCGCATCGTTCTGCGACGAGCTATCCTCCGACATCCCGTCCTGCGGAAGAGGTTCCGTCATCAACGCCCGGGTGGATTCCGTTCTCAAGGCGGAGGCCGAGAGGATAATCTCGGAGTGCGGAAGCGATCCTTCGGATGCCATAGCACGCTTCTACAGGAGGATCGTCCGCGACGGGAATCTGAGATCCGTGGATGGAAGCAGGGAGCGATCGTCGCGATCCCTTCTTCCCGCAGTGGGCGACGCCCTCCGGCGTCATCGGGACGGTGCCGCGGTATCTGCGCATGTCCTCCCCTACGGGGCAGGTCCTGATGCAGATCCCGCAGGGCCAATGGTGCTGCTCCTTCAGATGAATGTGGTATCTGGTGCACGCCTCCATGTCCATGCGGTACGGGCGGGAGCCGTCGTCCGAGAAGCTGTGCGACGGGCAGTCCCGCAGGCATCTGCCGCAGTGTATGCACTGGTCCTCCTCGAGCATGCCGTCCGGTTCCAGCGGAGCATCCGTTACCACGGAGACCATGCGCACCCTCGGGCCGAACTCCCTCGTCAGAAGATTGTGGCTGTCCCCTATCGTGCCCATTCCGGAGTAGTATGCGGCCAGGACGTGCGAGAATGCCGCCGTGTGGTCCTTCAGCAGAACGTCTATCCCGAAGTATCCGTCGCGGGGGAAGTACATGGCTCTGTATCCGAGTCCCGTGAGGAATCCCGTCATGCGGTACGCCGCATCGTCCAGGACGCGGTTGGTGGTGTTGTACAGCTCCTGATAGACCATGGACGGCGTCGATGCCACCATCGGGATGTACAGGGGGATGCCCATCACGAGGACGTTCCTTGCCCAGGGCATCATGGCCTTCGGCCGGTACTCGGGATCCTGCAGAGGCAGCTCGTCCCATCTCTCCACCGGGCAGGATCTCACCAGGGCGATCCCCAGGCTCCTAGCCTTTTCGACGACATCGGATTTCAGCTGCTCGGACGACCGTTCATCCATGGTATTCCGGTCAATCAATCGCTTTCATGCATAAAAGCGGTTGCGGGAATCATCGCATCCGATATGTCGTAAGCTACTGCGGAGCCGAATGCCTCGAGCATGCCGATCTTCCTTTCTATCAGGTCGATGCAGTTATCATCGCAGAAAAGCACCGTGTCCCTTCCGATGAGACAGTCCGACATGCAGGACTCGAAGCCGTCGAAGACGTAGTCGATCGGAAGCATGCTCTGCGGAAGGAGCCTGCGGACGTGCTTGCCGTAGATCCCCTTCGAAGCGGTTGAATCCAATCCCGTCATGGAATGCTCCATGATTTCACGGTCGAATCTGTTCGATATCGGGACGATCCTGAATCTTCCTCTCCCACACGAGCCTGTCTTGGCTATGAGCTGGGATTCGGTGCAGGGGAACGGTGCTTCGGGGATCCCGCGCATGCCGCTGATCCCGCGGTTCAGCAGGAACATGGAGGGCTGCAACAGACCCGAAAGATGGACGTTCTCGCTGTCGGAGAAGAACTCGGAGGGATCGCCCGAGAATACCGCACTGCCCCTTCTCAGGACGTGGACCTCGTCCGCCCATCCGTAGGCTAGGTCGACGTCGTGCGTGGATATGACGATGGTGGTCCCCTCATGGTGCAGCTGCTCCGCCAGCTCCATGAGCTTTAGCGACATCTGCGGATCCAATCCGGCGGTGGGTTCGTCCATGATGAGGACCTCCGGCTCCATGGCCAGGGCGCGGGCGA
>DAXO01000042.1:5392-5520 GCA_002506425.1 Methanomassiliicoccaceae archaeon UBA480 | reverse complement strand
GAGCTTCACCGCGTCGTCGATCAGGTCTATGAGATTGGGGAACGCGTCCCTGAACAGCCCCGTGATCCTCACGGTCACGTCTATCCTCGGTCTTCCGAGCTCCTTCAACGGTATCGGTTCGAGGCCGA
>DAXO01000042.1:3133-5303 GCA_002506425.1 Methanomassiliicoccaceae archaeon UBA480 | reverse complement strand
TCTTCATGGTGTCCGTGGCCCAGATGATGAAGCCTATCTCGGTCGGATAGCTCCCCTTGGCCTCGGTGTACTTCTCTATCATCTGGTCCGCCATGCGCCTGCCTATCTCCCACGCGGCCTTCGTGGGCACGATGTCCGGGTCTATGCCGTAGTAGTTCCTCCCCATGGGGAGGATGTCGGCGTTCCCCCTCGTGGGGGCGCCGGACGGTCCAGGGAGGACGTATCCGCCGTCGCAGGCGTGCATCATGTTGTCCATCTCGTCGGTCATCCTGGCAAGGTTGGGTACGAGGGTCGAGCAGATGTAGTCGACGACGCGGGCCAGCTTCTCGGATCCACCCATCCCGGCGGCGATCCTCCTGCAGGCCTCCGGATCGTAGCCGGCGGACTGCATCTCCTCGATCAGGGCGCACGTCCTCTCGTCGATCCTGTCGACGAGCACGCTGTTGAGCTCTCCTCCGGTCGTGCCGGAGCGGTCATCGAGAAGACCATCAAGGTCCAGGCCCATTGCGTCCGCGACGGATGATCTGAGCGAGGGCACGTCGCCGTTGCGGAGCCTCGTCAGCGAGTAGACGCTCTCCTCCAGGAGCTCCCCCTCGGGTGCGCGGCCGAGGACGTGGAGGCCGTCCCTTATTATCGTGTCCTTGAGGTCCGATATGTAGTCGTGGATCCTTCCGAGGTCCTTCTCGAAATCTTCGACGGAGATGTCCTCAGGTATCTCCAGCTCCTTGAGGAAATCCGCTGCCCTGGCGGCATCGAGGACCTCGGCGATCATGGCCTTGCGCTGCTCGCCCTTGGCCGCGGTGTTCTTGAACACCTCCTGCAGCGGGCCGTCGACCGATTCCAGGGTGTCGTACGACCCCGCTCTCGCCATGGTCGGGCACATGTGCCCTATCAGGACGGCTTCCGACCTCCGCTTGCATTGGATCCCTTCCCCGGGATCGTCTATCACGTAGGGATAGATGTTCGGGATGCTGTCCAGTACGAGGTCGGGGAAGCACTTGCCGGACAGTCCGACGCTCCTCCCGGGAAGCCATTCGAGCGTTCCGTGCGTCCCCACATGGATCACGGCATCCGTTCCGAAATCGTTCTTCAGCCATCTGTAGAATGCGAGGTACTGGTGGGGCATCGGGACCACGGGGTCGTGGTAGACCGCCTCCATCTGGTCCGCCCAGGACCTCAGGGGCTGGAATCCGATGTAGATGTTGCCGTTCACGATCCCGGGGATGACGAACCTCCCGTCCTGGACGGAGACCTTGCCCGGAGGCTCCCCCCAGCTGGCCTCCATGCGCTTCCTGTTGAATTCCGACAGCTTCCGGTATTCGGGCAGGTACTCGTCCAAACCCACCATGTCCGCGGCCTTGTCCCTCACCCTTTCCTCCGACGACCATTCCATGTCGTTCGTTATGTTGTCGAGGATCTCGTCTATGAGCTCCCTGGAGGTGGCCGGCACATGGTCCACCGTGTATCCGAGGTCCCTGTATCTCTCGAGCATGTCTCTGACGCTCTGGATCGTATCGAGTCCGGCGGCTCCGCCGATCCTTCCGGAATCGGGCCTGGACTGGTACATCAGGATGGCGATCCTCCTGTCCTTCCTCGGTGTGCGGGCGAGATCCGCCCATCTCTTGATGGAGGATACCAGATGGGCTATCCTGTCCGGTATCGGCGTGTACATCTTCGGGGCTCCGCGCCCCTGCTCGTTGCTCGCGAACGGAACGGTTATGATCTGCCCGTCGACCTCGGGCCATATCACGTTCATGGCGAAGTCCGATTTGGCCATGCCCTCGGCCATCTCCTCGTAGTCGGAGAAGTGCGACGATACGGACATCGCCTGTATCACAGGGACGTCGGTGAGCGTATGGAAGAAGTTCTGCTCGTCCGGAGTGTATATCCCGTCGCAGTTCCTCGAGTTGTTGAGCTGCGAGAACGGCGTGGCCATTATCAGGACGTCGACGCGCCTCTTCTCCTCGTCCATGAAGTAGTCCTTCACCACGGAGACGGAACCCTCGTGCCCGGGGGTGCGCGACGCCGTGTTCCCGAAGAACACCGGGATGACGTTCATGCCCTGCTTCTCCATCTCGCGTATGAACGCGTCTATGTGGCTGAGATTGCCGTAGATCCACAGATTCGAAGTGAACATGAGGCCCGCCGTCGGCTTGGAGGGGTCCAGGCG
>DAXO01000042.1:0-3027 GCA_002506425.1 Methanomassiliicoccaceae archaeon UBA480 | reverse complement strand
TCGCCGGTGAGCATGAGGTGGAGCCACATGACGATGGACTCGTCGTTCTCCCTTCCGCGTCCCCTGACGTACTCGCGCAGGCGCATGTACTCCGCATCGCTGCCTTTGAAGAGGTCTCTGTATGCCAGGGAGACGTCCAGATTGCCCGAGTAGATATACACGAATCCCTTGCATTCCCTGAGGATCCTCTCCCACTGCTCGAAGCGGTGCATCCTGACGGGGTCGGCCATGACCCTCACCAGGATCAGATCCGCCGCCTTGGATTTCAGAACGAGCTCGTGATACAGCAGCGGGTCCCCGTCTATCTCGCCGTCGTTTGCGCAGAACAGGTCCAGGTCCCAGCCGTTCCTCCTGCACACATCCTCCGCAGGAGCGCGGAATGTGGACGAGTCGACGCTCTGGATTGTGACGTAGACGATTCTCAGGGGCATATCGGATGTATAATCCAACGCATATATCAAAATCGGCAGTCTGGTGATCGCGGGTGCTTGAACGTATTCCGAAAAACGCAAGATGATCTTTCCGAAATTGGAAAGATCATCTTGCCGAATTCGGAAGAATTATCAACTGTGAAATCCACGGAGCATCATGGTCCTGACCCCCGAAGGCTATCGTTTCCGCTACATGGATGCGGTTCTGGAGAAGGCATTGCGCATCTGCGGGGCGGTATGCATCAAAGGGCCCAAAGGATGCGGGAAGACCTGGACTTCTCTGAATCATGCGAACAGCGCCCTCATGTTGGACGATCCGTCAAACGGATACCGCAACAGGAGGTTCGCCGAGGAAAGGCCGGAGGAGGCCGTCGTGGGGGAGGCGCCGAGGCTGATCGATGAGTGGCAGTTCGCTCCGGCCGTATGGGATTCCACCAAGCGTCTCGTCGACAGGATGGGTGCGAAGGGGCTGGTCATCCTATGCGGTTCTTCCACTCCGGACGATGGAGTGCTTTCCAGTCTCCATAACGGATTCGCCAGGATCTGTCCCTATCGCATGAGGACGATGTCGCTGTTCGAATCAGGGGATTCCGATGGTTCCGTGTCCCTTTCCTCGTTGTTCCGTAACGATCCGATAGAATCGGAATGGAGGGATGCGGACATCGGGCGCATCATAGGCCTCATACTGAGGGGAGGATGGCCGGGAACCCTGGGAATGGAGGTCGGGGATGCGATGGAGTTCAACCGCATGCTCGTCGAGTCCATAGCCGAGGATGAGGCTCCTCGCATCGACAGAACCGTGAATCCTCAGACTGTGAGGATGCTTCTGCGCTCGTTGGCGAGAAACGAGAGCATCGTCGCCAGTGACAGGAAGATCCGTTCCGACATGGCGGAGGATTCGGATTCCGCCCCTATGGCCCAGGAGACGCTGGTGAAATACAGAGGAGTTCTGGAAAGGCTGCACATCATCGAGGATCAGCGCGCATTCAATCCGAATCTGAAATCGTCGGTCCGTGTGGGTAAGACGCCCAAGAGGCATCTGGCGGATCCGTCCCTGGCGGCTGCTGCCATGAGAGCCACTCCCGAACGTCTGGACGGAGACCATGAGACGCTCGGATTCCTCTTCGAGGCGCTCTGCGAGAGGGATCTGCAGATATACGCCGAATCGCTCGGCGGCTCCCTGTTCCACTACCGCGACGGGAACGGGAAGGAGATCGATGCCGTCGTGGAGATGCCGGACGGGGTCTGGGGGGCATTCGAGATAAAGCTCACACGCTCCGGTGTCGAGGAGGGCGCACGCAATCTGATCAGGATACGCGACTATATCGCAGGACAGCCCGGCGGGAGGGCTCCTGTTCTTCTCTGCGTGATATGCGGGACGGCCGAGACCGCGGAGCTCCGCGACGACGGCGTCTACGTGGTGCCGATAACCATGCTGAAGGCATGAGGGGCTGCTTTGTTAAAATCAATATATAAATAACTTAATTAAAACGAGGGCTCAACAAAACACGTTTGCCTTCTAGCAGAATAGATAAAAAATATGATAATATGATAAATCAAATAGTTATTAAATAAAGTATTATAAATATTGATTTTCATAATGTTTCATGGACGAGTCCGACTTCAAAGGCCATCTGACCGGGGAGGTCAGATGGGGGATGAACGGAGCCTATTGCTATTTCCAGCCCCACGATCTTCCTTTCGATTGGGAATGCTCGCGCGCGACTATGGCCCTCGAGTCGGCCGCTGCGAGAGAGCTCGCCCGCCTCGACGGCATGCTGAGATCGGCAGGAGAGGATGTCTTCAGCATGCTGGTCATGAACATCTCCCTGATGGAATCGGCATCCAGCTCGTCGATTGAGGGAACCAGGTCCACTGTAGACGACGTCCTGCGCTCGGAGAAGGAGGCTCCGTCCGATTCCGAGAGGATCGAGGACAACCGTGAGATCGCCAACTACAGGAGGGCCCTCCTCTACGGATTCGATAATGTGCCTGTCGGGGGACGTCTGACGGTCGATCTCGTGAAGACCCTCCACAGGATTCTCATGGAAGGCGCACGCGGAAGCGACAAGATCCCCGGCGAATTCAAGACCCGTCAGAATGCCATAGGACGGGCCACGGATACGCTGGAGACGGCGAAGATGGTGCCCGCGCCTCCCGAGGCTGTGGATCATCTATTGGACAACTGGCTGGAATACGTCAACTCGGCCCGGTTCGACACGGTTGAGAAGGCGGCCGTCGCCCATTACCAGTTCGAGTGCATACATCCGTTCAGGGATGGGAACGGCCGTGTCGGGAGGCTCCTCCTCCTTCTCGTGCTGCGCCGCGACGGGCTTCTCAGATATCCGGTGCTGTTCCTGAGCGGCTATCTGGATCTGAGGCGCGACAGGTACATCGATCTGATGTACGGCGTCAGCAGTAGGGATGCATTGGACGAATGGGTGGGCTTCATGTCCAAAGGGCTGGAGGAGCAGGCGATGTCCACGGCGGCTATAGCCGAATCCCTCACAGGATACAGGAGGGAGCTTCTTTCCAGGGCGGCCGATGCCAACGATATCCGCGCGATCGAGATGCTGTTCGCGAATCCGTATGTGAC
>DAXO01000026.1:11331-13348 GCA_002506425.1 Methanomassiliicoccaceae archaeon UBA480 | reverse complement strand
GTGCGCGAATATCGGTTTCCAAGATTCGCGCACATGTCTTCGCAGATATCGGCAGAATCAGATGGAGTAGTCTCTGAGGGGCCGGCGGACGCGCATCGCTTTCGATAAGCATTATCAATCGAATTTAATTTACGATTTTGAATTCTAATTCGATTAAACGAATTCTGTATCAGTCTGTCGGACGACAAGGTCTATTCGATGGCGTCCAACGCGCTGGCGGTCCTCCGCAGGAGCGGAGCTGTTAGGAACATAGGGGCCGATAGGAGTCCGATCCATGTCGTGAAGCGATGCGCCCATCGGTCTACCAGTTTGCGGTACATCTGATTGCGGCTTCTGGCACAATCCTCTGTCCTGGCGATGAGACCGTATTTCAGAGCCGGTTCGATGTACGCTTTCATGAAGTGAGGCTTGTTCGACAGTTTCATGCTGCTCATTATCTCACTGGATGTCATGGGCCTGTCTTCCATGGCTTCGATGAGTCTCATCATGGGCTTCCCCGTCACATGCGAGAGGTTTTCGAATTGATCCGCCAGGGAATCCAGACAGAACACGATGAACTCCGTGCAATCCTGAGGATCCTGAGATTGACACCTTTCAAGAACATTGTAGTATCCCTCTCTCCTTTCACGGATCCCTGATTCCATAGATATGGTATCGAATATCGGATCCGAGTCATGGAGGATCTTGGAGTTCCAGAGTCTGCCCATCCTTCCATTGCCGTCGGGGAACGGGTGGATGGATTCGATGTAGAAATGAACGACCGCACCGAGAACCGTGGCCGGGATGTCGGCGTTACTGCCCCAGTCGAACAGTTTGTTTATCATCTCTTCTACAGCGCCATGGTCTGGAGCTTTGTAGATCAGCTTCTGCCCCTCGAAGATGCCGACAGAATGCTTTCTAAAACCCGGCTCTTCCACAAGACCGAACATCATGATGTCCTGGGCTTTCAGAAAGTCATCCACGGACCAGGTTTTGAACTCATCAATCGATCTGTATGCCGCAAGGGCATTGCGGGTCTCGACAATTTCATCGAATGGAGCAATGACGGTCCTCCCATTGAGCACGTCCATGACCTCGTACGGCCTCATCTCGTTCCCTTCGATCGCCAGTGAAGAGTTCACGGAGCGTATCATGGAGGTTTTGGCAAGTCCTAGCATCATCTTTTCATCGATTCCGCGGCACTTCTCTAGACTGCTTTGGAGTTTGAACTGAGCATTGAAGACATCGTTGTTCATATCGAAGTGTGGTATGTCTTCAACTTGCATATTCGAAGCATAACTTTATCTATACTTAATTCTAACTTTTATGGTAACTGTATCACTTACTTTGATGGTGATATGACCGTAAAAGAATGGGTTAAAGGGTTTTCAGATCCGGCCGATCACTCGGTCAGAGCCTTCCAGCAGTTCTGGATGAGCTGCTGCTCCTGGCGGATGGCCTCGTCGCGGAGCATGAGCTGCTCCACGGCCTTGGAGATCTGCACGTCGGTGGAAGCCGGAGATGTTCCTCCGTAGGAGTTCCTCCTCTCGACGCATCTCATGACGGGCAGCACCTGGAAGACGTCCTCCTCGATGAGCGGGGAGAACTCCTTCAGCTGCTCGAGGCTCATGTCCTCGAGGTTCACTCCCGTGTCGATGCTCCTCCTGACCGCTGCTCCGACGATGCCGTGGGCCTCCCTGAACGGGACGCCTTTGATCACCAGGTAGTCGGCCAGGTCGGTGGCGTTGATCTGCCCCTCGGATGTCACGGAGGACATCCTGTCCTTGTGGAACGCCGTCGTTGAAACGACCTTGGCCATCATCCCTGCGGACGAGATGACTATGTCCATCGCATCCATGACGGGGGCCTTGTCCTCCTGCAGGTCGCGGTTGTACGTGAGCGGGAGCCCTTTGGTCATGACGAGCATGGCGGTGAGCGATCCCAGCACCTGTCCGGTCTTCCCGCGGACGAGCTCGGCGATGTCCGGATTCTTCTTCTGAGGCATTATGGACGATCCCGTGGTGTAGCGGTCGTCCAT
>DAXO01000026.1:0-11233 GCA_002506425.1 Methanomassiliicoccaceae archaeon UBA480 | reverse complement strand
GCGCAGCAGTATGCGAGCTCGGTGGCGAAGTCCCTGTCGCTGACGGAGTCCATCGAGTTCTCGGTGGGCTCCCTGAAGCCGAGGGCCTTCGCGGTCATGCCGCGGTCGATGGGGAACGTGGTTCCAGCGAGGGCGGCGCAGCCGAGGGGGCACTTGTCCATCCTCCTGAACGCGTCCATGAACCTGTCCGCGTCCCTGGAGAACCTGAACGCGTGCGCCAGCATATGCTGGGCCAGCGTGACCGGCTGGGCGTGCTGCATGTGGGTGAACCCGGGCATGACGGTCTCGCCGTTGGTCTCCGCGATGCGGATCAGGGCCATCATCAGATCGTCGGCGGCGCCCGCCGCATGGAGCGCGGCGTCGCGCAGGTACATGCGGAAGTCGGTAGCGACCTGGTCGTTCCTGCTCCTGGCGGTGTGGAGCCTTCCCCCGTCGGGGCCGATCATCTCGGTCAGGGCGAACTCGATGCATGTGTGCACGTCCTCCCTGGAGCGGTCGAACTCGAACGTTTCCGCCTCGACCTGCTTCAGGATCGCCTTCAATCCTTCGATGATGTCGTCGGCGTCCTTGGGGGAGATGATCCCGCAGGCCTTCAGCATCCTGGCGTGGGCCAGGGACCCCATGACGTCGTAGAACGCCATGCGGGAGTCGGTGTCCAGGCTGCAGGTGAAGGCCAGGGTGGAGTCGTCCATCCCGCCCTCGAACCTGCCGGACCAGAGGGCCTGCTTCATGCGCATCTCTTCTTGCAGCCGCAGGACTTGGCGCGGGCCTTGGTGACGGTCCTTCCGGGCAGTCCCCAGACGTAGATGAAGCCGACGGCGGAGGTGTGGTCGAAGCTGTCGCCCGCGGCGTAGGTGCTCAGGCCCTCGTCGTACAGGGAGTACGGGGACTTGCGGCCGACCACGACGGCCTGGCCCTTGTAGAGCTTGACCCTGACGGTTCCGGTGACGAACTCCTGCGTCTTGTCGATGAATGCGTTGAGGGGCTCCCTGAGGCCTCCGAACCAGAGTCCGTCGTAGACCATCCTGGAGTACTCCTGCTCGATGCGGCGCTTGAACTCGATGGTGTCCTTGGGGAGGGTGAGGGACTCGAGGGCGCGGTGGGCGGTGATGAGGGTGACGGCGGCGGGGCACTCGTAGGTCTCCCTGCTCTTGATTCCGACGAGACGGTCCTCGACGTGGTCGATCCTTCCGACCCCGTTGTCTCCGGCGACCTTGTCCAGCTTCTCGATGAGGGCGACTCCGTCCATCTTCTCGCCGTCGAGCGAGACGGGGATGCCCGCTTCGAATCCGATCTCGACGTAGGTGGGCTTGTCGGGGGCGTCCTCGGGGTCGACGGTGTTCTCCCAGACGTCCTTGGGGGGCTCGGCCCAGGGGTCCTCGAGGACTCCGCATTCGCAGCTCGCTCCCCAAAGGTTCTCGTCCCTGGAGTAGGGGCTCTCCTTCTTGACGATGATCTCGATGCCGTGCTTCTTGGCGTAGTCGATCTCCTCCTCGCGGGTGGTGTGCCACTCGCGCATGGGGGCGATGACCTTGAGCTCGGGGTCGAGGGTGACGATGCTGACGTCGAACCTCACCTGGTCGTTGCCCTTGCCGGTGCAGCCGTGGGCGATGTACTTGGCGCCCTCCTGCTGGGCGATCTCGACGAGCTTCTTCGCGATGAGGGGCCTGCCGATGGAGGTGCTGAGGGGGTAGACGTCCTGGTAGAGGGCGTTGGCCTTGAGGGAGGGCCAGACGTATCCGTCGACGAACTCCTCGCGGACGTCGATGAAATCCGCTTTGATGGCTCCGTTCCTGAGGGCGCGGGCGACGATGTCGTCGGAGCTGGGGGGCTGTCCGAGGTTGAGCGCGATGGCGATCACGTCGACGTCGTACTGCTCCTGGAGCCAGTGGATGGCGACCGAGGTGTCGAGTCCTCCGGAGTAGGCGAGGACGACCTTGTCTCTGGTCTTCTTCTCAGCGTTGTTGGCTGTCATGTATATCGGCCGAGGTGAGCAACTCCCCTCTAATAAATCTCTTTATACTGGCAAAGGGGGCTCCTGTCCATTATCGGTCACCGAGTGTCGGGATGTTCAACAGGTCCCTGTTTGTGTCCGATGGGGAAGGGCGACATCCTTCGTTCCTGAGCGAACGGAAGGGTCTCCGTGGAGCCATACCGTTCCTGTGGAAACGATGCAGACATCTAGTGTCGGGTTTCGAACAATACCTTTAATTCCGAATCGTCGGTGGTCCGTGTATATAATCTGAAGTGGTAACCATGACACGCGTCGGCATCATCGGAGGGACCGGATACACCGGAGGCGAATTGGCACGCCTCCTGTGCAGGCACCCGGACGTCGAGATAGCTGCCATGACGTCCCGCCAGAACGCCGGACGTCCCGTGGCGGAGGTGCATCCGTATCTCCGCGGATACGTGGATCTGGAGTTCACGGAGAAGATATCGGACACGGACGGTCTGGACCTGGTGTTCGTGGCGACGCCCCACGGCGTCGCGATGAACGAGGTCCCGGCGCTGCTGGAGAACGGGGTAAAGGCGATCGACCTCTCCGGAGACTACCGTCTCCGCGATCCGGCGGTGTACGAGAAGTGGTACGGCCATCACCATACCGATGTGGAGAACCTCGAGAAGGCCGTCTACGGCCTTCCGGAGCTCTTCCGCGAGAAGATCCGCGGAGCGGACCTCGTGGCCAATCCCGGTTGCTATGCCACGTCTGCGATCCTCGCCTGCGCTCCTCTCATGAGGTCCGGCCTGGTGGAGGGGGATGTGTTCATAGACTCCAAATCGGGAACGTCCGGTGCGGGGATGGTCCCGTCCGCGAGGACGCACCACCCCAACTGCGCCACAGCCGTGATCCCGTACGGAGTCGGAACGCACCGCCACACTCCCGAGATAGAGATGGCGGTGGACATGTTCGCCGGGTCGAGGATGGACCTCCTGTTCGTCCCCCATCTCGTTCCGGTCGTCCGCGGGATACTGTCGGACTGCTACTTCAGACTGAAGGGCGACGCGTCCCAGGAGGACGTCGACGCCGTGTACATGAAACAGTACGGGGCCGAGCGCTTCGTGCATTACGTCCAGGAGCCGCTGAGCCGCGAGGTGATGGGCTCCAACCACGCCGAGGTTTCATCCAAGGTCCTCGGCGGACGCGTCGTCGCCTTCGGGGCGATAGACAACCTGGTGAAGGGCGCATCGGGCCAGGCCGTGCAGTGCATGAACCTGATGCTCGGCCTGGAAGAGTCGGCCGGACTCGATTTCCCCGGCCTCGGAGTGTGATTGATATGGTAGAGATCATAGACGGCGGGATAACGACCCCGCAGGGATTCAAGGCCGCCGGAGTTCACAGCGGTGTGAAGTACCGTTCGCTGGACATGGGCATGCTGTATTCCGAGGTCCCGGCGAGGGCCTACTGCGCCTTCACGAGCAACAACGTCAAGGCGGCGCCGGTCCAGGTCATGATGAAGGAGAACTCCCCGGAGCTGCAGGCGGTCGTGGTGAACAGCGGGAACGCGAACGCTCTGACCGGACACCGCGGGATCGAGGACGTGTACTCGATGAAGCAGGCGGTCGCCCAGGAGCTGAACCTGGACCCGAAGCTCGTCGGGGTCATGTCCACCGGACTGATCGGCAGGTTCCTCGACATGCACAAGATCCGCTACGGGATCTCGCGCGCGGCGCGTGCGCTCGATGTCGGTCCGAACGCCGACAAGACCATCGAGGAAGCCATCATGACCACGGACACCATCCCGAAGGAGTGCGCCGTCCGCGCCCGTCTGTCTGACGGGACGCTGATCTACGTGGCTGCGATCTCCAAGGGAAGCGGTATGATATCCCCGCACATGCAGGTGCTCCACGGGACCACGCTCTCGCTGATAACAACCGATGCGACGCTCGGTCCGGACTTCGCCGATGTGTGGCAGTCGATCCTCAACGACACGATGAACATGGTCAGCGTCGACGGGGACCAGTCCACGAACGACACCGCGATCCTTCTCGCCAACGGGTTGTCCAACAGCAAGCCCGCAGATCACGATCCCGAGTTCGAGGCGGCGCTGCGCACCGTCATGACGAAGATCGCCCGCACCATCGCCATGGACGGCGAGGGCGCGTCCAAGCTCATCACCGTCGATGTCACGGGAGCGGAGTCCCGCGACGACGCGGTCAAGGTGGTCAAGGCGATCACCAACTCCCCTCTCGTGAAAGCGGCCATATTCGGATCCGATCCGAACTACGGGCGCCTGATGATGGCGGTCGGCAACAGCGGAGCGAAGTTCGATCCGGAGAACATCCGTCTGACGATCAAGGGAGGGGACATGGAGGTCCCGATCCTCGATTCCGGAGCGCCGGTTTTCCAGGACGAGAGGTCCGTCGAGGTGGTCCGCATGGCCATGGACAACAAGGAGGTCACCATCCTGGTGGACCTCGGGGTCGGCACATGCGGGGTCACCGGATGGGGATGCGATCTGACGTACGACTACGTGCGCATCAATGCGGAGTACGCGAGCTGATCCGGATGACCGTATGCCTGCTCAAGTTCGGCGGCAACGCGATACGCGGCCGCGATGACATGCTCCGTCTGGCCGGGGAGGTCGCCGACCTCCGCTCTGCCGGATGCGGGGTGATACTCGTGCACGGCGGAGGGCCGGAGATATCCGAGGAGATGGAGCGCCGCGGGATGTCCCCCAGGAAGGTCGCCGGCGTCCGCGTCACCGATGCGGATTCGCTGGAGGTGGCCGAGACCGTCCTGAGGAGGATCAACTCCGACATGGTCGCATGCCTGGAGGAGCGCGGCGTCGAGGCCGTGGGGATTCCGGGATGGTTCTGCACCGTGTGCACCCGCAAGCCTCCCGTTCTGGTCGACGGCGAGGAGGTCGACCTCGGCCTGGTCGGCGAGGTCTCAGGAACGGACCCGTCGAGCATCATGGACCTGCTCGACGACGGCATCGTGCCCGTGGTGTACCCGATAGGGAAGGATGCCGACGGGAGGATGCTCAACGTCAACGCGGACACCATGGCCGCCGGCATAGCCGCCGGCCTGAAGGTCGACGAGATGATAGCGATAACAGACGTCCCGGGGATACTGACCGACGTGTCCGATCCCTCGTCCAAACTGGACGAGGTCACCACCGGACAGATAGACAGGATGATCGCGGACGGCACCATATCCGGGGGGATGATCCCCAAGGTCGATGCCTGCCGCGCCGCCCTGGATGCCGGGGCGAAGGCCGTCCGCATGGTGGACGGAAGGGATCCGGGGATAAGCCTCCGGAAGGCTATGGAAGGCGCCCCCTGCGGGACGCTCATCGTGAAGGGATCGAGATGACATCGTTCGAGCAAGTGAAGGAGAAGTGCGACAGGTACCTGTTCCACAACTACGGGAGACAGGAGATCGCGTTCACCCACGGGAAGGGCTGCTACCTGTACGACACCGAAGGGAAGGAGTATCTGGACCTCGTCGCCGGCATCGCCGTCAACGCTCTGGGATACGCCCACCCGGATTGGGTCGCGGCCGTCCAGGCACAGGCGGCCAGGATGGCCCATGTCTCCAATCTGTACTATGTGGAGCAGCAGGGCGAGCTGGCCGAGAGGATAGCGTCCATCGCGCCCGCGGGGATAGACAGGACGCTTTTCGTCAACAGCGGCGCCGAGGCAAACGAGGCCGCGCTGAAGATGGCCGTCAAGTACACCGGACGCAGGAAGATCATGTCCGCATTGGACGGGTTCCACGGAAGGACGTCTGCCGCTCTGGGAGCGACAGGGCAGAAGAAGTACCAGTCCGGGTTCGAGCCTCTGATATCGGATGCGTACGAGTACTTCCCGTACGGGGACGCCGAAGCCGTCAAGAAGATGATCACCAAGGATGTCGCCGCCGTGATAGTGGAGCCGATCCAGGGCGAGAGCGGAGTGATAACAGCTCCTGCGGAGTTCTTCAAGGCCGTGCGCGACCTGTGCACCGACAGCGGGGCGCTCATGATCGTGGACGAGGTGCAGACCGGCATCGGACGCACCGGCGAGTGGTACGGGATCCAGAACTTCGGCGTGGTTCCTGACGCGATAACCATGGCCAAGGCCCTCGGCGGAGGCGTTCCCATAGGCGCGGTATCGTCGACGGAGGAGTTCTCTTCGACGATGACTCCCGGAACGCACGGGACCACCTTCGGCGGAAGCCCCCTGGTGTGCACTGCAGGATGCGCGACCCTCGACATCATGAAGAGGGACCGCATCGTGGAGCACTCCAAGAGCCTCGGAGAGGAATGGCGCTCCAAGATCCGCGCCATCCCGTCGGATAAGATACGCGAGGTCCGCGGATACGGCCTGATGACCGGAATCGAGATGGACTCGCCCGAGACGGCGTCCATGATCCAGAGGGAGTGCCGCGACAGGGGCATCCTGGTGAACGTGGCGCACGGGAAGACCCTGCGCCTGGTGCCTCCTCTCATAATAACGTCCGAGCAGACCGACGTCTTCACGGACGCGCTGGCGGACATCCTGTCCTGAACCGACAGGTTGTCCGCACATCAAACCGTTTACAATCCTTTTGTCCCGTGAGGGACATATATTATACCATCAGACCGATTCGCACGGCATGCCCAAAAGCCCCGTCAAGGAGAGCCTCGCCGAACGCACCCGCGTGTACATCGATGCGCACCCCAGCATCAAGGACTGCGTGTCCAAAGGCCTCATCAACTACTCGTCCCTCGCCAGGACCATCATGAAGGACATGGGGGTCGACAACGAGGAGGCGGTGATGATCGCCTGCCGCAGGTACTCCTCCAAGCTCTCGGTCACTACAGACCACGAGCTGAGCATCCTGAAGATCCTGAAGGACAGCAGGCTGGAGATGAGGACGAAGACCTGCATCGTAACCGCGAAGAACGACTGGTCCGTGCTCCACAAGATGGACAACCTGTTCAAGGACCTCTGGAACGAGGACAGCATCATGCAGTGCGTCCAGTCCGCATCGGCCGTGACCATCATCGCGGACACCCGTCTCAAGGACAGGATCATCGACACGGTCGGAAGGTTCAATCTGATAAAGGTGAGGGAGAACCTCGTGGAGATCGCCGTCAAGTCCCCGGAGAAGATCGTGGACACCAGCGGAGTCATCGCATATCTGATCACCAATCTCTCCGATGCCGGCATCAACATCGAGGAGACGGTGAGCTGCCACACAGATACGATATTCATCGTCGGCGAGTCCGATATGATAAACGCGTACTCGGTGCTCACAAAGTGCATCCAGTCCGCAGAGGACACCGTCGGAAACGCGCAGTGATCCATGCCGCGGGCTTCCGCCCGCGGTCTCCTCCGCATCAGGAGGAGTCCAAGATGTTTCCGGACCGCGCCTATAGGCGCAGGTCCGTTCTTTGAATCCTCGAAGGAGGATTCGGATTGCGGAGCGATCCGCGCATAGGCTCCCATTCATAGGGATACATCGTCCACGGGGGAGCTCTTCCGTTCATGGCGTATCGGGCAGGAATCGGTCTCCTGGGAGGCTCTGTCATAGGTTGATCCTCTGCATGAACTTCGAATCGTCCACCTTGTACGGGGTATCGAAGTATGTGTCGACGAAGCGCTGATGGACCTCGTTCGCCCAGCCGTCCTCGAAGAGGTCGGGATACAGAGCCTCGGCGAAATAGGCCACCCTGCACACTATGGGGACGGAGGTCGAGTAGATGTAGACCTCTCCGTTCTTCCATACGTCCAGGTCGGAGTACTTCTCCTTGTAGCTGGCGATGTCCTTCTCGGAGAACCCGTCGCCGCTGTAGTTGGAGATGGCTCCGAGCAGCGCTATGTCGGAGCGGTACTTCTCCGACAGGAGGACGGGGTCGTGGAGCTCGAACTTCTTGTTGCTCTCCTCCCAGTCCGCGACGTTCTTGCCGCCCGCGAGCTCTTCGAGGATGGCGGTGTATCCCGAGGATCTTCCGCTCAGACCGACATTCTTGCCGCTGAGAAGGGCCGTGGCTGTTCCGAACTTGTCGCCTTCGATGTTCTTGATCTCCTTGTACACGGAATCGACGAAGTCGATGTAGCTCTGGGCCTGCTCGCTCCTGTCGAGCAGGATGCCGAAAACAGCCATGGCCCTGGTGTCGTCGCCAGGGTCTCTGCAGTCCATGCACAGGACGTCGATGCCCCAGTCGTTCATCGTCTTGATGTTCTTGTCGCTGTCGAGGTCGTAGTGGCTCCCGTATTCGGTGAACATCGTGTGGGTGTCCAGCTTGGATATGGCGTCCATATCCGCGGCGGTACCGTTGACGGTCAGCTCGACTATTCTTCCCTGCTCGATGCCCTCGCATATGCCGTGGTCCCTGATCTCGTCGAATCTGTTGTAGGCGGCCGCCACGACCTTGTCGGACACGTCCAGTATGTTCATCAGAGGGGCGAGGTTGGATCCGGAGAGGACCATGAAGTTCTCCACGGGGTACTTGACGTCGACGATCTTGTCCTGGGTGTCGAGGACCTTGACGGTCGTCTCCGTCTTGTTCATGATATCCTTGACGATCTCGATATCGGCCGAATCGATCTTGCCGTCGGCGTTGGCGTCGGCGAAGGGGAAGTCCTTCAGCTGGCGGTCGCCGGACATTATGCTCTCTATAATGGCGAGATCCGTGTCATCTATGCTGCAGTTCCCGTCGGCGTTCCCGTAGACGGTACCGAACCCGGCGGCAACATCGGGGATGTCCTTTCCATGATCGTCATCGCCGCCTGTGAATATCGCGGCCGCGGCGATGGCCGCCACGGCGATCACGATGACGATGATGACCGCTTTCATCTTTGCATTCATCATAGCACTTCCTTCTTCATCGGCTTGCTCAGAACCATATCTTCCTCGATCCCTTGATCAGGATCGCGATGAAGACCGGCCCTCCGATGATGGCGGTGAGCACCCCTACCGGGATGCTCGCCGAAACGATTGATCTCGAGACGATGTCGGCGCACAGGAGGATGAGCGCGCCGAGTATCGCCGAGCATGGCAAGAGGTATCTCATGTCGGATCCGACCAGGATGCGCGCGACATGAGGGGCCACGAGGCCCATGAATCCGATGCCTCCGGTGACTCCTACGGTGACGGAAGTCATGGCCGCGACGACCAGGAGGGCGCAGTTGCGAACCGCCTTGACGTTCACGCCCATCCCTTTGGCTCCTGCGGCTCCGGCGTTCATGACGCCTATCTGCCTCGAGAGGAGCCCGAGGACGAGCATGCAGGGCGCGACCCCGAGGGCGACCAGCCCGATGTTGCTCCAGGATCCGCGGGCGAGGGAGCCTATGCTCCACTCGTACGTCTCCTGGACGTTGTCGGGGTCGGCCATCAGCATGAGGATGCTGGTCGAGGCCGTGAAGACGTACATCAGGGCGATCCCGGCGAGGATCATAGTGGTCGGGGTGACGTGCCTGTACGCCGATACCATGAGTATCGCCGCGGTCGGCAGCATGGCGAAGACGATCGCATTGGCCGCTATCGTCTGATAGTATCCGAGTCCGGTTCCGAGGATCGAGAAGTCCAGGTAGATGAACAGGGCGGCTCCCATGGATGCGCCTGCGGACACTCCCGTTGTGTACGGTGTGGCCAGCGGGTTGCGGAGGATCGTCTGCATGACCGCTCCTCCGATGGCGAGGGACGCTCCGGTGAGTATCCCGAGCAGGGTGCGGGGGACGTTGTATTCCCAGATGACCGTGTCAGACGTCTGGTCCGGCGTCCCTATGCCGAACAGATGGAATGTGAGCACCTCCGCCGCATCGTTCAAACCGATGCCTTCTAGTCTGCAGACAAAGAGGCTGAACAGCGAGGCCATCGCAGTGACTGCAATCAGAACGGCCATGATGCGCATCTTCCTGGAGGAATCGCGGCGGTATTCGGACTCCACGCTTGCGGGGGATGCCTCGGACATCGGAATCCCTCCCCGTATCTCCTCTTCCTTCCGAGGATCATGAAGAGGAACACCGGCGCTCCGATGACGGACATGATGACGCCGACGCGGAGCTCGTCGGGATAGACGAGGACGCGTGCAAGCAGGTCGGACACGAGGAGCAGGGCGGAACCTGCCAGCATGGATGCGGGAATCACCAGCCGGTTGTCCCCGCCGATCGCCATGCGGACCATGTGCGGGGCGACGAGCCCCACGAATCCTATCACTCCGACATAGCAGATGACGGAGGTCGCGACCAGCGTCGCGACGATCATGCATACGGTCCTGAAGCGGTCGGCGTCGAGGCCGAGGCTCCTGGCGCCCGCATCCCCGAGCGCCAGGAGGTTCAGGCCCCTGTGCAGGAATGCGGAGGCCGCGATTCCCGCGGCCGTCACGACGATGGGCACCATGCAGTCGTCCCAGGACGTCTGGTTGAACGTTCCGATCCCCCATTTGAGGGCGGACGCGAGAGTGTCCGAATCGGCCCCGTACATTATGAGCGACTGTATCCCGCTGAGGATGCCCGATAGCGCGGTTCCCGCGAGAATGCATGTCGCAGGGGTCATCCTGATGACGTTCGAAAGGACTATCAGGATGGCGGCCGGGATGATGGAGCATACGAACGCATTGGCGACGATGCCCATGGATCCGGCGATGCTCGAGAATGTGAGGCCGGTGATTATGGCGACGGAGGCCCCGAGGGCCGCTCCGTCCGATACGCCGGTCGTGTAGGGATCGGCAAGGGGGTTGGAGAGGACGCCCTGCATCAGGACGCCGCTCACGGCAAGGCCGCATCCGCTCACTATGGCCATCACGATGCGCGGAAGATAGGTGTTCCACAGCACGTAGTCGTCGAACCAGGCGGCGGTTCCGCGCTCGTACGTCGCTCCCGCGATATGCCCGAGGATGTACTCGTAGCAATCGAGGAATCCTATGCCGCGGCCGTTGATCGTCAGGGATATCCCTGCCGCGGCGATGCACACCGCGGCCAGGGCCGCGATGAAGAGCATCTTGCGGAGGATCCCCGATCTGTACTCCGCCTCGAGGCGCATATCCCGGCCCATGGTCATGCCCCGCCGGGGATCGATGCGGTCCCGTCGGAGGCCAGAACGGCCTCCTCGCTTTCGAACACGGGATCCAGGAGATGGACGAACGGCCTGTTTCCGCGTAGCGCGATCTCGGAGTCCACTCCGTACACCGCTTTGATGTTCTCAGCGGTGACCACCTCCGACGGCCTTCCGGCCGCGTAGATGGAGCCCTCGGACATCAGTACGATGCTGTCGGAGTATCTCGAGGCCAGGTTGATGTCGTGGCTGATCATGATCACG
>DAXO01000021.1 GCA_002506425.1 Methanomassiliicoccaceae archaeon UBA480 | reverse complement strand
GCAAGGTTCCGAAGGTCCTCATAGGAAATGCGAATCGTTGAATGATGTTTCAGCCAGTCATTCGCCACGGATTGCAGACTTTCCGGCTCATTCTTTAAATCGTCGATAGCGTTCCCCGGCGTATGCCAGGAGTCAAGCCGGTGAGGGCCGGCTGGTGGAACGCGTTCAGACCTTGGACGCTGCACGGGGCCATCGTTCCAGTCATAATCGGTGGAGCCGTGGCCTACAAGGATTCACCATTCGACGCCCTGGCATGGCTGATGTTCGCCCTGGTTCTTGTGGCGGGTTGTCTCATACAATCCGCGACTAATCTCCTGAACACGTACGGCGATTATCAGAAGGGTACCGATACGGAGGAGAACGAGACGCGCTCCCCGGAGCTGGTGACGGGAGTTCTGAAACCAGAGGACGTAAAGCGCGCCGGCATCGCCTGTCTGGCAGCAGTCTGCCTTCTCGGCCTCGTGTTCATATGGTATTCCGGATGGGACATCCTCGTATACGGTCTGATCGGCGTCGCGGGAGCCGGCATGTACACAACAGGGGCATCGTACAAGTACCACGGACTGGGACAGCCCGTGGTCTTCCTGCTCATGGGGCTCCTCATGCCTCTCGGGACTTACTGCGTTCTGGCCGGAGGCTTCTCCTGGGAGGCTCTCCTGCTCGGCCTGCCGAATGCATTCCTCATAACGGCGGTCCTTTGCGGCAACGAGACGCGCGACTATTCGGAGGACAAGGCGTCCGGAGTGCGCACGCTCTGCAGCCATTTCACGAGGGATGGCGCGCTCAGGCTCTATCTGTTAGAGAACTTCGTCGCCTTCCCCGTGCTGGCGGTTCTGATTGTATTCGGCCTCGTGCCGCCGCTGTGCGCTCTGGCATTCCTGACCCTCTGGGATATGCGCGGCCTCATAATCAATGCGAAGGCGTCCTCCGGCGACGCCCACGCCAACTTCATGCTGGTTCCTCTAGCATTCAGGATGAACTGGCATTTCGGTCTGCTTCTCGCTGCAGGCTATATCCTAAACGAATTAGTGATTCCGGTGATTTGAAATGACAGACGAGGAGCTAAAGAAGGGAAATCAGTTCGAAGGCAAGGAGACGTACGTCAAGGACGTGTTCACCGAGATAGCCGACTACTACGACGAGATGAACGAGATCATGTCCATGCACATGGTGCAGGGCTGGCACAAGTTCATGATGAAGAAGGCCGGTGACATCTCCGGCAAGAGGTGCCTCGACGTGGGCACAGGAACCGGCGAGATCGCGTTCCATGTGGCCAGGAAGGCGGGTCCCGACGGGAAGGTCGTCGGAGTCGACATCACCCCGAGGATGCTGGAGCTCGCAGCCAAGAAGGAGGCGGACCTCCACCTGCCTTGCAAGATCGACTGGGTCGTCGGAGACGCTCTCGCCCTCGACTTCCCGGACGACTCCTTCGATCTGGTCACTTCGGGATACATGCTCCGCAACGTAACCGATATTCAGAAGGCCGTCTCCGAGATGCACCGCGTCCTCGCGCCCGGCGGAAAGGTCGTCGTGGCCGAGCTGTCCAAGCCCGACAACGGCTTCATCCGCTTCTTCTACGACATCTACATGAAGCGCATCAAGAAGAAGGGCCGCAAGTACGACAAGGGGAAGGTCATCGACGGAAAGCAGCCCGCCTACGATTGGCTCACCTCCTCGATAGAGGGCTTCCCGTACGGCGAGGACATGGTCAAGATCTTCAGGAAGGCCGGCTTCGAGGACGCCAGGTTCTACGTCAAGAGCTTCGGCGCCGTCAACATCTACGTGGCGACCAAATGAGAGAGTACGATCTGTATCTGTTCGATTTCGACAACACCCTGTACGATACGAGGGTCGGCATCGAGGCGATACTTCGCGAGTCCCTTCCAGCCTTGGGGATAGAATACGATCCCGCCAGGTTCAACGACTATCTCGGGATGTCGATGGACGAGGTCTTCGGCACCAGCCCTGCAGGTGATGCGGCGTACGAGGAGTTCAGAAGGAGGTTCGACCGCGTGGTGGCATCCGATGCGTACAAGGGCGCAGTGCCGTTCCCCGATGCGGAGATCGCGCTCAGGGAGCTGAAGGCGCGCGGGAAGAGGATAGGCATAGCATCCGGGAAACGGAGGTTCAAGATCGAGAATCTGCTTGAGGACCACGATCTGGGAGGGATCCCCGAGATCATCGTCGGATGGGACGAGACCGTCCGCCACAAGCCCGATCCGGAGCCGATAGCACTCGCATTCTCGCATTTCGATGTCCCCAAGGACAGGACCCTGTACGTCGGGGACAGCATGAACGATCTCCTCGCGGCGAGGGCCTACGGCATCGACTGCGCCATAGTCGACCGCGGGGACGGCCCCGGGATAGACGACGGCTGCACGTACCGCATTCCGTCGCTCGCCGAGCTCCTGGACTACCGATCGCAGCATCCCCTGCGAGGAAAGGCGCCTGACGAGCTCCTGCGCCTCCGGAACGCCTGCGGTCGCGGCTTTCACGAGGAGGTTCACAGCCTCCTCGTCGTCCATGCGGATCGCACCGGACAGCGCCAGAGCTCCCAGGTTGTACATGGCGGTGGGCTCGTTCTGCGCCGCGGCCTTCCTGAACAGCTCCTCCGCCCTCTTTGCGTCCCCCTCGTCCAGAAGGATCGAGGCGAGCATCGTCTGAGCGTATGCGAATCCTTCGGAGGATGCGGATTCGAGCCATTCCTTGGCCTTCCCGATGTCCTTCTCTCCGAGCTCCCCGCCGGCGTACATGAGGGCGAGGTTGTACATCGCCTTCACATCGCCGTCCAGGGCGGCATCGGCGAACTCCGATTCAGCTCCTGCATAGTCCCCTCTCTCATAGAGGATGCCTCCGAGGCACAGGCGGGCATCGTTGTCGCCTCTCGAGGCGGCTTCGCGGAACCACTTCTCCGCCGACTCGCGGTCGACGGGCACCCCGTCGCCGGAATCGAGCATCATGGCGAGGTCGTACATCGAATCGGCGTCCCCGGCCTCCGCCGCCTTGCGGTAGAGCCCGCAGGCGCGGGCCTTGTCGGCAGGCACGCCTTCTCCGGTGCGGAGCATGTGCGCCAGGATGGACATGGATGCGACATCCCCGGCATCCGCTGCCATCTGCAGCCAGTACGCGGCACCTTCCGAATCGATCGGTATCCCGGCCCCCGTGCGGAGCATCACGGCGGCGTTCCTCATTCCGGAGATGTTGCCGTTCTTCCCGGCGGCCTCGAAGAGCTCCAGGGCCTCTTTCGGATCCCTTTCCATGACGAGGCTCCCGAGATTGCACATGGCCTTGGCATCACCCGCTCCCGCGGCCATCCTCAGATGCCTCTCTGCTTCTTCAAGATCGGCAGGCACGCCCTCTCCGGTCATCAGCATGTATCCGAGAGACGATGCGGACCTCGCATCGCCCATCCCGGAGGCCTCTCTGTACAGTCTCGATGCCTCCGCGGGGTCTTCTCCGCGGATCGCGTCCGCCTTCTCTCTGATGAGGTCCGCTTCCATGCGGACCCCGAGCACGAACGCCGATAAACAGATTCGCCGACGATACAGATAAGGATGTGATGCGGATGACGGGACAGGTTCCAATATGGGTAGAGCTGCGCCGATCGCCGGGATTTCGATTACTTGTGTCTTCATGCTGGTATTCATGATAGTATGGTTATCGGCCGCCATCAACATCCCGCTCTTCCCGCTCAATCTGATCTTCTGCATCATAGGCATAGTCGTCCCGCTGATGGTCATCCGCTCATCGATAAACGGCGTCAGGAAGGGCCGTGAGATGATGGAGAGGAAGGAGAAGGAAGGGGCCGGAGCAGGCGAGGAGACGGAGGAGAAGCCCGACAGCGGGGACTACTCGGGGTACTGCCCCTACTGCGGTTCCCCTGTGAATCCGGATTACGGCTTCTGCAGGGTCTGCGGCAAGAAGATCCGATGGTCTCCATGGATCGCAGAACCGTTTGCATGATCGCGGCATTCGTCGCGATTCCGATAGCGTCCGCGTTGGTGTATTTCCTCGTCTCGCCGGGGATGGCGTTCCTCCCGTTTGTGTTCTTCTTCTTCCCCGTGGGGGTATTCGGAAGGTCGAGGAAGGACGAGTCCGACGATGCGGAGTACTGTCCGGAATGCGGATACGCTGTGGAGCCGGATGAGAAGTTCTGCACCTATTGCGGCAGGATGCTCCGTTGAGGAAGGGGGCCGGAGCCCCNNNNTGGTTTCAGAAGCTCTTGGGCTTCCTGCAGTCGTACACGGCGCGGATCGCCTTGTACAGCATGTAGAGATCCGCCTTGGCGGTGACCTCTACGGGCGCATGCATGGAGAGCACAGGAACTCCGATGTCCACTGTGTCGATGCTGTGCACGGAGATCTCGGATGCGATGGTTCCTCCTCCACCGAGGTCGATCTTCCCGAGCTCGCCTATCTGCCATGTCACATCCGCGTCCCTGAGGATGGAGACAACGTAGTCCATCATCTCCGCAGAGGCGTCGTTGGTGCTGTACTTGCCTCTGGAGCCGTCGTATTTGGCGATGCACGGGCCCCCGTTCATGAAGCAGCAGTTGTTCTTCTCCATGACATCGGGGTAGGCCGGGTCGAATCCGGCGCTCACATCGCACGAAAGGCAGACGGAGTTCCTCATGACGTCGCGGACCTCGGAGCCTTCGTCCTGGGCCAGGTCCTCTATGAAGTCCCTGAAGAAGAACGACCTCATGCCGGTCACTCCGTCCGAGCCGGTCTCCTCCTTGTCGGCGAAGATCGTCACCGTCGTGTATTCGGGATCGACGGTGTCCAGCTCGGCCATGAACTCGGCATAGGCGCAGGAGCTGTCGTCCTGCCCGTATGCGGCGACCATGGATCTGTCGAATCCCATGTCCCTGGGCTTGAACGCCGGAACGGCGCAGAGCTCGGCGGTCTCGAAGTCTCCTTCCGTGATACCGTACTTCTCGTTCAGTATCTGCATCACGGCCAGCTTCACCTTGTCCTTGACCTTCTCGTCGTCGTAGGGTATCGATCCGATGAGGAGGTTGAGCTGCTCGCCCTCCACGATCTCGGAGGCTCCCTTCCTCATCTGGTTCTGGGCGAGGTGGGGCAGCAGGTCCGTGATCAGGAACGAGGGCTCGTCCTCCTCCTCCCCTATCTTGATTTTGACCTTGGATCCGTCCTTGGTGTAGACCACTCCGCGGATCGAGAGAGGGATGGTAGTCCATTGGTACTTTTTGATCCCTCCGTAGTAGTGGGTCTTGAAGAACGCCATGGAAGCATCCTCGAAGAGGGGGTGAGGCTTGAAGTCGAGCCTCGGACTGTCTATGTGGGCGACGGTGACGCGAACCCCTTCCGCGACAGGCCTCCTGCCTTTTGTGCACATGACAATATTCTTGTCGCGGTTGACTTTGTAGAATTTGGAACCAGCTTCCGCGACTTCACCGCGGACGTATTCCTTGTAACCCCTCTCCTTGAGGATAGGGAGGACGTAGTCGATGACCTCGCGCTCCGTCTTGTTGGAAAGGAATCTCTTGTATCCCTCGGCGAACTCGTTCGCCGCTTCGAGGATGCCGCGTTTGGCCTCGGGGATGCTCTTGCGGTTCATGAGGAGCTGTTCCGACAGCTCCTGGCCCTTGGTCTTCTCTGCCATGGGACGGGGTATGGATTCACAGATACTTACGATGTTTCCCGTCTTGAACAGCGAATAGCGATAGCACAAGACTCTGTATGCCCGGGTGCATGATGAACGCAGTAGGTTGATTGATATCCGTGCAGGGCATACTGCATTCGGAGGAGAGGAGATATGAAGGCGCTGCCGATAGGATACGACG
>DAXO01000044.1:20614-30328 GCA_002506425.1 Methanomassiliicoccaceae archaeon UBA480 | reverse complement strand
CACTGCGGCGCACATAGTGCTCGACCTTCGCATGCCTCGCATTCTCGGCGCAATTGTTTGCGGCATCGCCCTGTCGATCTGCGGCGCCGCGATGCAGGGAATGATGAAGAACCCTCTGGCGGACCCCTACACAATGGGGATATCCTCGGGAGCGGGTTTCGGAGCCGCCATCGCGATCATACTCGGCTTCGAGGTCATATCCGGTGGCGGAGTCATTCTGAACGCATTCGTCTTCGCGATAATCCCGGCCATGGTCATTCTGTTCCTGAGCAGATTCAGAAGGGCTACGCCCACCATGATGATCCTCTGCGGAACATCGCTCATGTATCTCTTCAACGCGATGACGCAGCTCTTCATGCTTATCGCCGATCCGGACGATATGTCCACCGTGTATCAATGGATGGTCGGCTCCCTGGATGGGATAGAATACAAGGAACTGGCCGTGGTCTTCCTGGTCACGGTGGCGGGTTCCGTGTATATACAGTCGAATGCCGACAGGCTGAACATACTCGGCGCTGGCGACGAGGCGGCCAAATCTATGGGGATTGATGTCGAGAGACAACGGCTGATCATGCTCCTGATGATTACGCTTGTAGCCTCCTCGGTCGTCAGCATAACGGGCATCATCGGATTCGTAGGCCTCATCGCGCCCCACATCTGCAGGCACTTCGTGGGTTCCGACAACAGATACCTCGTTCCAGCATCAGCGATGATGGGGGCCCTTCTACTGCTGGTATCCGACGTTGTCGCCAAAACGATAGTCGCACCGTTGATGCTTCCCGTAGGCGTTATCACAGCCTGCATAGGAGGTCCGCTCTTCATGTTCCTAATACTGCGCTCGGAGAAGGAGGTCTGGACATGAATAGGCTCGAGATCTCCGGTCTGACATGCGGGTTCGACGGCAGAATCGTGCTGGAGAATGTCGACATGATCCTGGACGGAGCAGGACTCTATTGCATAGCAGGGCCGAACGGCGTCGGCAAGACCACTCTTGTGAAATGCATAGACGGGCTCTGCCGTCCTGAATCTGGAAGCATAATCTACAATGGCCAGGAGCTTCTCGGCATGCCTCCAGACCAGCTCGCCAAAATCGTAGCCTACGTTCCCAACGGGGTATCGAACGCATTCTCGATCTCCGTGACGGAGGCGGTCATGATGGGCCGCCATCCGTATTCCGGATGGATCAGCTCGAATGAGGATCTGGAGATTGCCGACAGGATAATGCGTCTTCTCGACCTGCAGGACATAGCGGAGAAGAGCATCAACGAGCTGAGCTCTGGACAGCTGCAGCGGGTGATGATCGCCAGGGGCCTTGCCCAAGAACCCAGATTACTGATTCTGGACGAACCCACGTCCAATCTCGACGCCAGATACCAGATGGAGCTCACCAGATTCATCAAAGGGTACGCGAAAGAGAAGAACGTCATGGTCCTGATGATATGCCATAATCTGTCTCTCGTCTCCAAGTACGCGGACAAGACGATACTCCTTTCCAGGATGGATGCTCCCGTCGTCGGGACTGTCGACGAGGTGCTCACGTCCGAGAACATCTCCAGAGCATATGATGTCAGAGCAGAGGTGAGGTTAGAAAAAGGGGAGCGCACCATCGTCATCTCCGAGGCAGATGCCATACCGTTCGACTATTCTATAATGAAGAAGGCGCCCAGCGGTGAGCGTAAAGGCCCGTCCAAGGACATCGTCCGCAAGGTGACGAATGCTGCCGTCGTCGTCCTCCTGCTTCTCGCCGCATTCGTATCCGTAACCGATCTCGGAGACGGCGGCGATGCGGAAGGCGGTCTCGTCGGAACCACGCTGGGATACGACGAGCTTCCGGATTCATCATCGAGGCTATGGGTCTACGGAAACGCGAACGAGGACGATCGCCTGGACAGCGACGACCTGGATTGCCTCGCAGAGATTGTAGCAGGCGAGCGGGAGCCTTCCGTCCTTGCAGATGCCAACTGCGACGGGAGGATCGATTCGGATGACATCGAATATCTGGAGAGGATCATAGCCTCCGACTCGATGGACGTATACTACGTAGACAACTACAACCGGGTCGCGAAGGTCTCATGGCCTGTGCAGACCATCGCCATCGGATACTGCAGCGGAGCCTACATCGCAGACCTCACCGGCCTTTGCGGCAAGGTGACCATGGTGGACTCCACCATTCGCCAGTACTGGTCCGTGATGAACAGCTCGTTCGCCTCTGCTGATTCTTATGGGACAACGGAGATGCCCGACTACGAATTGATGATGGAGAAGAAGATAGACGTCTATGTTCCCGGATACTGCGACAGCGAGGCGGACAAGCTCTCGGCATCCAATCTGAATCCGGCCGGCATCGATGTCATGTTCGTCAACACCTGCGACAACAGCGGGGTCGATCGTCCCAACGAGCACATAGACCGCTCCATCCTGATGTTCGCATATCTCCTCCAGGGAGACATGGAGAAGACGTACGACTATCTGTCATGGCACGACGACGTCCTCGCGAAGCTGGAAGCGGCCGCGGCGACCATCCCGGAGGATTCGAAGGCGCCTTTCATGATGTCTCGTTCCTATCCGGATGAGTCCACGGCCCTCATCAGCATCACCGGCAAGGACAACATCAACAACATCCACGCCGAATGGGTCGGAGTGGATGCTGTCGGTCAGCACAGCCCCCTGCTTCCCAGCAACTACAACAAGCTGAATCGGGAGCAGATCATCACCGTGATACAGAGCGAGTCCCGCGGAGGAACCTTCTACTACATGGACAACGAGCACGACGGGATACGCGGAACAACCGATCTGGACGAGGCTGTGAGATACGACAAGCAGATGCTGAAGGACTGCGGAATCGAGATCCACTACATGGGCATGGCGAGAGAAGCCGGCAACAGTCCGCTCTATATCATAGAGCTCGCATTCTACCAGAACGTGATGTATCCGGATCTCCAAGAGCAGACCGGTCTCGATTACCGCGACCTGTTCGACTACTACTTCGAGCATTTCGCAATGGAGGACTACCGTTCGTACATCCATATCGAGAACTTCTTCGCCGACTACGGAGTGGATGGCGCTTGAAGCGTGGAATCATCCCTGCCGCCGTGATGACGGTTCTCTGCGTGATATCCTGCATATCGTTCCTGATCCTCTCCGGCTTATTGGACGAAGAGGACGGCCTCGAATACGAGTTGAGCAGAGGCGAGGGATCCGTTTCTTATGAGAGATACACCGAATCGTACGAAGTGGTCAACAGATTCGTTTTCGAACTCGATGACTACACGAAATTCGAGATCGTCGTGTTCACGAAGGACGGCGTCCCTCGCGGATACTCCTACGAAGGAAGGACCGTCGTAGGAGGCAGCGATGCGGATACCTACTCTTCAGATGGAACGACCGTCTATATCGTCGACGATAGGATAGTCAGGATAGATGCGCCCTGCGGTGACGGGCGGGTCTGCGCCGATCTCGTCGGAAAGGCGTGAGCGCAGGTACTTCGAGATACCCGTTCACCGCATCTATGACCGAAACCCGGTAGCTTCCTCCGAGGTCACGGCTGATGCCGTTGAGACATGATGCCGTTCCATCGCTCCAGCAGCGAGGCAGACGATCGATTATGGCAACGATCTCGTCTGAACCCGGCACGCATCCGTTATCGAGAGAGCTCTTCAGTATGGCGCCGAATATCCCGAGCACCGTTATACGCTCCATCACTCCAGGGAACGGCATACTAGCCCTTTCAGAACCTTTCTGCGATGCAATACGTCCCATCGAACGGGCGAGATCGGAGGCGATCGACATCTTATCCGAACCGATGCATTGCCGGTACGATTCGATGAAGGCCTCGATCGCATCGTCGATCGCCTGATCTGGATCGAACCGGAGCGCACCGGAGCAGCGAAGGATAAGCATCTCCAGGCCCGAAGCCATACTTCTGAACAGGAGCCGTCCGCCCCCGAAGATGATCCTAGAGGATTCCAGAAGGCTTCTGTCGTAGACCTCTCCGCCGAGTATCCCCTCGCATACCCTGCCCAGAACCGAACGGAATATCATGAAGGCGGACTCCTCCCGGCAGCCGTCGATTCTCGACAACTCCATCTCATTGCGTGCGAAGGAGATGCAGTCGCCCTCCCTCAGCATCCTCCGGGATTGCGCGGTGCTCGCCATCATGCCGGCGATATCGTCTGAGCACATCCCGTCGACCGACCTCATCCAGATCCCCCAATAGGAGCCGTCTTGACTTTCGAAGCGATGGTTCATACGGTTTCGATGCGATGCAGAATAAAAACGACCGCTAATGGAGTCACTTTGACACGATGATCTTAGCAGGAGCGAGCGCATCTGAAAGATAATCTACGTAAGCGCCCTACCTCCCCTCATGGAAGGAAATAGATTCTGCACCAAATGCGGTGCCGAGCTTCCCGACGGCGCAGCGTTCTGCCCCGAGTGCGGCGCCACGACCGATCCGTCCGCCGCAGCCGCGGTTCCGTCGTATACGAGAGCCGTCGCGAAGCCGAGCCTCTCCTTCGCCATCCTCATCCTCGGATACGGAATCCTTGCAACAGTGCTCGGACTCATGGATGCGCTGACGACCATCGGATTGACGGAGGCGGAATACAACGACATGATCTCGATGATGAGCGATGCGGCCGGCATGGACATGTCAGGCTACATGCCCGTATGGACAGACAGTCTGCCCGTCATGATGAGCCTCAGCATGGGATTCCTTGCAGCAAGCGGGATACTGGCCATCGTCTGCTACATCTTCTGCAGAAAGGCTGATGACTGGAAGTTGACCTTGGGCCTCTGCCTCGCATCCTCCATCGCCTGCCTGGGGATCTGCTGCTTCTCTCTGTACAGCTTCATCGGAATCCCTCTGTTCGTGATAGGAATCCTGATGACGGTGCTGCTGTACCTCAAGAAGGGCGCCTTCGCCGATGGTGGCATCTGAAGAATATGCGGGGGGACACCCCCGCGGTAAACGGTTTATTCAGTTTATGGTCGCGTGCTTGCCGGTGACCATGAAGCTGACCTTCTCGGCCATCTTGCAGGCGTGGTCTCCTACCCTCTCGAGGAACTTGAGAACCGAGATGTAGTAGATGCACACGTCAGCGCTTCCGGCATGGGAGTTGATGAACTGGACGATCTCCTCGAGATCCGACTTCATCGCCTCGTCAAGGCGGTCGTCGAGCTCAGGAATCTTGTCGAATCCATCGATGCTCCTATTCTTGAAGCCGTTGACGACCCTTTTCACGAGGCTGAGGGCCAGATCTCCTGCGGGGCCGATGAGCTCGACGACCTCATAGGTCGGCTTGTCCGCCAGGTACTTCGTCGCGGTAGCGATGTTGGTGCTGTACTTGGCTATCCTTTCGAGATGCGTGATGGACTTGAGGACGGTTGCGATCGTCCTCGTGTCGCCAGCGGTGGGCTGGTAGATGGTGAGGATCCTGATCGCTGCCTCTTCGATCTCGTCATCGAACTTCTCGATCTTGTCCTGATCCGAGATTATAGTGTCGGCGAGCTCCACATCCCCGTCCTTGACGGCCTGTATGGCCCTCTCCAGCATATCCACGGCCAGAGTGGCCATGTCGTTGGTCTCGGCTACGACCGAATCGATATCGTCTTCGAATCTCTGCATAGTATCATCCGAACCTACCGGTGAGATAACGCTCAGTCATCTCCTTCTCCGGCTTGTTGAACATGGTGCCGGTCTCGTTGAACTCGATCATTTTGCCGAGATACATGAATCCGGTGTAATCGCTGATCCTGGAAGCCTGCTGCATGTTGTGGGTGACGATGGCAACAGTGTAGTCCTTCTTCAATTCGATGGCGAGATCCTCGATCTTGGATGTGGCGATCGGGTCCAGAGCCGATGTGGGCTCGTCCATCAGGATGACTTCGGGGTTCACGGACAGAGCGCGGGCTATGCACAGCCTCTGCTGCTGTCCTCCGGAGAGTCCGAGGGCAGAGGTGTCGAGACGGTCGGCGACCTCGTCGTAGAGGGCGGCCTGCTGGAGGCACCTCTCCACGATCTCGTTGAGCTCCTTCTTGTCCTTGACCCCGTGGATCTTGGGGCCGTAGGTGATATTCTCCCTGATCGTCATGGGGAAGGGGTTGGGCTTCTGGAAGATCATCCCGATACGGGTCCTCAGGGCATTGATGTCCACGTCGACCGCGTACAGGTCCTCTCCGTGGAAATCGATGGTTCCCTCGATCCTGCAGCCCTCGACAAGGTCGTTCATCCTGTTGATGCTCCTGAGCATGGTGGACTTTCCGCAACCGGAAGGTCCGATCAGAGCGGTGATCGACTTGGTCTTGACCGGGAGCTCCACTGAGAAGAGGGCCTGCTTGTTGCCGTACCAGAGATTGAAATCCCTGATGTCCAGGCACAGGTCGTCCTTCTCGATATTGGCGACTATGGAGTCCTTGTTCACCAGCCACTCGCGGTAGTTGATATCGGATGCGGTGTGCTCATCGACCTCCGCCGCCATCTCCTTCTTGGCCGGTTCATTATCGGCCTTCGCTTCTTTCTTCTTGATGAATTTCATAGATTCACCACCTGACTTTCTTGCTGTAGTGGTTTCTGACTATAGATGCGGCGACGAAGAACAGCAATACGACGACGAGCAGTACAGTGGCTGTTGCATACTGGAGTTCAGTGGTTCCAGGAAGGTCCATCGCCAGGTGATACAGGTGCAGAGGAAGAGCCATGACCGGATCGAGCACGGAACCAGCGAGGCTCGGCTGCGAGATGACAGCCGCTGTCAACATGATCGGCGCTGTCTCTCCTGCGGCACGTCCTATGGAAAGGATGGATCCAGTAACTATTCCCCCCATCGCGGCGGGGATGACGACCTTGTAGATAGTCTTCCATTTGGTAGCGCCCATCGCCCTGGACGCCTCTCTCAGATCCTTGGGAACAGATTTGAGCGCCTCTTCGGTGGTCCTGATGACAACAGGGAGAATCATGAAGGCCAACGTTATCCATCCGGCCAGCAGACTGTATCCCATTCCGAAGTATATGACGAAGAACACCATTCCGAACATACCGAAGACGATCGAAGGCGTTCCGTTGAGCAGATCGATTGCCTCGCGGATAATCCTCGTGAAAGCAGTGTCCTTGGAGTACTCGTTGAGATAGACTCCTGTGAGGATGCCTATAGGGAACGCAATGAGGGCTGTACCGGCTATAAGTTCGAGGGTTCCGATTATCGCAGGATAGATTCCACCGCTTCTTCCGTCGGGCGACGGACTGGTGGTGAGGAAATCCAGATTGATGGCAGGAAGGCCCTTCATCACGATATAGGCCACGATTACCACGAGCAACAGGACGACTGCGCCCATGACTGCCGTGACTCCGCCGATGCATACTTTCTCGTTCGCTGTAGAATCGACCTGATCCATGACGTAGCCGAGTGCTGCTAGCACTGCCGTGACCAGAACCGCTGCTATTATTGCCGTGAGATCACTGGTCAGGAGCGAAGAGAACATCCATACACCGATGAAAACTGCGACGTATACGGCTACTTTCATCAGGTTTGTCTTATTATCCGATATAAGGGAAGCAGTCTTTACGAAAGATGACGAGCGACCGAGCATCGATGAAATGCGCGATTTGCCGGATATCTCTCCGGTCTTCCTCTTGGCCGATTTGACGACCTGCCTGGACAGGATGTTGATGATCAGAACTATGATCATGAGCACGACACCGAGCTCGAAGAGCGCGGACTGCGTAACAGATCCCGAAACAGACTCGGGCAGCTGCAGTGCAATCGTTCCCGTCAATGTACTGATCAGTGAGAAAACATTCCAAAGAGGATCGGGGATCATTGGAGCGTTTCCGGTAAGCATGAGAACCGCCATAGTCTCTCCGATAGCCCTTCCGACTCCGAGGATGATGGCGGCAGAAATTCCGGATATAGCCGCCGGAACGACGACCTTGATTATGGACTCCCATTTGGTCGCTCCCATAGCCAGTGAAGCTTCTCTATAAGACCTGGGAACTGCATGGATCGCATCCTCGGATACAGAGATTATAGTCGGCATCGCCATGAGGGCCAGGACCATCGATGCGGCGAGCCAGGAATTGCTGAAAAGCTGCTCGTCGGGGAACAGGTCCTTCAGCAGCGGAATGAACAACATCATTCCGATGAAACCGAAAACGACCGAGGGTATGGCCGAGAACAGCTCGATGATGGGCTTCAGAGTGGTGCGAATCTTCGCAGGAGCTATCTCGGATATGTAGATGGCGCATGCGAGCCCCACAGGGACGGCGATGACCATCGAACCCAGTGTAACGAGCACCGAACCGGTGATGAGGGGCAGAGCCCCATAATCACCCTGAGAAGGGTGCCAGACATCACCGAACAGGAAGTCGAGAATACCGACCTCCTTGATTGCGGTGACGCTGTTACCCAGGGTGAATAAGATAATTAGTAAGACTATCAGCACAGCCAGAGAAGAGACTGCCAACAGCACATACTTCATTATCTTGTCACTATCGGCCCTGTTTCCCTTCTTAAGGCCGTACTGATATGTTTCCATATTATTCAGCCCCTTCAGACCTTGGAGACCTGTCCGATACTGATGTATCCGATGGATCCCTCGGTGGTCTGGACGTTGGAGATGACAAGTCCGGTAGAGCCGCAGGACACTGCGCCGGTGACGGGCTTCCAGTCTGCATCGATTGCAGTCATTGCCTTGTCGAAGCACTCGCGGGTTCCGGATCCATCCTCACGGATGATGACCTGGACGGACTTGTCGGGTCCTCCGACCTCCTTCCAGTTCTTGATCTCGCCGCTGAAGAGCTTGGCGACCTGCTCGGTGGTCAGATCATTGACTCCGGCAACGTTGACGATGACGGCGACTCCGTCCTGTCCGATGGTCAGGGGAACGAGGTTGCCTTCGTAGCTGGATCCCATGTCTCTGGAGAGCATTCCGATGTCGAAGGTGCCTGCGTCGGCTCCCTTCTCTCCGGCTCCGGATCCTCCTCCCTGAACGCTGAGTTTAAGGAAGGGGTATTTCTCCATGTAGGCTGCGGTGAGCTTTCCAGCGGTCTCGCTCAGAGACGTGGATCCACCGAGGGTGATGGTGGTCTGTCCGTCCTTGGTGGGCTCGGTTGCAGTGGTGTACTTGTCGAGTTTGACGAATTCCTCTCCGAGGATCTTCTGACCCTCCTCGCTGGTGACCCAGCTGAGGAAAGCTGCGACGTTTCCGCTGGGCTCGCCCTTCGTGACGAGAACCAGGTTCCTCTTGATATCGTAGCTTCCGTTGACGACATTGCTGTCGTTGGCCTCGACACCGTTCAGCTTGACAGCGTGGGCAGTAGCCTCTTCTTCGGTTCCTCCAGAAACCTTGGAGACCTGTCCGATACNNCGTTCAGCTTGACGGCGTGGGCGTTAGAAGTATCCTCCTCTTTGTCATCGGATCCACCGTTGGCAACCAGGAATACTCCGGCTGCTGCAACGATAATGATGACGACGGCGAGGATTGCCATTATCTTCTTATCCAAGGTAATTACACCTCGAATCCCTTCTATTCTGGCACCGCGTATATATTTAGTCGATATAATCTTATTACAATTATTGAGTTATATATTATCTATATAGTTATACAAATAATATATTCTATTCAAATATCTATCATTTGATTTATCCAGTATCCACTCGTCTTCTCTATCATTACATAAATGAAATTGAGAATCGATATCATTTCACCTATCTTTAA
>DAXO01000044.1:8732-20561 GCA_002506425.1 Methanomassiliicoccaceae archaeon UBA480 | reverse complement strand
TTATATATATTCAATATATAAAAATATATAATACATGAATTATATTTATATCTCACACTATGAATAATGCGAATCCGAAAACAATGGATTTAAGAAAAATACAGATCACCGGCGGTTCGTCCTTTATGATCACTCTGCCGAAGGATTGGGCAGATTCGGTGGGACTGAAGAAAAATGACACCGTGGGCCTTCAGCCGCAGCCTGACGGCAGCATGATACTGTATCCCGGCGGCGAGGAATCCAACTCCATCGGCTCCAGCAAGACGATTGACGTCGATGACGTTACCGACAAGGACTTCCTTTACAGAATGCTTGTCGGCGCATACATCGCCGGACATGATTCTATAATACTGAAATCGAGCACATCCCTTTCGAGCATGGCCGCCAACACCGCCTCTTCCTTTGCCCAGACCGCCATAGGTCTCGAGATCATGGAAGAGAGCGACAGCAGCATCGTCATCAACGACCTCATGGACCAGACAGAGATGAAGCCCAACAAGTCCATCGAGAGGATGAAGGTGCTCGTCCGCAACATGCTCAACGATACGATGGACGGACTGGAGAGGAAAGACCCGGAGCTCCTCGAGGGAATGTCCGAAAGGGACCGCGAGGTCGACAGGATAGATTGGCTCATCTCCCGTCAGGTCAACATCCACCAGAAGGATATCACCATATCCCGCAGGATGGGCATGAACCTCTGCGAGATCACCCGCTGCGGAAGCATCAGCCGCTCATTGGAAAGAATAGGCGATCACGGAGTCCTCCTCGCTACGAACCTCCGCCCGCTCATAGACGACCCGACCATGCTGGATTCGGAGATCCTGTCCACCGGCCGCGATGTCATCAATCTGATGGTCGACTCCGTCGGGACCTGGTCCTCAAAGAACATGGAGGCCGCCAACGCTTGCATAGAGCGCGGTGAGGCCCTCGTCGACAGATCGAAGGAGATAAGCGACAACGCAGACCAGCTGGAGAACAAGGCCGCCATGGCCACGGAGCTCATAGCGGGGTCTGTCAAGAGGGTCGCCGAGTACTCCATGGACATCGCCGAGATCGCGATCAATTCAGCGATGGACTGAATCGCCAGTCATCATTATCTACCGAATAGCCGATGGAGCAGGGATGAAGACCGTAGTGGCGATGAGCGGAGCCTCCGGCTCGATGTACGGGGTTCGCCTGCTCCAGGAGCTCGAGGGCGAGAAGTTTCTGGTGATGTCCGACATCGCCAAGAAGATCCTGACCGCCGAGACGGACATGTATCCCGAACAGCTGACCTCGCTCGCCGACAGGACGTTCGAGGACGACGATATGTTCGCCCCGATCGCTTCGGGCAGCTTCGGCTTCGATGCCATGTTCATCGCTCCCTGCAGCGAATCCACGGTCGCGAAGATAGCATCCGGTATAGCAGACACCCTCATCACCCGCACGGCATCCGTATGCCTCAAGGAGGGGAGAAAGCTCATACTCCTCGTCAGAGAGACGCCGAAAAGCGCCGTGATGCTGGAGAACGAGCTCAAGTTGGCCAGACTGGGCGTTGTTATAATGGATGCGAATCCTGGATTCTATCCCCGTCCTTCGTCCGTGGACGACATCGTCGACATTGTAGTCGGAAGATGCCTGGACCAGATCGGGATCGATCACAGGCTCTACAAGAGATGGAGTCGAGACCGACGAGCTCGATATCGCCATCGAAGAGAGCATCCAAACCCACCTTCTTGCGGAATGACGCGAGCTCCTGCCCGGTGATCGCTCCCCCCGAGCACATCATGATGTAATTGCATTCGGCCGTTAGGAGCCTGCCTTCCGCCTCGAATCCGTTCCGTTCGTAAAACGATTTCCTCCTCATACGGATCTCCCTTTCCGGAACGCCTTCGTCAGGCGGCTCTATGTTGAGGAAGATCCTGCGGCCGGGGAACATCCTCCTGATATCGTCTATCGCCGACGATCCGAGCCCTCTGCCCCTGGACCTTTCATCCACTGCGAGATAGAGGATGAAGACAATCGACTCGTCATACATGACATAGGAGAATCCGCGGAGCGGACCGTCGTATATCCCGAGGAGCCGGGAGCAGCCGCGCTCCCTATGCCTCAGCAGTTTGTCGAAGTCCGCCCGCTCGCATTCCGGGAAGGATGATTCGTATATCCTCCGAACGGATTCGATCTCCTCCGCTTCGGGACTTCTCATGGCTTCCTTCCGAATGCAAGGATGCAGAGCACCGAGAGGTCCTCGTCGATCCCAATCGCATTCCTCACGAACGACTCTGCTGATATGTTGCCGTCGCCTCTCATGCGGACCTGGATCCAGCATGATCCGAGTCCGAGATCCTCAGCCTCAAGCTGCATCATGATGGAGGCTATCGAGGAGTCCTCCACCCACGTGTCCGACATCCCTGAGTCGGCCGTCACGATCACAGCGAACGATGCTGTCTCCAGCGCCGCGGTGCCGGTCGGCCTGCATCCCGCCAGACCTTCGATAGAAGACCTGTCGTCCAGAGGGAACAGCCTGACCGGCTTCAGCCCCCTGGACGAGGGGGCCAGGCCTCCGGCCTCCAGAATGAGCTTCTTCTCCTCGTCCGACAGCGGTACGGACGAGAAGCGACGACTGGTGCGCCGGGACCTGGCCAGATCTATGAACATCCTCACTCCAGCAGGATGGCGGGCCTTCCGGGAGCCGCCTGCCTGGCCTTGTTCTGAGGATCGTACAGGCCCTCCGAATCCGCCCTGAACACGTCGACCTGCAGGCCGAGCTCGTCGGACAGGAATCCACGGGCTCCATCGAGGAGCGCGTATTCGTCGGATTCGAACACGGGGGTCCAAGCGGAGAGGTCCGACCTGGAGAAGTCCAGAGCGACCTTCTTCGCCAGCTCCGAAGCCGCCTTGCCGTTCCTCTTTATGGCCTCGTCGGACATGCACGCCTTGGTGAGCGACGGGATGCTCAGCTCCCCAGACTCCTTCATTGCGGCAGCCTTTCTCATGACCTCCCTCTTCCACTCGGGAGAGGTGTAGAGCACGACGCGCTTCGCATCGATTCCCGCTATCTTTCTGATCTCGGTGATGTCCGACATCAGATCGCGGATCATGTCCTCGCCGTGCTCGGAGGATGCTGAGACGAGAGCATCATCGACCTCGGGAAGAAGCCCGGCGGAGACCAGCCCCTCGAATCCTGCGGACTCCCACAACTCCTCGGCGGTGTGCGGAGTAACCGGCATCATGGCCTGGATCCAGATCCTGAGAGCCGAATCGATGGTCTCCCTGTTGCACCCGCCGCGCCTCGTGTACCAGCGTATGTCGTTCAGCATGTCGAAGTACACGATGGTGCACATCTGCCTCAGATCGTACCTGTCCATCGCATCGCGGATCTCGCCGATGTGCCTGTTGAACCTGGAGAGGAGCCATGCGTCCATCTCGCAGGGGACGGAGTCGGACTCCTTGGCGATCAGATCGCTGACGGCGCCGAACACCCTGTCCACCCTCTGCTTGTATGTGAGCACCGTCTCCTCGCTCCACTCGACATCGACGAACATCGAGGCGACATGAGCATAGTACAGACGCATCGCGTCCACACCGAATTTGGCGGCGGCACCGGGAATGGGCTGCGCGCCTCCCTTGGATTTGGAGATCTTGTCGCTGTTCTTGCCGGTGACATACCAGTTGACGGTGATGCCGCGGGGCTGCATGGAATCGGGCAGGATCGCACGGTGGTTGAACAGGAACACCGGGAAGTGGACGGTCATGTGCTCCTTGCCTCCGAGGTTGATGTCCAGCGGATACCAGTAGGAAACATCCGCCTTTATCTTATCCAACAGCTCGACAGATATGCTCGTCTCGGCCGAGACCTCCTCGACATCCCCTCTTCCGAGGATTACGTAGTCGAAGAACGAGAGGGTCATCTGCTCGGGATATATCTGCCTGGAGTTGGCATAGAGCGATATGGTGTAGTAGATGGGATATAGCGTCGAATCGGAGATGGCCTCGATGATCCACTTCTCGTCGAAGGGGAACCTTGTTCCGAGCCAGTTGCCCAGCCTCACGCACGCCCTCTCCCTGAACCAGTCAAGGATTCCCTGGACATTGTCGGCGAACTCGGGAGGGTTGAGGTCCATGTTCTTGGCGTGGGCCTTGGTCCTCTCGGTGAGGTCGGGATCCGCGTAGTTGATGAACCACTGGTCGTCGATCCTCCTTATGTGCACGCGCTGGCCGCACCTGCACACAACCTCCTCTGTGAGGTCGTAGAAGGGCTCCGCCTCTCCGGCATCGATCATCGCCTGACGCATCCTGTCCTTGGCCTCCTCCACGCGCATGCCGGCATAGGGTCCGCATACGTCCTTCATGCGGCCCATGTGGTACCCGTCCTTGTAGACCTGCTTCTTGGCTTCGACGAGCCTCTCGTCACCCGGCTTCTCTATGCCCATGCTCTCTATGACGTCCTTGGCCGGGAAGTCCCCGTAGCCCTTGATGTCTATGATCGATATGGGGACGACCGAGTCGATGAGCTCCTGGGAGAGGCCGTACCTCTCCTTCAGGACGGGATCCCTCTTCACCGCTTCCAGGGAGATCCAATCGTCGGGAGCGTCCGACGGAACAGATGTGACCAGACCGGTTCCCACATCGGGGTTGCAGAACGAAGCAGGGAACACGGGGATCTCCCTGTGTATCATCGGAGCCTCGCACATCCATCCGATCATCTCGGACCCGGGGATGCTTCCCGCGTCCTCTATGCCGTCCTTCTGGAGCTTGAGCTTCTCGGCAGCCTGCGGAGAGACGATCCATGTCTCGCCGTCTTTCCTTACTCTCCTGTATTCGACCTCGGGGTTCACCCAGAAGCATACCTGTCCGTAGACGGTCTCCGGCCTCAGGGTGGCGGCTACGAGGAACTCGTCACCATGCCTGAACTTCAGAAGAGTATACTCCTGAGTCTCGGCCTTTCCGCCTTTGGAGATGTCCGTCTCCGAGGGATCGACCGCAACGGGACCGCAACTGGGGCAGAATGGAGCGTAGTACGGCTTCTGGATCAGGAGTCCCGCGTCCTTCAGCTTGTGGAACTGCCACTGTATGAATCTAGAATAATCGGGATAGAGGGTGCATGTGAATCTCCTCCAGTCGGCCAGGAAACCGAACCTCTTCCAATATTCCTCGACATACACCTTGTTGAAGAACTCGATCACAGCCATGGGCTCCTTGAGCTCTGACAACTTCTCCGGCGGACACCCGTTCCTCTCCAGATAGTCGATGGTCTTCTCGTCTCCTCTGGCGATCTTGGATGCGAGGCTTATGCCTCCATTCCCGGTCGCATGGGTTCCCACAGGGAAGAGGACGTTGTAGCCGGTCATGCGCTTGTATCTGCCGATGGCATCGACATAGGTGTATCCGCGAAGATGCCCGACATGAAGGTAACCCGTCACTCCGGGATACGCGAAGATGATCATGAACTTCGGCTTGTCATCGATCCTTTCCGACTTGTCGAGGCCTGCCTCGATCCAACGGGCCTGCCATTTCGCTTCCATGCTTCCGTAGTCGTTAGCCATTGGGAACCCCACTCTATAATACGCGCAATAGAAGAACTGATTAAAAACTGTCGGACAGAAGCATCTCGACATCAATGGGTGATCCGTAAGACAGCGTGTCTGACATACCCAAATTCGCCAGTTGAGTCGCCATTTTTATCTATGGAAGAGCGAATATCCTGAGAGAAGAGCGTGAGCTATGGACCTGAAGGGGAGTTTTCCAGGCGCAATTTACCCCCTCCGAAAACCCTTGTCTTACGTTGTCCGACATTTGTCCGACATCTTTTAATAGCGGTAAAGCATGACTTCAATTGCAAGCGGGAAGGGATGGGAAAAACTCTCTCTTGCAACGGAAGGATGAGAATGACGGACGATGGAACCAAGGTCACGCTCAGGATGGGACCTGAAGAAATCCAGATGATGGAGGACTTCATGGATGAGCACGACATAGGCAACAGGTCCGATTTCATCCGCGATGCCATCCGCGGCTACATCGCCTCACAGAGGAACGGCGGCCGGAACGAGGCATCGGAAAGCGGGATCTTCGTCCGCTTCAGCGACCTCCAGATGGACGCCCTCCAGGGGCTCGTCCAGCGCGGGATCTGCCTGAACGAGGAGGAATTCGTCCGCAAATGCGTGCTCGACAAGATCGTGCCCGCTACTGTGGAAGAAGAGGCATACGCCGACTCCTTCAGGACAGCTCAGAGGAATGCTGCACTCAAATGAAGAAAAGGGATGGGAATCGCACCCTGCCGACCTTGATGGGACCGCTTCGCGGAAGGTCGGTACGGTGCAAATAAACTCGTTAGAATCAGATCAAGGGTGAAACATATGGTCGGACAGGGAATGGGAACCGCGGTCGAGCCGCGTGCAGTGGTCGTCGGCGTCGGCGGTGCAGGATGCAACGTCGTCAGTACGTTCTACGAGACGATGTGCCCCATAGACACTGTCGCCATAAACACCGACAAGGAAGCGCTCGGCAAGACTTCGGCCGACGTCAAGCTGTACATCTGCAAGGATGTCCTCCACGGAGAGGGCGCCAACGGGGACCAGGTAATCGGAAGGAGGTGCGCAGATATCCACAAGGAGGAGATCCGCCAGGCCCTCGCCGGATACAACGTCGTGTTCGTGATCGGAGGCCTCGGAAGGGGCACCGGATCCGGAGCCATGCCCGTAGTTCTCGATGCTGCCAAGGCACAGGGCGCCATGACCTTCGCCATCGGAATCAATCCCTTCAGCTTCGAGGGATCCTCCAAGAAGGCCTCGGAGGCGTGGAGCAGAATCACCTCTATCTGCGAATACAGCTACCGCATCGAGAACGACAGGATCTTCTCGGTGATGGACGACATCACGATGGACAAGGCGTTCAGCCTGGTCAACGAGAGCATCAGGGCCTACGTGATGTCCGGCCTCGACTCCATCTGCACCGTCTTCGCAGGAGCGAAGAGCGAAGCGATGAAGGATACAAGGCGCAAGAGCTCCGAGTGCAGGGCGTCGTACCCGCTCGAGATGCTCATGAACGCCTGATCGCGATTATCTCCCCATACAGGAAGGCGCCGCCTTCCTGAAACACCTTCCTCCTATGCATTCTGCCGCCGGAAGGACCGGCGGCCCCTTCTTCCTGCTCGAGGGACTCACTCGTATCTGCGATAGTCGTACCTTCCATCGGCGATGCGACCGAGGACCTCATCCATCACATGCTCGAGATCCTTCGGCTCGAACATCCCTGTGTCGATGCTCAGCTGTCCGGAGGACGAAAGGATGTTCACCCTCAGCTCCGAGAGGCCCATACGGCGTTGGATCGGTCCGGAGATGACGGATGCGAATTGGATCTTGTCGTAGAGGACGTAATGCTCGCATATGTCGAAGGAGCCGGTGGTGACCATAAAGGACGCATCGCCTGCATCGAAGGTCCTCACTCTGTATGCGGCTGCGACCCATATGAACGCGACGGCGGGAATCCCCAATCCCAAAATCAGAACGACGATGCGCAGAAGAGCAGCGTCAACTGCATCGGACGTTGCTATGAAACCGTTCGCCGCATAGGCGATGAGCACGGATACCGCCGAGGCGAAGATTGCGATCAATAGCAGAGACGGGATGGCGCGACGGGACTGGGATGCGGGTTCCGCGTCGAATGAGATCTCCGGAACCAGAGTGCGCATGAGATCGCGGACCTCCCCTATCGGCTTCAAGGGACACAGGAGCGGAGTCTCGCTACCGGATCCCGCCGTCGCTAGACCGACGACCTCCGCCTCGAGAGTAGCCATGCCGAACAGCCTGGCGATGAGTGGCCTGCGGATGCGTACGGTGTTTATCTTCGAGATCTTGAACGATGTGCGATAGGTGCTCAACAGCCCCGACTCCACGGTGATCGTATCGCCGATCCTGTAGAGACGGTAGTTGCAATACGACAGAACGGACGATATCATGGGGAACACCGAGCTGGCGACAAGCATGACGAGCGAAGCCACGAGACCTCCGGAGCTTCCGTTGAAGACGCTGTATATCGAATAGAGGAAGAAGAACGCGCCGCCAAGGAGCTGCGCAGTGGACTGGGACAGGATCGCATGGACCAGGATGTCCGAATTGGATACATTGACGAGCGATTCCGCACCAGCCTCATCCTCCACCGTATCGGCCTTGACGAATACCTTCCTGTTCAGGTCGTCGCGGAGCCTGTCGGCTATCGCGCGATTCAGAGTAAGAGTCACCTCGGGAACGGCGGAATTGACGCTGGAGTTCACATTGAAGTTCAGAACAGTTGTGCCGAACAGGCGATCGAAGATGGTCCTCGACACCCCGATGGATGCGAGACGCGTGTAGGGGATCGTCTTGTCCGTCCTGCTCAGGACCGTGTTCCTGACATAGCGCATCTCCGTGTCATCGAAACAGACCAGCGTACGCCTCCAAACGAAGACGGAGACGAGCCATGCGAGACAGAGAATGGCCGCGGCGAAGATGCGGATGCCCGCATCCAGCTCGTTCATCACGCCTACTATGAAGACGAGCACCGCACAGGCGAAGGCACTCTTGACGAGAACGACGGGGTGATTGCGATAGCTTTCCGTCATCGGTCCCTCGCCTTCAAGAGCCTGACGATGATATCGTTGAGCTTTGCTGCTATGGCCTCGGCCTCCGGATCGTCCAGATGCTTCATGGTGAATGTTCCCCCAGCGGTGGTCACGGTCACATCGGCCAAACCGAATGCACGGTCGATCGGACCGCGGGTGACATTCACCTGGTGGATGCGCTCCACAGGAACGAGATCGTGGGTACGAAAGACGACTCCGCTGAGGACATCCAGCTTGTCGTCGTCGATGCTGTACCTGTAATATCTGTAGTATACGGACGGCGAGACGAAGAGATAGATGATCGCCGCAACGAGGATGATCTCCACCGGAATCAAAAAACCGCCGAATCCGTCGGTGATCTCATCACGATAGTGGAGAAGCAGAACGAGAAGCACAACGATGATGATGGCGGCGATGCCGTTCGACACATACATCGCCTTGAGACTCCTCTTAGGAAGACGGCGGTACTGCGTCTCCGAACCTCCTGACTGCTCGACGATACCCGACATAACGGGGAGAGCCGAGAGGATGACATTAAAACATTCCCTCGTTCGAACGAGGAACATGAAGATGGGCGCCGCCCGAAGTGAGTGCAGGCGGCGCCTTGACGGGAATTCGTTTCACTGGGCGATCGCCTTGTATCCGCGCTCGAAGGCATCCTTGTTGAGGTCCAGGAACTTGGCGGGGACCTGGGATACCAGAGCGTCGAGAAGCTGCTTCTTGGACAGCGGGAAGCCCTTTATCGCCGCGACGGCGCCGATCATGACGGCATTGGCCGCCACGGCCTTCCCTGCTTCTATGGCTATCCTCGTGGCCTCTATGGTCACGACGTTGGGATCGACGGTGCGGACGGCCTCGACGAGGGACTCCACATCGGGATACGTGTCGAAACCGGCGGCGACCATCGATGGGAGCACGGGATCCAGATTCATGAGGATGGCCGTGTCCCTGTTACCCAGGTGCAGGCTCCTGACGGTCTCCACAGGCTCGAAGCCCATGATCAGGTCCGCTCCTCCCTCGGCCTCGAGGGGGCTGTAGACCTCGTCTCCGAACCTCACCGTCGACAGGACGCTGCCGCCCCTCTGTGCCATACCGTGGACCTCGCTCATCATGAGCTTGTGGCCCGCCTCCATGGCCGCGGTACCGAGGACATTGGATGCCATGAGGACCCCCTGTCCTCCGACACCGACGATCTGCACTGTGTACTTCATCTCTTCACCTCTATGGCTCCCTTGGGGCAGACGCTGCCGCACATGCCGCAGCCTATGCACTGGGTCGGATCCGTCTCGACGGCATCACCCTTCTTGGTCAGCGCAGGGCAGGCCACCGTCTTCAGGCAGGTGTAGCAGCGTATGCACTTCGACTGATCCACCACGCAGACCTTGGCCTCCAGCATCCTGCGCTTCTTGAGCTCCAGCGGGCAGGGCTGCTTCGAGATCACGACGGCAACGCCGTCGAACTCGACCGCATCCCTCATCGCCTCGGTTGCCGCCTTGATATCGTAAGGATCGACGGTCCTCACGAACTTGGCTCCCACTCCGCGTACTATGGATTCGATGCTCAGAGGCTCGGTGTTGATTCCTCCGAATGCGCGACCGGTGCCCGGATTGGGCTGATGCCCGGTCATGGCCGTCGTGCTGTTGTCAAGGATTACCATGACCAGCCTGTGCCCGTTGAAAAGTGCATTGATGAGAGGATTGACTCCCGAGTGGAAGAACGTGGAATCGCCCATGAACGCTATCGGGAGCTGATCGGTGGTGCGGGAGAATCCGCCCGCCGCACCCGCGCCTCCTCCCATGCATATGATGAAGTCGGCCTCGTTGAACGGAGGGGATCCTCCGAGCGTGTAGCATCCGATATCCGAGCAGTACACGACGTCCCTCTTTCCGACTGCGCGCTTCGTGGCCGCGAAGATGCCCCTGTGGGGACAGCCGGCGCAGAGGGTGGGGGGCCTCGAGGGCAGTATGATATCGGGCTGCTGCATCGGTTCGGGATGCTCGGCTACGGATACCATGGACGCTATGCCTGCCAGGACGTCGGGGGAGTACTCCCACGCGAACGGGAGATGGCCGGAGCGCTTCCCGTAGACCGGGACGGCGAGACCGTGCTGGGCGCAGATCCTGAGGACGCCGTCCTCCAGGAACGGATCCAGCTCCTCCACGACGATGATCCTGCTCTTTCCGGCGATGAAATCGGCTATCTTCTTCTCCGGAAGGGGGTTGGTGAATCCGAGCTTGAGGACAGAAGCTCCGGTGATGCACTCCTTCACGTACGTGTAGGAGACGCCGGACGTTATGATCCCGACGTCGCCTTCGCCCTCGACGAAGTTTAACGGAGACTCCTCGGACATCTCCTTCGCCTTCTCGTCCAGCGCCAGGAGCCTCTTCCTGTTGACCCTCGCGTTGGCCGGAACGTTCACGAAGCGGACGAAATCCCTCTCGAAGCGGCCCTTCGTGACCGGGACCTCCCTCTTCCCAAACTGGACGGGAGCCCTGGCATGATTGACCCTGGTGGTGGTCCTGAAGATCACCGGCAGCCCCAGAGCCTCGGAGATGCGGTACGCCTCGGGGATCATATCCTTGGCCTCCATGGGTGTGGACGGCTCAATCATCGGAAGGAGCGACAGATGGGAATAGAACCTGTTGTCCTGCTCGTTCTGAGAGCTGTGGGCGGAGGGATCGTCCGCGGTGAGGACGAGCATGCCTCCCCTGACGCCGGAATACGCCAGAGTCATGAGCGGATCGGCGGCTACGTTGAGGCCCACATGCTTCATGAACACGAATGAACGGACGCCGGCCGATGCAGCGGCGGCCGAAACCTCGGTGGCGACCTTCTCGTTGTCCGAGAACTCGAAATACATGCCCGCATCGGAGCAGTACTTCTCCAGCAGGTTGCCGATCTCCGAGGAGGGGGTTCCCGGATAGGTTGATGCGAATCCGACGCCCGCCTCGAACAGACCTCTCACGATGGCCTCGTTGCCGAGAACGAGCTGCCTGCCTCCGTCCGACAGTAAATCCGACATTTGATGAACCTCTTATTGGCGGACAAACCAGACGCTCGTTCTTATAGATGCGTGCTGGAAGACACGCAACAATAATATCCTGAACGCACATGGCGAGAAGGCTGCTGGGGTAGTCAAGCTAGGCCAACGACGCAGGACTTAGGATCCTGTCCTTAGTGGTTCGCGAGTTCAAATCTCGTCCCCAGCACCAGATTCAAACCCGTCGCCGGACCGCGCCTCGATGTGCATC
>DAXO01000044.1:0-8708 GCA_002506425.1 Methanomassiliicoccaceae archaeon UBA480 | reverse complement strand
TGCATCCACAGCAAGCATCATCTGCGGAACCGGTATCGCAGACGGCTTCTCGGAGACGAAAGATCTCTTGCATCTCGAGACCGCTTCAGGATTCGTCCTGAACAAGCTCCCTGCCAGGCTTTCCTCCGTGCTCCCTACCGTGGAACGCCCAGTACATCAGCATGGCGACCGCCGCTATCGCCACGCAGACGAGATACATATCACGGTATCCGACTGCAGTGACCAGCATGCCCAGGATGGAGGGGCCCAGGCCGGTGCCGAGGTCGTTGAGGGCGGAGAACGTGGACGTCGTCACGCCATACCGGTGCGGAGGGCTCTTGGACACCACTATCGACTGGCAGATGGAGTAAACTATCGAGACGCCGACCCCTATCACGAATCCCGAAAGCAGGAAGGGTACCGGCATCGAGGTGGTCGCGAACACCGCCATTCCGATCATGAAGCCGACGAAAGCCGGGAATACCACGATATTCGGTCCCTTGGAATCGTATATCCTTCCTGCGAACAGCCGTGAAACCAAGGTCCCCGCGGCGACCACCACATAGTAGTATGTGGCGACATCGGAGAGCCCTATCTCCTCGGAATAGGATGCTATGAACGAAAGCACGCCTGAATATGCAAAATAGAAGACGGTCGAGGCGAGGGCGAGCGGGACCGCTGATGCTTGGAACATGTTCCCGAGGGAGAATCCCCTCGCCTCGGCGGCCTGCCTCTCGGTCAGGGACTCCTCCGGGACGCGGATCACCAGTGCCATGACCAGAGCCGAAGAGTACATGACCAGTCCGACGGAGAATACCGCCGCGTAGTCCTGCGACGAACCGAATGTCATGCCTAGGAGAGGTCCTATGGCGCATGCCACCGTCACGCTGAGGAAGAAGTAGCCCAGGCCCTCTCCCCTCCTGCTCGGAGGGACCAGCTTCGCCACAATATCCGACGTGCAGGTGCTGCTGATTCCATACGACATGCCGTGCAGCAGACGGACGACCATGAGGGCGGCCATCGATTCCACTAGGAAGTACGCGAAGGACATCACCAGTGCGAATGACAGACCGAGGATGAGCATCCTCTTCCTTCCGAAAAGCTCGACGTATTTTCCCGCGAAGACACGCGATATCAGACCGCCTATGACGTAAATCCCCGCAGCCGTTCCTCCTAATGCGGGGTCGGCGCCGAACTCGTAGGATGCGAATCCGGCTATGTTTATCAGAAGAGCGAAATAGTTCAGGGAGCAGCAGAGGGATATGAGCGTATCGAGGATGAAATCCCTGGTGAATATCCTGTCGTTTCCCATGCCATCTCTCCTGGTAATCGCGCGACACCCTTCCGGACGCGTCGGATGGTATCATTCGTGTTAGTTCATATTATAATAACGACAACGAAGATACACCACTCATGGTTGGAAACACAGCCTCTAAAATCGAACTCACTCCCGAAATGAGGGAGTGCATGAAGAGCATGTCCATCTTCTCCCTCGCCACCGCGAGCAAGGACGGAGTCCCCAACGTCGTCCCCGTAGGAATGCTCTTCCCCGGAGAGGACGGAAACATCTGGATCATCGACAACTTCTTCTGCAAGACCCTGAAGAACATGGAGGAGAACCCCAACGTCTCGTTCTTCCTCTGGTCCCCCGACTACAAGGGCGGATGCTGGCAGGTCAAGGGCAAGGTAAAGATCTACTCCTCCGGACCCGACTACGAGAAGGCCGTCACCATCGCCCACTCCAGGATGGAGGCCGCTCCCGCAAAGCACCTCGTGAAGATGTGCATCAGGGAGGTCTACAACGTCGCTCCCGGCCCCGATGCCGGGAAGAAGGTCCTCTGAGGGCCGAAGGCGGGGTCTCCCCGCCACATTTCTTTTTCGAAAGATTTCTGCGTCCGAAGGCGGAATCCCCCGGAGCGTTTTTCAAAAACCGGACTGGATGCCGAAACCTCCGACCCGTGCGGGTCGGAAGCCCGGACTCAGTCGTCGTCCTTCTCGACGGGCTTCAGGCACTGCGGTGCGACGCCCATGACCGCCCCGAGAGGGATCAGGATGAAGCAGATAGGGGCATGGGTGGAGGCGTAGAAGAATGCGAAGAGCGCAATTCCCGCCGCGAGCCCGATGACGAACCCCTGCTTCTTCTTGGAATCCATTCACTCTACCTTCCTGCCGACGACATCCTCTGCCGCGGCGACCATCTTGTCGACGATCTCACGAGCGCCTCCGACGTAGTTGGCTGCATCCATGGTCTCGACGATCTCCTCGGGGGTGAGAACTCCCTTGAGGTCCTCCCTCTGCAGGAGGACGTCCCTCAGATGGGCGCCAGTATCTTCGGCGATCATAGCGGACTGTCTTATGATCTCGTGGGCGTCCTGCCTTCCGATGCCCTTCTCGGTGAGCTTCATCATCAAAGGCTCTGCCATGACGAGGCCCTTGGAGGACTCGATGTTCTCCAGCATCCTGTCCCTGTGGATCTCCAATCCGGAGTATATCCAGGCCGTCTTCTTCAGGATCTCGTCGATGAGGACAAAGACGTGGGGAAGGGTGAACCTCTCGGTGGATGAGTTGCACAGGTCCCTCTCGTGCCACAAAATCTGGCTCTCGAACGCGGGAGTGACGAATCCGCGGATGACGCGGGCGAGACCGCAGACATTCTCAGAGTTCATGGGGTTTCTTTTCTGAGCCATGGTGGAGCTGCCGACCTGTTTGGTTACATCGAAGAACTCGGAAGCTTCGGCCACCTCTGACCTCTGGAGATTCCTGACCTCGGTGCAGTATCTCTCGAGGGATGCGGCAATGTTCGCCATGATGCATATGGCCTCGGTGTACCTGTCGCGTCCGACGACCTGCGTGGCGGCTGGCTCGTAGGTCAGCTCGAGATCTGCCATGACGCGCCTCTGAACCTCGAAGAAGTTCTTGCCGAGAGCCGCCCCTGTTCCGACGGCTCCTGCCATCTTCCCGGCGCATACGCGAGGCATCGCCTCGACGATCCTGAAATGGTGCCTGATCATCTCGGCGATGTAGCCGGAGACCTTGAATCCATAGGTGATAGGGATAGCGAACTGCGCATGGGTCCTTCCAATCTCCAGCGTATCCCTCTCCCTTTTGGCAAGAGCCGCGAAGGTCATGATGAGGTTATCGACATCCTCGAGGACGATCTCCATGGCTGCTTTGAGCTGAAGGGCGGTCGCCGTATCAACGATATCGTTGGAGGTGGCGCCGAGGTGGACGTACTTGCCGGCATCTCCCTGGCATTTCTCCGTCATCGCCTTGACCATCGCCATGAGGTCGTGGCGGGTCTCCTTCTCGATCTCCTTGATCCTGTCCACGCTCACGACATCCAGGCTGGCTACGCGCGTGATCTCGTCGGCCGCGGACTGGGGGATTGTCCCCATGGCGGCATGGGCCCTAGCCAGGGCCGCCTCGACCAGCATCTCGTTCTGGATACGGCTATCCTCGCTGAAGACGGCCTTCATCTCTTCGCGGCCGTAGCGATAGTCCAAGGGACAGACGTTGCTCATTGAAATCATGCGGGCGATTGGGAGGCTAAGCCTTAAAGCTATGGTATGATGGCTTGCCTGCAACTGTTTTAGACGCGCGCATCACTTACGCAAATCCTTATATTTCAGTTGATGATTGGGCGCTTTGAAGTGGACCATGCTTCAAATCATGGTCGCGTCGAATGTTTGAGTGTGGATTTATGGAAGGTTTTACGGAGGAAGCACAGCAGCAGGATTCTCAGATGGAGGAGCAGGAAGTCATGGTCAATGAGGCAACGACAGAAGCCGCCACCTGCGAATCCGCAGAGCAGCCTGCAGCCGAAGAGACCGCGGCTACTGAAACGAACCGCGAGAGCCTCAACGAAGAGGCGGACATGCACAGGAAGAAGCGCGACGAGCTCAACGCCCAAACCAAAGAGTGGAAGGCCAAGAGGGACGCCCTCAACGGACAGGTGCGCGAGCTCGTTGACGAAGCCGGCAAGTGCAGAGAGGAGCGCGACTCCTTCAATCAGAAGGTCAGGGAGACCAAAGAGCTCAGGGACGAGTGGAACCAGAAGGTCAGCGCCCTGAAAGAGCAGCTCGCACCCTACCGCAGCGAAAAATCCGATGACAGGAACGAGGTTCCCGTCAAGCAGCTGAAGAAGCAACTCCAGGATCTCGAGTACACCCAGATGACCAAGTCGCTGGGCAAGGACAAAGAGAACGAGATCGTCAAGCAGATCTCCATCCTCGCGAAGCAGATCGAGGAGAGGGAGAAGGCGTACTCCGAGAACGACGAGATCAAGGACCTCGTCCAGCAGCTCAGAGACGCCAAGGCTGAGGCCGAGACCTACCACCACCAGGTCTCCGAGTACGCCGAGAAGGCTCAGTCCGCTCACGACAAGATGATCGGATTCTACGAGCAGGCCGACAGGCTCAGAAAGGAAGCCGATGCGGCCCAGGCGAAATTCGTCGAGTGCAAGCAGGCCGCCGATGAGGAGCACCGCAAGCACATCGAGCAGATCAAGTCCGTCCACGAGATCGACAGGGACGCCGCCGGATACCGCGGAAGCAAGAAGAACGCTCCCCGCGGCGGAAAGAGGCGCGGCACCAGCGATGTCGAGGGCAGGAAAGAGGCCAAGGAGATCTTCGAGCGCTTCAAGGCTGGAGAGAAGCTCTCCACCGAGGACCTCATGGCTCTCCAGAAGTCCGGGTACCTCTGATTACAAAGCGGGGCTCATGCCCCGCACTTTATTCTTTTTAGCCTTAGATTATTAAAGTTTAGGTTATTAATTCAATATATTTATATAGCATCCCGTTCTCTGCATATATGCAGGGATACGGCCAGGCTGTAGAGTGCATCCCATCCCTTCTTATATTCTGGCCGATCCCCCACTTATCCGCCCCATTACCGATTGCCATAAACTCCGATCCATCCGAGCCATTGTTTATATCACATCATCCTGTACAGGAGAACGATACAGATGGTCTTGGAAGGACTCGGTAAATCACTTAGGAATGTTCTAGGGCGCGTCGGTCATGCATCCTCGGTCGACGATGAGCTTATCAACGACGTGTGCAAGGACCTCCAGCGCGCGCTGCTCGAAGCAGATGTCAACGTCAAGCTGGTCCTGGACGTCACCAACGGTGTGAAAAACCGTGCCAAGAATGAGACCCCTCCCGCAGGCAAGAGCGTCAAGCAGCATCTGATGCGCATCATCTACGAGGAGCTCGTCAGGCTCGTCAACAACGGCGAGGGACTGCAGCTGAAGCCCCAGACCATCATGATGGTGGGTCTGTACGGACAGGGAAAGACCACCACGACCGGCAAGCTTGCTCTGTACTTCAGCAAGAAGGGCTTCTCGGTCGGACTCATCGGAGCCGATGTCTACAGGCCCGCCGCGCTCGAACAGCTGAAGCAGCTGGGCGAGAAGGTCGGAGTCGAGGTCTACGGAGAACCCGGCGAGAAGGATGCGGCCAAGATCGTCGAGCACGGGATGGAGCACTTCAAGGACAAGAAGATCGTCATCATCGATACCTCCGGACGCCACGCACTAGAGGACGACCTCATCGAGGAAATAAAGCAGATTGCCAAGGTGGCGAAGCCCGATGAGAGGATACTCGTCCTCGACTCCCAAGTCGGTCAGCAGGCCGGCCCCCAGGCCGAGGCATTCCATTCCGCTGTAGGAGTCACTGGAGTCATACTCACGAAGATGGATGGAACCGCCAAGGGAGGCGGAGCCATCTCCGCCACGTCCAAGACCAACGCCCGCATCGTCTTCATCGGAACCGGGGAGCACATCCGTGATCTGGAGCCGTTCGACGCCAACCGCTTCATTTCCCGCCTGCTGGGCATGGGGGACATGTCCGCACTGATGGAGATGGCCACCGAGGAGATCGGCGAGGACGAGGCGATGGCCAAAGTCGGCAAGGCGATAATGACCGGCAGGTTCAACCTCAACGACATGTACTACCAAATGGCTGCCGTGGGGAAGATGGGAACCCTTCAGAAGCTCATGAGCATGCTTCCGGGAATGAGCAGCATGGAGGACAAGATCGACTACGAGGCCTCCCAGAAGAAGCTCACCGTCTTCCGCACCATCATGGATTCCATGACGGCGGAGGAGAAGGAGGACCCGTCCATCATCAAGTCCAAGCGCATCGACAGGATCGCGGCCGGAGCCGGCGTCACGTCCCACGACGTCCGCGAGCTGCTCAAGCAGTACAACACGACCAAGAAGACCATGCAGTCCTTCGGAAAGGACCGCAAGATGCGCAAGCAGATGATGAAGCAGCTGGGCGGAGTGGACTTGGACAGCCTTAAGGAGCTCCAGTGATCCGATGAAGAGATTCGTGATCACAGGCCACAGAGCCGCGACCACCGGGGATTTCAAGCTCGACGACATCGCAGGCGGGGCCGGAAGACTCGATATCCTGGTCAGATGCGTGAACTCGTCGATGTTCCTCAGCCATGGGATCAGAAGGGACTGCGAGTGTTACCTGGTGCTGGAGGGCGGCGACGACGCCCCCAAGACCGTGGTCTTCAGAGGGGATTCGGTGCGCTACCTGAATCCCGACGAGAGGAGCACGGCTTCGCTGATACGCAACGCCCTGATGAAGCCCGTCGAAGGCGACGAGGAGGTCAAATCGTCTCCCGGCGTCAGTGTTGCGAGGTGGTCGTTCCAACAGGTCCTCGAAAAGCTGGCCCCCATGGGCAACTTCATCTATCTCAGGGAGGACGGAACCGACTGCAGGGAGTACGAGTTCCCAGAGAATCCTATTTTCATATTGGGGGACGATCGCGACCCCACCGAAGAAGAGGAGGAAATCATGCGCGCCTACGCCCCCGACAAGATAAGGCTGGGTCCGCTGAGCCTCCACGCCAATCACTGCATCGTCGTGGTGCAGAACGAGATGGACCGCAGAGGGATTTGAGATGGCAGACGCTACAATTGAACGCATACCGCAGCACCGTCATTGCGAGAACTGCGGAAAGGCCTTCGTAGGAGACGGAAGATTCTGCTCCGAGGCCTGCAAGGAGACAGCCGGCGCCGATGTGAAGCGCCAGCTCAGGAAGCTCGGCCTGATCTGGGTGGCCCTGGTCGCCGTGGTCGTGGTCTGCGTAGTGATGACCCTATGACAGTATCAGCCGTCGCAGGCACTTTCGATGTCGTGCACGAGGGGCATATGGAGCTCCTGAAGAGAGCATTCGAGACAGGCGACGAGGTCCTAGTAGGCATCACCTCCGACAGGATGGCTTCCTCCAAAGGAGGGGAGCATGTCCCCCTGGACCTGAGAACGCAGGCCCTGAGGAGGATTCTGAACGGATTCGGCAAGAGATACGAGATGTTCGTGATTGAGGACATCTACGGTCCTGCCGCAGTTATGGACCGCGCGGACGTCCTCGTTGTATCCGAGGAGACCCTGGATTCCGGGAAGGCCGTCAACAAGGCTCGTGCCGAACGCGGGCTGAAGCCCCTCGAACTCTCAGTGGTCAGGCTCATTCCTTCGGACGACGGAGGGAAGATCAGCTCATCGGCTATACTCCAGGGCAAATACGGTCGCACTGGCCATAGAAACGTCATGGATATAGCCGTGGGTTCGCTGAACCGCGTGAAGGTGGAAGCGGTACGCAACGTCATGGAGAAGATCTACGGAGACGTTAGGATCACGGCCGTAGACGTTCCGAGCAACGTTCCAGAGCAGCCCTTCGAGGAACAGACGCGCCAGGGTGCGGAGAACCGCGCCCGGGAAGCTCTGGGCGACCATGATATGGCCGTAGGCATAGAGGCAGGGGTGTTCGAATTCTCCGACGGGATGTATGACATACAGCAATGCTGCATAGTGGACCGCGACGGAAGAGCGACTTACGGACAGGGGTCGGGTTTCAGATATCCCGACGAGATCGCCGGCAGGGTCCGCGATGGGGAGACCGTGGGGGATGCCTGCAGGGATCTCTTCGGAAGAGAGGGGATCGGGAAGAAGGGCGGCGCGATAGGCATGCTGAGCCGCGGTCTGCTGACCCGTCTCGAGCTGACAGAGCAATCCGTCACAGCGGCGATGATCCTCCGCATATGGGAGGGACGAGATGTTCGAGAGGCAGAAGCTGAAGACGGGATCCAGATACCTCCGCGACGAATCTAAGATGACAGGCAGGGCCGATTTCGTAGTCATCCCCAACGATGCCGCCGAACTCAGGGAGGCCCTCAGGATCAACCATTCCAAGGGCAACCGCATGACGGTATCCGCCATGCGCACCGGCGTATGCGGCGGTTGCGTGCCCGAAGGAGGCTATGTGATATCCCTCGAGAGGATGAAAGGGGTCATAGGAATAGGCCGTGACGACAGGGGCTATTTCGTCCGCACCCTTCCATGCACCACTGTGAGGGACCTGAACCGCGTCCTGATGGAGAGGGACTTCTCAGGCATGATCGACGTCACTCCAGGGGCGATAGAAGCGCTCATGTCCGAGAAGGAGCCGTGGTTCTACCCCATCGATCCGACCGAGCTCGACGGCTCGATAGGAGGCAACATCGCATGCAATTCTTCCGGACCGTCCACATACAAGTACGGTCCGACCCGCGGATGGGTCAGACGCCTGGCGATCGCCCTGCCCGACGGACAGGACATGGACATCGCACGCGGAGACGTGAAGGCGGAAGGCAGGCGTTTGACGTTCCCGGCCGGGAGGGAATTGTATTCCGTCGAGCTTCCGGAATACGACTTCAACGACCGTGTGAAGAACGCCAT
>DAXO01000086.1:20469-23878 GCA_002506425.1 Methanomassiliicoccaceae archaeon UBA480 | reverse complement strand
CCCAGGAGGGTAAGAACTGCCAGTGCGCCCACTGCGATCTCCAGGGTAACCTGATCGCCCAGTGCTGCGACCTGTGGTCCAACGAGTCCGTCGAGTACCACCCCGAGTTCGGTGGAACCTCCGTCCAGTGCTGGGGAGGATCCCTCGGATACGAGTGCTCTCTGATGAACACCGCCATCCAGCTCAAGCAGGAGAAGACCCTCAGGGACCTCTACATGTACTCTGACAGGCAGAGGGGACCCGAGGCTTACATCCTCGCCTACGACCACGCCTACATGATCGGAAAGGCCATCGCCGACAACGGAAACGACCTCTACATGAGGGCCAAGGCCGCTGGACAGCTCGCCGCCGACATCATCGTCAAGGGATACAACGCCAAGGAGCTCCTGCTCACCAACAAGCAGCTCGATGTCATCCAGGACATCCAGAAGAAGCTCGCCGCTCTCCCCGACGACACCGACAAGTTCGTTGAGTACTGCACCAAGGAGTTCAAGGACTCCGTGCCGCGCTACAACCCCAAGAACTACGGTCTCTGAGGTTTGGTGTAAATCATCCCCCAAACTCTTTACCGACGGGTTCGCCCGTCGGGCCAATCTTCTGTCTGGCACATCTCATCTATGCGAATCTTTATAGCTTGAGACCCAGCTCTTCTCTTCCGTTAATATGACAGCGCTCCTAGCCTATGATGGCAGGCCTACCAGCGAGAAGGCTCTGGAATACGCCATAGAATACTCCATCAGATACGAGGATCCGCTTTACATCCTGACGGTTGTCAAGGAGGAGCAGATGGACCCTGAGGTTCCGGATGAGAGGGTGACTGAGTACATGCAGAATGCTCAGCGCAAGGCAGCCGCGGCCGGAGCGACGGTTCATACGATAATAGAGACGGGTAGACCTGATGAGACGGTCATTGATGTGGCTGACAGATACGATTGCGATACCGTCATTGTCGGAAGATCGAACAGATCTAGTCTTGACAGATTTCTTCTGGGAAGCGTATCGGACCATGTAGCCAAGCACGCAAGATGCACGGTGATATTGGTTTCCGAAGAATGCGATTGAAAAGGTAAAGTGTTTTTGCCGGGGATGATCCCCGGCGTTCTCAATCAGGCGTTGGTGACCTTCTCCATGAGTCCCTGGGACTTGGCGATGGCGTCAGCGGACATCTTCAGGTCGTTCTCGATCTGATAGTCGGTGTGCTGCTCCATGCAGTCCACAGTGGCTATGAGGATACCCTCGTCGGTGGCGGTGAACTTGACCGTGATCGGGGTGTTCTTGGTCACCTGGGGCGGAAGGTCCATCATGAACTCTCCGACAGGAGAGGCGTCGATGACAGGAGTCTTCTTGCCGTTCTCATCGTTGAGCGCAGAGTCCTCGTAGATCTCCACCTTGATGGTGGTCTGCCCCTCGTCGACGGGGTAGTAGGTCTTGATGGACTCGATGGGGAGAACCTCGTTCCTGAAGATGATGTTGGAGATCATCTCGGACCCGTCCTCGTAGATGGCCTTGATTCCGAAGGTCTTGCTCAGGACGTTGTGAACGCTGAGGACACCCTCGGCGGGCTCAGCAGGCGCTCCAGACACAGGGTCAACGGCAGGTGCGCCGTCGGCGGGTGCCATGGCGTTGGACTTGGCGAAGATGGAGGCTCCCTTCGCGACAGACTGGTCGGGATCGAAGACCTTGATCTCCGCATCGGGGTACTTGGCTGCGATGGCGTTCTTGACCTGAGGCATCCTGGAGGATCCTCCGACGAGGATGACGTCGTCGATGTCGGCCATGGTGAACTGCTTGGAGGCGAGGACACGGTCGATGATGTCGATAGTGCTCTGGACGAGGCCGGCGGAAGCAGCCTCGAACTCGTCCCTCGTGATGGTATACACGACCTTCTGGCCGCCGACGGTCAGGGTTCCCTTGGTGGACTCGGCTGTGGAGAGCCTCTTCTTGATGGTCTCGGAGTCGTTGATGAGTGTCTGCTTGATCTCCTCATCCTCGTCGAGGGTCTCGACGTCCACTCCGAGCTCCTCTGCGACCTTCTCCTTGATGAGCTTGGAGATGGCAGCATCCCAGTCCTTTCCTCCGAGGAGTCTCTCTCCGTCGGTTGCAACGGCGGTGAAGGAGGAGCCGTCGATCTCGAGGATGGTGACATCGAAAGTACCTCCTCCGAGGTCGTAGACGAGGACCCTCTTCTTGCCTTCGGATGCGTTGCCGAATCCGAAGGAGATGGCGGCGGCAGTGGGCTCGTTGATGACGGTCACGTCGTCGAGTCCGGCGATGGTACCGGCGGTCTTGGTGGCGTCCCTCTCGTTCTGTCCGAAGTATGCGGGGCAGGTGATGACCGCTTTCTTGACGTCGCATCCGTGGTTCTCGTTGAAGTCGTTGATCATCTTCCTGAGGATGACTGCAGAAAGCATGATGGGGTTGTACTTCTCCCCGTCGATGTCGACCTCGTAGTCGGTTCCCATCTGCCTCTTGATGGCGGTGACGACCCTCTCGGGGGGATACATCATTGCCATTTCCTTGGCGGGCGATCCTACGATGATTTCGCCGTTCTCGTTGAATAGGATGACGGACGGAGTTGTATCCTCCTGCTCGAAGTTCTTCTCAACTACCGGGTCCCCATCCTCGTCGATATAGGCGAGGCACGAGTACGTCGTGCCCAAGTCTATGCCGATGCAATAGTCTGTCATTCCTTTTCCTCCATACTGCCGAGCGTTCCGTTCACTTTTCCGGATTCCTGCTCCGCGGTCTTCGAAACGTTTTCAGAAGATGTTTCCGGAACCTCTTCGGATCCGGGTTCAGCCTTCGGAGCATCGGATGTGTCCATGCTCGGATTGTATTTGTAGACGGTGACCCTCTCTTTGAGGAGGACCTTGTCCCCGAGCTTGTACCCATTCGACTGCCTTTCGGCTATCGTGCCGTCCTTCTCCTTCTCGCCGGTCGGCACGACCCCGAATATACGTTGGTGGAGCGTGTTAAGCTTCTCGAAGTCGAACTTTCCGATGTAGACATCGGCGTCGGTAAGGATGTTCTCCATATCGACCTCGTACGCTTCGAAGCTGGAGAGGACGGTCTCTGCGTCCATCTCCTTGATCTTCTCCTTCATGCCCTCGCAGAGCTTGAAGAAGTCCTCCCTCATCGCGCTGATCTGCTCCATGGCCTTGACGAGGGCCTTGTTGGATGCAGAAGCCTCGATCCTGGAGACCGTGGCGTTCATGGCCTTGCTCTGCTCCCTCGTCGTGAGGTATGCAGAAAGGTCCGGCAACTCCATCGTCGGAACGGGGCGCGCGTTGAGATCCTCGAGCATGTATCTTATCCTGATGAGCTCCGATTCGATGGCTTTGAGGGATTCGGCATCCTGAGCGGATGCGGACTGCGTGTCGGAGGCGGGCTCGCGGATGGTCTCCTCGAT
>DAXO01000086.1:0-20460 GCA_002506425.1 Methanomassiliicoccaceae archaeon UBA480 | reverse complement strand
ATGATCTCGTCTCCTTCCATGCTCTCCTGATCCTGGCGCACGGCCTCCTCCATGTCGGCCTCGCGGATGTCAAGGCCCTGGAAGCCGTTAACGAGGAAGTTCTTGAGTCTGTTGTTGGCATTCTCGTTCACTGAAGTCCCTCCCTGTTGAGCAGCCAGATGAACGGATCTTCGACCCTCATGGGGGATACCCCGCGGGGCAGGCTGCTTCCGATAGGATTGCATCCGAGGGCGGAAACCGCGAAGAAGCAGTGGTCCTTGAATCCTCCAACGGTCTGGATGAAGTTGTCGCCCAGGCACCTGTGGAGGTATTCCGCAAGTTCTGCATCTATCTGCTCGAAGTTCTCCTTGTCGAACTTCCCGGTCTCCCTCGGGATGTGGAGCGATGAGCACTGTCCGAACAGGACCTTGTCCTCCTCCTCGTCCTCCGGGTTCTTGAACAGCACGTCGGCCTTCGTCAGCACGACAGCGAGCGGGATGTCGATCTTCGCCCTGGGGCTGAGCTTGTTGTTCGTGCGGATTATCTGGCAGATGTTGTTCAGTATATCCGACACGTCGGGACCCACGGGGGGCTTGTTCTCCACATGGATCCTCTGGTTGATGTAGCGAATCTGCAGCGGATCCACGAGGTAGACGATTCCTGCGGCCTTGGAGATGAACGAGTTGAGGCTCAACGACATCATCTTGTCGGATGAAACCAGGTCCTCTCCCGCGGTATCGAAGAATGCGAAGGTGAAGACCTTGGGACGGTCCGAATCGAATATCCTCAGGTAGTAGATCAGGGGCTCCCTGCTCTCGTCTGACACGTCATAGGATTTCGTGGGAAGCAGCTTGCGCTTCTCCTCGAACAGCCTGCGGTAGTACATATCGCGGTACTTCAGGGTGGTGCCGTCAGTCGCGGCGTTGAGGACTCCGTTGAATTCGGAGGATACATAGTTCTTGAGCTGGTTTATCAGCACGGCTATATAGTGGCTCTTTCCGACGTTCTTCGGACCCAGGATGACGAATATCCTGTTGCCCTCCTCCTCTGCACCCGGAGGTATGGGGTTGTGGCATACCGGACAGACGCGGGTGTAGACCGGACGCTTGCACACGTCGCATATCCCCGAGGAGTCGCGGATGATGTGGTTCTTGGCGATTACTGCATCCTTCCCCCTCGGATCCCTTCCGAAGAAGAGGCTCTTCTCGTAGTCGATCTCGTTCTGTCCGTCCGCGGACACGTACTTGGATGCGTCCGCGCTCCTCGTGCTCGATGCAGTGGCCGCGAAGGTCTTCGCGCACGTCTGCCCGGAACAAATGTAGTGAACGTTGTCCAGGTCGACCTTGGCGAAGCAGTACGGGCAGATGTACTCCTTGCCCGCGGTCTTCGTCTCGGTCTTCTGCTTCCTTGCCATCGTCAATCACTCCCGTACAGAGGGTGTATGAATCTGTAGTCGTAGTAGTCCGAATCGTTGACGAAGAACAGGCGGCATCTCTTGATGTCTTCCAAGCCGGTGCAACCCGCCTGGATGACGCCTCTCCCGTTCTGGAGCTGAACCGGGCCGTCCGATCTCCAGACGATCTCTCCGTCGGTCCTCTTGAGAGGTATTCCCGTCGACGTCTGGACGAACACCATCGGCGGCAGCTCGTACACGCCGGGTTCGGTCGCGATGTCGAATGCGACGCCTCCGCGCTCGCGCTTCACGGTGTATCTGACCTTCTTGCTCTCGCCGGAATTCACCTCGACCGCTATTCCGCGGGATGGACGTTTCTCGGAATTAAGCGAGTATATCGCGAAGATGTTGATGCACTTCTTGCGGGATTTACCCATGGGGATGCGGATCTGCTTCTCCTCGTCGTACTCCTCGCGGCGGATCGTCTTGATCTCCGCATTCTGGTCATCGAGACCTCTGGCTTCGGTCCCGTTGGAGATGACGAGCTTCGCCTCGATGGCGTTCTGGGGCCAGCCCATCGTGATGATGCAGTCCCTGTTGCTCATCGTCCATTCCACATCCCTGAAGGGCTTGAGGTTGGCGACAAGCAGCTCCGTCCCGCGTATGCCCATGCGTCCGCGGGGGATTATGGGATACACGTACTGCACAGCACCGTCGGGCAGGGCGAATTTCATTCCGTCAGCGTACTCGGTGATGGGCTTGATCTCGGTCATCCAGGACTTGACGTCGTCCATGGAGACCATGCATCCGGGAAGATTGATCTTCTTGGGTGTCGAGAACAGGAGGACAGGCTCTTCTGTGGACCATTTGGCCGTGAACGTCCCGTCGGTCTTGTTCCATTTGATCTTCATATCTCTTACGGGCTTGGGCGCGTCGACCGTGGTCTCGCTGAATACGACTCCCTGCGACCGCTCGATCTTGTTCCTGCCCTGGTATTCGGCGACGAACAGATAGTAGTACTTCCTGCCGCCGACGAGTCCGATGTCGTCGTAGACCGTGGCTCCGTTCAGAGCGATCTCGGTGCCGACGGAGGATCCGTCCTTCCCATCCGACCTCCAGAGCCTGACCTTGGACGCTCCGCGGGGCTTCTCGTACATTATGCGGAGACCGCCGTCTATTGGAGTTATCGTGACCGTGTCCACCTCGGAGATCGTCATAACGGGTCCGATGTGGGCTCCTTCCTTCGAGAGGATTCCCCAGCGCTTGGAGTATACCGAGTAGTAGTACTCCACACCGGGCTCCAGTGTCTTGTCGACATAGACGGTTCCGGGGATCTCTGCTAGCGGGCGGGTGTCCTCGTTCACCAGCGGCAGGGAGTTCCTCTCCCTGTAGACGCAGTATGTCAGGCCCGAGGCGTCAGCCGGAGGCATGAACTTGATGGTGAACGAACGGTCGCCGAGGGTGCCTATCGCATCGGCAGGGCCCGACGGGGGATCCTCGCGGAGCTTGGCGCGGGCCACGGGATGGTCCGGGCAGAGCTCCGAAGCCTGGACATAGTATTCCATGCGCTTGGTCCTGTTGTCGGCGACGGCCGCCTTGTTGCAGTACACCTCGGCCGAATTGAATCTGTTCGAGCAGTCGGCGTACTTCTGCTTGAGCTCGAGATCGGAATCCAGAATGTCCGGGAACTTCGACAATAGGGATTCCGTGGCATTCTTGGCCTCGCAGTATCTCCCGCGGGCGTATGATTCCATGATGAATTTGCGGGAGGACGCGATATCCGATTTCGCCTTCTCCAGCTCGCCCTTCATCGCGCTGATTCCCGTATATCCCGGCAGCGTATCGGTCAGGCTGGCCAGAGCCTTCTCGGCCTTGGCGATCTTCCCTGCCTGCATGGACATGCGGAAGTCCAGGGACAGGCGGTCGGCTTTCTGAATCCCTTCCTTGAAGTTGAACCCGCATTTGATGCAGACCGTGTTCTTCGATTGCTGCACGGTTCCGCACGCGGGACACGATGTTTTGAAGTTCTTCCTGCAGACAGGGCAGAACACGGTGTTGGGGCCCGCCTGGACCATGCTTCCGCATTCGGGGCAGCGTATCATGCTGCTCTCGGTTTCGGAGAAGTTGGCGGCCATCTTCTTCTTGTAGCAGAACTGCTGGAGGATGAGGATGGCCATGCCGGCATCTATGTCCCGGCTCATGCGCGCGTTCAGGAGCTCGTCTATGTAGCTTCTTGACAGCTGCGAGGTGTACTCCTGGTCGATGGTGTCCATCACCGGGACCAGGGCGCGGTTGCACTTGCCGTATGCTATGAGCGTCTCCAGCTGCTTGTCCGGGTTGAGGACCATCTTCACGGCCCTCATGGCCTGGATGTACGAGTCCTGCTCGGGCAGGACGTCCGGACGGACGTTGTTCACCCTCTTCTCGCAGATGTCGAAGGCGCTCCTGATCTGGGAGAACGAGCTCCCTTCGGACAGGGGGTCCTGCGATATCTCGAGGTTCGGATGGCGTATGAGGGCGTTCAGCATCTCCACCGGGGTGTAGGTGTCGACGGATCTGAGTCCCTTGTAGGCGTTCAGGATCTTGTCGTCGACAGGCTTCGGAGGGGCTCCCTCCTTGATGCCCGCCATCTTGAGCACGTCCGCCTTGGTCACGCCCTCCCAGTGGAGCTTCTTGGTGTACGCGTCCGCCGCACCCGGGAGCGCTATGAGCGTCCCGTCGGTGAGTATGATGCAGTCCATGCGGAGCTTCGACACCTTGCCCTTGAGGACCGCCTGCGCGTCCGTGAACTCCTTCCTGCGGAGCAGAGGGTCGCTCATGACCCTCTCCATGTCGGGGGCCATCTCGACGAGACGCTCCGCTTTGAAGCGCTGCTCTGTGTCGTTCTGCTTGTTCCTGCTGTCGTTGGCCCATTTGTCGCGTTTGGTGGCGATCTTCTTGGAGATGGCCTCCGCGCTGTAGGTCGACTCCTTGAGCGGATTCAGCCCGAGGAGCTGGCAGTAGTTCTGTCTGCTCGCCATTGCTCTCCCCGTCAGTCGCGGTACGCGAGACCGCTGCTCTGGCCGCCTTCCCTGACGGCGAGGCCCATGTTGCCCGAGGAGATGGCGGTGGCGATGGTTCCGAAGGTGTCGCCCAGCCTGTCGATCGTGGTGAACAGGGCTCCGTCGTCCACAGTGGCGATCTGCCTGAGGAAGGACGTGTCGNNNNGGTCGGCCTCACCGAGTCCTACGGCGATGATGGTGATGTTGTCGTTCCTGCAGCCGAGCGCCTGATCGACAGCCTTGTCCCTCTTGCCCCAGATCCCGTCCGTCAGGACGACGATGATGCCCACTCCGGGCTTGGAGGCGAGCATGCTCCTGGCGACGTCCAGCGGGCTGGCGTCGGTTCCTCTTCCGACCATCTTGACCTTGAGCTCTTCGATGGAGTCGAGGACGGCGCGGGCGTCGTTGTTGAGCTCCTGGACGACCTTGATTTTGTCTCCGAATCCGATGAGGGAGAAGTACGTGTCCCTGTCCTGGAGTGTGTTGATGAAGTCGCGGATGGAGGATTTGGCGCATTCGATGGGCTCCCCTTCCATGCTTCTCGACAGATCGACGCAGATGGCGATGTTCTTGAGGATGGACTCGTCGCCCTTCCTGTTCTTGGGGCTTCCGCCCATCCATCTGATGTCCTCGTCTATCGGCATGGTGTCGACGATGAGAGGGTCGTCGCCCTGGTAGGCGGTGATGTTGACGACGCCGTTCTGGTCGTAGTTGTACTCGATGTCTATCTGGAGGCCCTGGCCGTTGTTGTAGAATCCTGAGATGACGACCTTCGCGAGAACGGTGCAGTCCAGGGGGATCCTGGATTCTCCCTGCAGGGTGTAGACCTCGATCTTGTTGGTCATGTTCCCTTTGTTGATCAAGAAAGGCTTGCGCACGGTGGCGGGGACCTTGGAGTTCTTCTTGATCATGATCTCGTTGACGAATTTGGATCCATCCGGGGAGACGGAGAGGACTCCGAGGGAGTGTGCGGTCACATCGGACACCTGCATGGCCCTGAGGCCGGTGGCGTTGCTGCTGTAGAGCTCTCCGACGATGGCCGCTCCTTTTGCCACGGCGAGGTCGGTATCGCTGTGGGCGATGACCTCTCTTCCGCTCATGTTCCTCAGGAACTTGGCCACGGCGGGCATCCTGGTGGAGCCGCCGACGAGGAGGATCTCATCGATGTCGGTCCATGAGAGTCCCAGGTCGTCCATCAGGTTCTGACAGACCTCCTTGGTCGCTATGAGGAGGTGCTCGGTCATGGATTCGAACTCGTCCCTGGTCAGAGTGTATTTGGCGCTGTACCCCTCGTAGTTGATGGGGATGGTAACGGTCTCTGCTATGGAGAGGGTCTTCTTGTAGCCCTCGGCAGCGACGATGAGCTCGTTCTTGGTGGGAAGATCGTCCCTGGGGTCGGTGTCGAACTCGTCGATGAACTGGTCGCAGACGTATTTGACGATGGCCGCATCCCAGTCTTTTCCACCGAGGATGTGGTTTCCATCGGTTCCGATGACCTCGATGTTCCCCTTGTTGATCCTGACGATGGTGACGTCGAACGTGCCGCCTCCCAGGTCGTAGACCATGATCGTCTTGTCGGCCGAGTGCTTGTATCCGTAGGAAATGGCGGCCGCAGTAGGCTCGTTGATGATTTTCTGGACCTTGATGCCGCAGGATTCGCCGGCCCTGATGGTGGCTGTTCTCTGGAGGTCGTTGAAGTACGCCGGCACGGTGATGACGGCCTCGTCGACCTTCTCGCCGGTGGATTTCTCAGCATCCTGGATCAGGTGCTTGAGGAGCATGGCACTGAGGTCCTCGGACGTGTAGTCCTTGCCGTTGAAGCTGACGGCGATCGAGCCGTCGCCCATGTTCCTTTTGAAAGCGGCAGCGTTGACTCCGGTGCCGTTGGATTGCATATCCTTGGCGTCCTCTCCTACGAGGATGTCGCCGTCGTCGAGGAAGCATATGACCGATGGCGTGATCTCCTTTCCGAAAGTGTTCGGAATGATCACTGGCTTGTTGTTTTTCTTGTCATATCTTGCAACTGCAGAGTAGGTGGTTCCGAGATCTATCCCAACCTTCATATCCCATCGCCACCGACAACGCGTGCATATTATAAAAGCAGGAGGGAGGTCTGCGAAATCCGCAATCTTGTGGCCCTATCGGTTCAAGTTTTCAGGGCCATCTCGCAATGCTACGAAATTCGCAGTTCTGTCGTTTTCTCTCTCACATGCTCCAACGCCATTTCGAGGACGTTGCGGACATGTTCATCGCAGAGCGAATAGAAGACGACTCTCCCCTCCCGGCGGTAAGCCACCAGATGGGCGTCTCTGAGGATCCTCAGCTGATGGGAGACTGCGGACATGGACATGTCGAGTGCGGCGCTGATATCGCATACGCACATCTCCCCGGCGTCGAGTGCCAGGAGTATTCTTACTCTCGTGCGGTCAGAGAATACGCGGAAGAAGTCGGAAAGATCGTCAAGGACTTCCGACTGAGGCATGGCCTCCCTTGCGGCGGATACGCTTTCGCCGTGTATTTCAAGCACATCGCAGCATTCGTCGCTCAGAACTGGCCCCTCCTTGTTTTCACGAGAATCGCAACCAGCACCACCACTGCTGCCACCGCGACTACCGAGGCGATGATCCCGATTGCCCCAGCCGAATCAGGGAACGCCAGCATGACGAACGACATCGCAATCAGCAGAGCGGCCAGGAAGACGGCGGCATAGACTAGCGGTCCTTTTTGCATCGGATGGGAATCGCGTCGATAGTTGAAAAAGGGCACTATTAAGAACACCGCCGAGGATTGCCGTTTATGGCAGATCCAGCCGAATTATGCGAGCGCGCGGCGGAGCTGGTCGGCAGCAACCCGGCCGAATCCTATCGTCTTTTCAGAGAGGCAGCATCCATGGGGAGCGGGAACGGACTCTTCGGAATGGCCGAGTTGAAGATGGAGGGCATCGGAACCGAACAGGATTTCGCCGGAGCGGAAAACCTCTTCAAGGAAGCGGCAGCGGATGGCCACCCCCCGTCGATGTACAGGCTGGGTCAGCTTTGGAGCGGAGCAGCAGGTCATGAGGAGGATCCTGCAGCGGCCGCCGAGTGGTTCCGCAGATCGGCCGAATCCGGCTTCCCGCCTGCGTATCCGGAGTATGCGGGAGTACTGCTGTACGGATACGGGGTCGCAGAGGATCCGGCGGGAGCGTTCCGCTGGTATCGTCTCGCGGCTGACGCAGGAGATCCCCTTTCGATGTTCAAGATAGGCTATATGCTCTCGGAGGGAGTGGGCGCGGACAGAGATCAGGCAGAGGCTGTGAGGATGTTCAGAATGTCCGCTACAGCCGGCGTTCCCGAGGCCATGCTCAAAATGGCCGAGCTCTGCATTTCGGGAATCGTACCTGGAGGGGACCGTGCAGCATTCAACTGGTGCCGTTCGGCTGCCGAGACTGGTTTCGTTCCCGCAATGTACCGTCTTGCTACGATGTACTATCAGGGGGACGGTACAGAAAGGGACCTCGCCAAGGCTTTCTCGATATACAGCGAATTGGCCGAAGGGGGCGAGGCCGATGCGGAATTCATGGTCGGACGCATGCTCCTCGAAGGTCTGGGCGTGGAGAAGGATGAGAAAAAAGGTTTCGAGAGCCTATGCAGGGCCGCAGCGGGCGGAAGCCAGATCGCTGTCCAGCTGGTAGGCGATATAAGGCGCCGTCAGAACACTCAGCTCATCCGCATCGACGGTGCCGAGGATCTCACTCGGTAACGGGTTCGAATTCGCTTTTCGGCTCTCCGCATACGGGGCAGCACCAGTCGTCGGGGAGGTCGGCGAACTTCACGCCCTCCTTCTCCTCGTCGTAGATGTAGCCGCACAATGGGCAACGGTATTTCATGGGTGTAGCAATCGCCATCTACCTATTTAACGATGTTATCGTAGATGCAGAGCCTGGGGTTTGGGATATAGAAGATGGATAAGATGGGGCATAGGCCCCTGTTTTTCACTGGTTTCAGTTCTTCTTATCGTCGCAGCAGTGGTTGCACGGCGTCTCGCGGTCGTTACCGCCGCGTCCGCAGCAGTTGCAGTTCTTGCAGCCGCAGCTGCTAATCCCTTTCCTGTGCTGCCTCACCATGTAGTATATGGCGCCGGCGAGCAGGATGACGATCACCGCTCCGACCACGAGATTGCCGTTCATATCTTCACCTCGTCCTCGGCGTCGTACTCGTCCTTTCCAGCAAGCTGGTGGAACGGGTCCTTCGCCCAGAGGATGTAGATCATGATCGCGACGACCACGATTGCGAGCACCAGGCTGACGACGGGCATTCCGTGGTCGACGATCGTTCCGTCGAGTCCGGTCGTGGTGTTCCAGCCTCCGACGCATCCGCAGAATCCGAAGAGGATCAGGGCAACAGCGTAGGCGAGGACGCACTGGTAGAGCACGGCGCCTCCGGTGGCCTTCCAGGATCCGAGCTCCCTGTGCATGGCTCCGATTGCGGCGAAGCAGGGCGCGCAGATCAGGTTGAAAGCCAGGAAGGAGAGGCCGCTGGCGTTGGAAAGCATGCTTCCGAGGACCGCTTCGAGTCCTTCTCCGTTGTCTCCGGCTTCGACTCCGAACAGAGTGCCGAAGGTTCCGACGACGTTCTCCTTCGCGATGAGTCCGGTGATGGTTCCGACGGTGAGCTCCCAGTTGGTTCCGCTCTGGCTCCATCCAAGCGGGACGAAGATGAAGTGGAGCGCGTTTCCGATGTCGGCGAGCATGGACGATCCCATCTCGGCATCGCTGATGTACTGCAGGCTCCAGTTGTAGCTGGAGAGGAACCAGATCAGCACGCAGGCGACCAGGATGATGGTACCGGCCTTCTTCACGAACGCCCAGCCTCTGTCGAGGGTTCCCTTGATGAGGTTGGTAGCGGACGGGACATGGTACGGGGGCAGCTCCATGATGAACGGGGTTGCGGCTCCGGAGAGGCTCCTGAGCTTCTTCAGGATGATTCCGGAGATGAGGATGCACACGATACCGAGGACGTAGCAGAACACGGCGACGAGTCCGTTGCCGGGGAAGATCGCGCTCGTGATCATGGCTATGACGGGCAGCTTGGCACCGCAGGGGATGAAGGTGACGGTCATCGCGGTGATCCTGCGGTCCCTCTCGCTCTCGATGGTACGGGAAGCCATGATTCCGGGGACTCCGCATCCGGTTCCGACGAGGACGGGGATGAGGGACTTTCCGGAGAGGCCGAAGTGTCTGAAAACGCGGTCCATGACGAAGGCGATCCTCGACATGTAACCGATATCCTCGAGGATGCACAGGGCGAGGAAAAGGAGGAGCATCTGCGGAAGGAATCCGATGACTGCTCCCACACCGCCGACTATTCCGTTGACGAGCAGGCTGGTGAGAGCATCGCTGACGCCGTTGTCGACGCACCAGGATTCGATGCCGGTCTGTATCGGGTCCTCGATGAACCCGTTCAGCCAGTCGGTGCACCACGTTCCGATTCCGACGATCTCGAAGTCTCCCCATGAGAATCCGATGATGCCCAGGAAGACCACTGCGAGGACGCAGATGAATATTGGGATTCCCCAGATCCTACTGGTGACGATTCTGTCGACCCTGTCCGAGAAGGTCCCCTCCTTGTCCCTGGGGGCCTTCTTGACCGAGGATTCGACTATGTCGGAGATGCGGTTGTAGCGCGCGTCGGCGATGATGGAATCGGCATCATCGTCCTTCTTGGACTCCAGTTCTGCGATGGCTCCTTCGATGGCCTTCTCGGACTCGGGGAACTCCTCGCATACGTGCTTGTCGTTCTCGACGAGCTTGACGGCGTAGAAGCGCCTCTCGGACTCGGGGACCTTGTCTCCGAGGGCCTCGGCGGCTTTGGAGATCGCGGCTTCCACATCGCCGTCGAAGTTGACGGGCTGAGGGATCTTCTTCTCGGCAGCTGCCGATTCGACTGCAGCGACGAGCTCGTCGATGCCCTCTCCCTTTATGGCGGAGATGGGGACGACCTTGCATCCGAGATCCTTGGACAGCTTGGCGACGTCGATCTTGTCTCCTAGCTTCTCCACCTGATCCATCATATTGAGTGCGATCACGGTCGGGATCCCGACATCTATGATCTGCAGGGAAAGGAAGAGGTTCCTCTCCAGGTTGGTGGCGTCCACTATGTTGATAATCGCGTCAGGAGACTCCTTGAGCAGGTAGTTCCTGGATACTATCTCTTCGGGGGAGTACGGCGACAGGGAGTAGATTCCGGGAAGGTCCACGACCTCTATGTCGTGGCCGCGGACCTTTCCGGTCTTCTTGTCGATGGTGACTCCCGGCCAGTTTCCTACGCGCTGGTTAGCACCCGTCAGTTTGTTGAACAGGGTGGTCTTCCCGCAGTTCGGGTTACCGGCCAAAGCGATTGTGATACTCATGATATCCTCTTTTGGTTGAGACCGCTCCAGAGGCGGGGCGGTTTTCCGGTCATTCGATTTCGATGTTCTCCGCATCGCTCTTTCTGAGACTGAGTTCGTAGCCTCTGACGGTGATCTCGACGGGATCTCCGAGAGGTGCAACCTTGCGCACGAATATGCGGCATCCTTTGGTGATGCCCATATCCATGATGTGTCTCTTCAGAGCGCCTTCGCCGTGGAGCTTGGCTACCGTTACAGTGGTGCCGACTTCGGCGTCTCTAAGCGTCTTCATTCTATCAACTCGCAGGGCAGAAGAGAATCTTGTTGGCCATATGGCGGTCGATGGCGATCTTGGATCCTTTGACGTCCAGAATGATATTGCCTCCGGCCTGGCAGACGGCTTTTACTTCGGTGCCCGGTGTGAATCCGAGCTCGCTCAGATATCTCCTGACATCCTCCCTGCCCGATATGTTCACGATCCTGCCGGACTCTCCGACCTTGGCCATCGAGACAGGCACTCCCGGAACCTGCGAATCGGCACAGGATCCGTGGCAGCTGCTGCAGTTCTTCCCGCTCTCGCAGGAACACGGTGTCGCTGGATTCATGTTTTTTCGGAAGTCCTAAACATATTTAACAATTAGCAAGTCCTAAAAAAATTCAGGAATCAATAATCATTATATAGGGTAGTCTAAAAGAAAAGGCGGAAAGGAAGGCCTTGCATAAGCTTGCTGGCTGTATGCGCTGTATATCCATCCAACAATGCCGACGTTCTCGTTTAGATCCGTTGGACGAGGACGATTCCGGCGGCGATAGAATATGTGCAGGCATTCGGAGATAGAAGGCATCGTTCCATCCTGCACCAGGCGTTAACTACCATCGGGATTTTCACAGGAGTTCAAACAGACAACGGCAGGTCTTATCAGTCATCTTCTTTCGATGTCTGTTCTGTCGAAGAATCGATGATAAGGCTGAACTGTACAGGCATTTGCATCTCGAACCCGTGTCCGTAAGCCCGTGTTCGCGTGGCACGGCTCTACAGTATCGGTTTCGTTCCGGATCCTATCAACTCTGATCCCTCCTAGCTAGTGACTTTTTTAAAGGGGCATAGGGTACGCTCGCTCATGGATGATATCGAGATCGCCCAGTCAGCCAAGGTGAAGAACATCAGGGACATCGCCGCCACCGTCGGTCTGTCCGAAGACGACATCGAACCTTACGGCAAGTACATCGCCAAGATCCCTCTCGACAGGCTCGACAGAGTCTGCGGCAAGAAGGAGGGCAAGCTGGTAGTGGTCTCCGCCATCACCCCCACTCCTGCAGGAGAAGGGAAGACCGTCACCACGATCGGCCTCATCCAGGGTCTCGGAAGGCTCGGCAAGAAGGTCGTCGGAGCCTTGAGGGAGCCGTCCATAGGGCCAACGTTCGGAATCAAGGGAGGAGCCACCGGAGGAGGAAACTCTCAGGTCTACCCCATGTGGGATATCGACCTCCATTTCACAGGTGACATCCACGCAGTCACTGCTGCCCACAATCTGCTCTCCGCGATCATCGACAACGAGCTGGTCAGGGACAATCCCCACAACATCGATCCCACCAGGATAGTTCTCAAGAAGGCCATGGACATGAACGTCCGTGAGCTCAGGAACATAGTGACCGGACTCGGAAGGGACAGGATCCTCGGAGGAGTCCCTCACGAGGGAGGATTCCTCATCACATCCGCGTCCGAGATCTCCGCCATCCTCGCGCTCTCGGTCGACAGGGCCGACCTGCGCAGGAGGCTCGAAAGAATGGTCGTCGCCTACACCTACGATGGAAAGCCCGTCACAGTGGCCGACCTCGGATGCGTAGGCAGCATGATGGTCCTCCTGAAGGATGCCATCAACCCCAATCTCGTCCAGACCCTGGAGGGCCAGCCCGTGTTCGTCCATGGATTCCCGTTCGCGAACATCGCCCACGGAACCAACAGCATTATCGCCACGAAGACCGCCCTCAGGCTCGGAGACTACGTGATCACAGAGGCCGGATTCGCCTCGGATCTCGGAGGAGAGAAGTTCATGGACATCGTCTGCAGGGAGTCCGGACTCAGGCCGGACTGCGTCGTCATCGTAGCATCCATCAGGGCGCTCATGACCCACGGCGGAGGACTTCTCGACGATCCTGCTACGATGAACGACGATGCGCTCAGGGCAGGACTCTGCAATCTCGACAAGCATGTCGAGAACATGTCTTCCTACGGGCTGCCCGTGGTTGTCGCGGTCAACCGCTTCGCCAACGACACCCAGGTGGAGATGGACATCGTCAGGGACCACTGCAGGGAGATCGGAGTCAGGTGCGCGTTCTCCGAGGCCTTCGCCAAGGGAGGAGAGGGGGCCATCGAGCTAGCCGAGACCGTACTGGATGTTCTGGACAATGTGAAGCCGGACTTCCACTTCCTGTATGACGTGGATTCGCCCATCAAGGACAAGGTCGAAGCCGTGGCTACCAAGATCTATGGAGCGGGTTCCGTGGTCTACACCAAGGAGGCCGAGAAGGCGATAGCCCAGATGGAGAAGGACGGTTACGACAAGCTCCCGGTCTGCATCGCCAAGACCCAGGCATCGCTGACCGATGATTCCAAGGTCAAGGGCGCTCCGAGGGGATGGACCCTGAGCGTCAGAGAGGTGCAACTCTCCGCAGGAGCCGGATTCGTGATCCCGGTGTGCGGAACCCTCACGCTGATGCCCGGACTCCCCAAGGTTCCAGCGGCGATGAGGATGGATCTCACTGACGACGGCAGGATCGTCGGACTCAAGTGAGAAACCGGTACGGGGGATGACCCCCCGGGCCGCATCCCGATGGGCGGTTCTGTCTGGATGCGGCCGAAATCGGATAAAACTTAATAATCTCCGATGCGTGCTGCGCCTTGCTATGCCTAACACTGAAGAGCTCAGAAGCCAGATAGAAGCTATCGACGAGCAGATTATCGACCTCATCGCTACCCGCATGGAGATTGCCGACGAGCTTGCCAAGGCAAAGAAGAGCTCCAAGCAGCGCTATTGGGATGAGGAGAAGGAGCGCGAGGTGAAGCAGCACTACCGCGAGCTCTGCGAAGAGGTCAGTCTTTCCGAGTACGAGGCCACTCAGATCGCAGAGGTCCTTCTTGCGATATCCAAAGAGAGGCAGAAGCATATCTTCGAGTGATTGCAATGGTATCCAAGGTCCAGGTCAATATGAGGACGTGTTCGCATGTCCACAACATAACGGTCTCCACCCGTGACGACGGGACCATGGATGTATCCATCGAAACAGACTGCCCCCATGTCCGCGACTATGCGGATCGTCTCAAGACAATCACCATGGACGACGCCATGGATTTCTGCACCAGCAGGATCAACGATCCCGAGGTCAGGCGTGCGCTTTCTGCGACCTGTCTTTGTCCGTTGGGCGTCATGAACGCTGCATGGATGGAGGTAGGCATGCTTTCCAAGACGCTGTGCTCCAGGGTTCATTCCAACGATATAGTCCTCGACCCGCCCGAGTGACTTCGATAGCATGGACGAGCAGGAGCTCAGGAGACTGCTGGATGCGGTCTCTGCCGGCAGCATATCGGTGGATGAGGCTGTGCTGAGCCTCAGAAGAGCTCCTATCGAGGATCTCGGCTTTGCCAAGGTCGATACCCATCGCGGAATCAGACAAGGGGTGCCCGAGGTTGTTTTCGGCGAAGGCAAGACCCCGGAACAGATAGCAGCCATCTCATCCGCGCTTATAGAGTCCGGAAACGGATCCGTCATCATAACCCGGCTGTCTCCCGAATCGGCTGAGAAGGTATCTTCCATCATCGGCATCGACTATGACTCATGCAGTCGCATAGGCATTGCCGGCAAGCGCACCGAGGAGAGGGTGGGATCCGTCGTCGTCATCACGGCCGGTACGAGCGATATCCCTGTCGCGGAGGAGGCATCTGTAACCGCAGAGGCCCTGGGGAATTCGGTGGTTCGTATCTACGATGTCGGCGTCTCCGGCATCCATCGCCTCCTCTCGCATTCCGACGAGATAATGTCCGCCAATGCGATAGTCGCAGTAGCCGGGATGGAAGGTGCCTTGGCCAGCGTCGTGGGCGGTCTGGCAGACTGTCCGGTGATAGCCGTTCCCACCAGCGTCGGGTACGGAGCTTCCTTCGGCGGTCTGGCCGCGCTCCTGTCGATGTTGAATTCATGCGCGAGCGGAGTGAGCGTTGTTAACATCGACAACGGCTTCGGTGCAGGCTATATCGCCAGTCTGATCAACCATGCATCATGTGTCAAACACCATAATGAATCATGAATGTACCATCATGTACACAAATGCTTATTATGTTGATATCAATGAACCTTCATGGACATCGTAGGTTCGAGTTTCTCGGGATATCCTTCCCAGGAGAAGGTCGCCAAGCTCCTCTTGAAGAATGGAATGAGGGTAGAAGGCGGTCGTGCTTTTTGCGATTCCGTCGAACTGGGCGATTCGGCCATCGGAAGGGCTTGCGGAGTGGACAGACGTGTGGTCAGAACGACTCTGGAGCGCATATCATCCACGCCAGAGCTCGATTCGATCTTCTCCAAGCTGAAATGTACGCTGTCTATGGTGGATTTGGCGCCGGAGATCGGCTGTTCGTCGATCATCATAACGCCGACCAATTCCCGGATGCCCGGGATATTGGCGGACGTCACACGCGTCCTTTACGCCCACGGCGTTTCTGTCAGACAGGCTATGGTAGACGATTGCGGAGATGAGGGGAGGGCAGTCCTCGAGGTCGTGGTATACAGCAAGATTCCTGCCGATGCCATAAGCGACCTCAAGTTCTGCCGTGGTGTGGACAGCATCCTCATCAAGTGAGCTCCAGTCTGTCCGTATGGAGCACCTTGGTCGGGCAGACGCGTTCGCATCTGCGACATGCGGTGCCGGCGCAGCGGTCGGATTCAATCGTTGCGCGGTAGGAAGACAGGCCCTCGGGGGATATCTCCAGTGCCTTCTCGGGACATTCCTTGGCGCATCTCCTGCATCCCGTGCATCCTTCGACGATGCCTGTGAGCAGGGTCCCCGACTTCACGATCTTCACTTTGCATTCCTCTGTATCCGGAAGATCGCGCAGGGCCAGCTTCTCAACATCCGCACCGATGGATTCGTCGCCTATCGGAATATGGGGAAGCGAGTACATGTCGAGCATCTCGTTGTACATGGACATGGGCATGCCTGTGCACCAGACGGAGTATTCGATAGAATAGAGGTTCTTGAAGACCTCCGATGTTGCGAACATCACATGGTCCGCACGGAGACGCTTGGCGAATTCCCTGAGGCCTTCGAGGTCTATCTCTCCAAGGACGATCTTTCTGGCAAGACCGATGGAGGTGTTGCCGAACTGGACGATCCTCCTCGCGCCGGGAGCGACCATTCCCACGGTCATGGCCTTCCTCGCGTCGACGTAAAGACCCGATGCACCGGACATGTATGCCTTGCGAACGTCGTCAACCCAGATTCCCGCTGCATTCATCAGAGTCAGGAATCCGGCGCGGAGCGCTCCTATCGCCTTGCCTGCCTCATCGACATCCTTCGATGTGATCTCGATGCCGTCTTGAAGTCTGAGTCTTCCGCTGGGGGTATCGATCTTCGGGGGAGTGATTATCCCTGCTCTCATCCCGTTCGCGAGAGCGGCTATGACGCCGGTCCCGGTGATGCCGACAGCCTTGCCGTGCATCGGGCCTTCGTCAAGGACCTCTCCGGTGAGCGGATCGATCAGATCGCCCATGACAGGCGCCAGGGTATCGTCCAGGACATAGCATCTCCATCCCTCGTCGGTCGCATCTATCTCGCTGAGCGCCCCGGGGGCGGCCAGCATACCGCGTTCAATCTGCTGGCCTTCCAGGGCCGGACCTGCTGCAGCGGATCCGCTGTAGACCTTCCCGTCTACAACGAGGGCCATCTCGGCATTGGTTCCGTAGTCTACGACGATGCAAGGCTCCTTCTCGTCTAGGATGCCTGTGAGCATCATCATACCGATGGCATCGGCTCCTATCTCGTGTCTGACGGCAGGAGGGATCGTCACTGTGGCGTTCGGCATTCCTTCCAGTCCGATGGATGCGGCGGAAACGATGTCCCCGTCCCTCTTCGGAGGCGTGATGCCGAGAGACTTGATCATGTTCTTTCCAGCATACGCGAGGTCGCGTATCTCGATGTTCTGGAAGAGGGAGAGCTGGAACGGGTTGCCGCAGACTCCGACCTTTTCGACGCATGAGAGATCTATACCTAGCTGCGAGAAGAGCCGGTTCGCGGTTTCGATGATGAGTCCGTGGGCCACATCCTCGCCCGATTTGATGGCGAAGTTGACATGGTCGATGACGTTCATCCCGGGGATGGGATGGCGCTCGGTTATCGCGGTACCAACTGTCCGGCCGGTGTCCAGGTCCAAAGCCTGGCAGCGCAGACCGCTCGTTCCGATGTCCAGTGCGATTCCATATCTCATTCCCGTTCCCTCCGGATGGTGTATGCGGCACTGGTCACCGCCATCACAGCGGTCCCGATCTCCAGCGGATCGTGTATTATCGCCTTGCACCTGGTGCGTCCTTCCAGATCGAAGTAATGCGGAACGCCCGGACTCGACATTATGGATCCCTGGGCGATTATCTCTCCGGGGATTATGTAGGGCGCGGCATTGAGCACGAGCGTGTTCTCCGAAATGGCTTTCTGAACGTCCCTGCGGGGCTTCGCTCCGAGAGGCGCGAGGGCTTCGGCCTTCTCATAGTCGATATCCGTCACGGATACGTTGGCACCCCATCCGAGCATGATCTTCGTGGCCCATGTGCCGACCCTTCCTGCTCCGACGACGAGCACATCCTTGCCTTCAAGGCCGCCGGCTGCGTTCTTGAGGCAGATGGAGTATCCCATCGCTGTTCCCCAGGAGTTGTCCGTGAACTTGCGTTCCGCTGTGTTGTAGGCTACGAAAGTGGGATCGTCGGACATCATGACGATGTCGGCGCCTCCCTCTACTGCCTCCTTGAATCCGGATACATCGGTGCAGGAGGTCACAGTGCAGCGCATCCCCAGTCTGAGCAGGATCGCGGAGACGGATCTGGCGAATCCGCCGATTATCCCCAGTCCGGATGTTATGGGAACCGCGGCCGCTTTGAATCTGGAGAAATCGAAGTCGCCTTCGAGCCCGGCTGACTCTATAGCTATCTCCTTCACGGTCTTACCTGTAGCCGCGATCAGTCTGCTGTCCAGATCGAGTTCGTCTCCGGGGACGCCCCATATATCATCCGATGTAAGTCTTGTCATCCGTCACACCTCCTTCGGCGAGCCGTCTACGAACGACGTCGCCTTGCAATCATCTATTATTCTATCAATTACACGTTTGCGCCTGTCCTCTGCGGCGGCGGGGGAACTGCCCGATACCATGAACGTTCCGTGCCATTCCGCCTTGTCAGGCGCATAGTCCGAAATGGAATCGTCCGAACCGAAGAGACCCGTCTCCATCCGGGGGGACTCCACATGCGAGAACTCCTTCTCTCCTGTCGTTTCCAGAATGCCGTCCTTGAAATGAAGATGCCAATAGATCCCGGAACCGGGTCCGCGTTCCGAGCATGCCAAACAGTCCAATCTGGAAGCGACCAGCCTCTCGAGAAGATTGATGCCAGTAGCGGTGAAGATGGCTGCAGGGGTCTGGCTGGGGATGCGGGCGTCTATCTCCAGGAATCTGAGGCCTTTCGGAGTCAGTATGGCTTCCACATCCATCAGGCCGTTGAGGCCCAGGGATTGCGCTATACGCTCCGAGCATTGGGATAGAACCTTCTGATCCTCTTCATCCAATATGTCCGGGAAGCAGCGAACCTCTTTGCAGTCGTAACCGCTGTCCAGAACCACTTCGGTTGTGACGAAAGACAGCGCATGCTCGCCATTCCCTATGACCTCTATGGAGATGCTCTTGCCGTGCACGAACTCCTGGATGACCGGTTCATCGTGGAGCCGGCCGATCCTCTCCAGCCCTTCTTTCAGCTCCTTGTCGTCATGGGCAACTGAGACGCCCACGCTTCCGCTCTGGGACGACGGTTTGACGATAATCGGGAATCCGCATTCCGGCCAGGGGAGGGGGAGAGGAACCCCGCAGCTCTCCATGAGCTCATTGGAAGCGAGTTTGGATTGGGAAATATCGTAAGCTCTGAGATCGAACAGGAAAGGGATCCCGGTGTTTTCGAGCATTTTGTCCAGACACTCGAGCAGGTCGTGCTCCTCGCAGGCGGGAAGAACCGCGTCACATTCTTCGAAAATCTCCATGGCGGCGGCCTCGTCTTCTATAGGGTTGAGAACATGAGGCTCGTCGCAGATGGAGAGGGCCGGAGCCCCGCTCCTCTTGTCTATTACTATCGTCTCATATCCGGCCTTGTGCCCCAGGAATACGGCCTCCATGCCCTGCAGGGCTCCTCCGACGATGCAGAGCCTCAATCTAGTCACGCTCCTTTGCGAACATTGTATCAGTCTATCTTGAATCCGTCCAGGTAGGTGTTGCTCTTTCCTGTCTTCCTGACGCTGCTCTTGCCGTTTTTCAGCATCAGGAGCCTCTCCAATCCGAATCCCACTCCTGCCCATGGCTCGTGGATGTCATGCGCGGCGTCCAGCTTGTGCGGACCAACGGCTCCTGAGGCGACCTCTGTACCGTTGACTTCGACGTCCAGTGTTTCCACATACACATCGGATTCCTCCCTGGTCAGCTGATAGTCCAGTCCAGCCGCGTCCATGACGTCGCCGATGTATGTCTTGAGGCAATCCATCGGATTCCCCTGTGGGCCCAGCTCCACCAGGTTCATCATAGTGAATTCCTCAAGGTGCCTGTAGCTCTTCGATTCCTTTCTGAAGCATTGACCGATCTCGAATATCTTTACTGGACCGTCCGTATGGTCTCTGAGCCGACGCATGACGACGTAAAGATTGGGCGCGAGCATGGGCCTCAGGGCCCTCTTGTCGTCAATGAAGAAGACCTGCTTGTAGAGCGGATGATCGGGAGTGATGGTCATCTTGGAAAGTTGCTGATTGGATATTATGGTCGGAGTTCTGACCTCTATGAATCCTCTTGCCACCAGGGCATCGGCAATCCTGCATTCTAGCCTGGAAAGATCATGCCTTCTGGGGTTGGCTATGAGTTCTTTGATCTCGGCATCGTTCTTGGCTTCCGTTTTTGACATGAGCTTGGAGAACTGCCTGTCGCGATCGGAAGCATCGGCGAATTCCATGTGGGAGTAGTCCGAATCCCCATATTCCATGAGGTGCTGTATCTGGGGATCTGTGAATCCTGTCATATAAACACTGACCTGGCGAAAGGCCGGGGTGTCGAACCCCGCTGGCTAGGTTTTAGAGACCCGCTGGTCGCCGGACCGCCCTCCTTGTTGTTAGGACCCGAATGAAGTCTATATAATCGTTTGCTGGAAAGGAAACGTGTGTATATCGTTTCGTGTCCTTATTCGTTCTATGATTTGATTTTATAAAAATGTTTAAGTATAGTAATTCCGGAAATGAAGTTGGATTAAGCAAATATTAAATATTATATCAAAAAAGGTTCGGAGGAAAGGCCCTCCGCGGAAGCGGAGGGCCCCTGGCTTTAACAGCCTGTTTAGTGCTTGATGTCGAGACCGATGTCCCTGAGGGTGCCGACGGCCTTGTCGTAGACCTCGAGGT
>DAXO01000071.1:41817-45445 GCA_002506425.1 Methanomassiliicoccaceae archaeon UBA480 | reverse complement strand
AAAATTCATCCCCAAGATTTAATAATGACTTGACATTCCCCGTCACGAAGTGGAGGTGGCCCAGCCTGGCAAGGCGTCAGACTGCTAATCTGATGTCACTATGTGACCCGGGGGTTCGAATCCCCCTCTCCACGCCATCATATCCGTGTTATCATCCTTGCTTATCTCACGCATTCGTGTAACCTACCATCTAATGACGGCACTTTCCTGAAATCTGTTAAGTAGAGTAGAGCCGATGACGAAATCATGAGATTCTTGGTTTTCACAGATCTCCATCAGAAGACTTCGGTCGTTGAGAAGATCAACTCCATGATTGACAAATACAATGCAGAATTCGCAGTATGCCTCGGAGACGTCACAGACTTCGGAACCGGCGAAGATGCCGCGAATATCCTCTCCAAGATTCATACCAAGGTATATGCGATTCCTGGGAACTGCGATCCTCTCGATTTCCCTGAAAAGATTTCTTCTGTGGCTGTGGACATGCACGGCAACGCTACCGAGGTAGGAGGATACAGGCTCGTGGGCCTCGGGGGATCCAATATCACAATATTCGGAACACCGTTCGAATTGGAAGAGGACGACATATATGACGGGCTCGAAGGAAACTGCGAAGACGGAATGATTCTCATGACGCATGCACCGTCCTATGGCATCCTCGATCAGATTCCCTCGGGACAGAGTGTCGGAAGTCCGGCAATCAAAGAGATTGTGGAAAAATACCACCCTATCCTGGCGTTGTCCGGTCACATCCATGAGGCTATCGGAGTCGTCGAAAAAGACGGAACAACATTCGTCAACCCCGGACCCGCCAAAGATGGATACATGGCGATAATCGACATCGACAACGGAAAAGTCGACGTGCATATGATAACCCCCACGGAGCACTGATGCGTCCTACATCTTGCCAAAGTCGACTCGGACCAGGCTACAACATACATACAATACTCTAAAGTAAGACTCGCGTTCCAACAAGATTTAAATACAGTATCTTAGTTCGCGTGGTTTGATTACAATGGCACTTTGGCAGGGTGAATCCAACAGGAAACCCACTGGCGGCAGGCTCGTCGCCAGCCACGGGAAGAGGAAATTCGAGATCGGCAGGGAGAAGCAGTTCACCAAACTCGGTGAGCAGACCCTGAAGCAGTATCGCGGAGCCGGCGGAAGTGTCAAGGTTGGGATGCTCAGCGCCCAGTACGCAAACGTTGTCGACAAGAAGACCAACACTGTGAAGAAAGTCAAGATTCTCACCGTCAGGTCCAACCCGTCCGACCCCAACTACGTCCAGCGTAACATCATGAACAAGGGCGCCACCATCTCCACCGAGATAGGCGATGCTATCATTACGTCCAGGCCTGGCCAGGACGGCGCCGTCAACGCAGTGCTGCTTGAGTGATCACCAAACACTAATGCCGGACCTCCTTGCTGAGGTCCGGTTTTTCTACATATTCTCGATATCATTATTACCGCGCTGGGCCTTACAGGCTTATGGCATACGACCCTGATGTCGCGATTACCGTATGGCCCGAGTACTTCGATTCGAAACGCAGCAGATCGGAAGGTAGGAGACTTCCGATGAACCTCTGCGTCGCTCAACCGAATCTTGACATCATTGCGAAAGGCGTCATGCTCCTGGATCTGGAGTATGAGATGAAGGAAGATATGTCGTACCCGAAGGACCCTCGCTCGAAGCATGGATGCGTAAAGGTAGAAAAGGGCAAGATGACGAAAACTGAACTCCTTCCTAAACTCGGAAAGATCCTCGTTGAAAACCAGGGAAGGTAATGCGATGCTGACACCCTTGGACTCCAAGGTAAGCGACATCAATGCAGAGAACCTCGGAATCAGTGTAAAAGACCTTATGGGCAACGCCGGAAAAGCAGTCGCTGATTTCCTTAACGAAAGATTCGCAGGGCATAAAGTACTCTTCGTCTGCGGTCCGGGGAATAACGGCGGGGATGGTTTTGCTGCCGCCCTTAGATTGGATCCTGCCAAAACGAGCGTCGCTCTGCTATGCGAACCGTCAAAGATCCATACCTCGGAATCCAGATACTACTATTCTCTTCTTGAATGCACGATCGCCAGATATTCCGACGACATGCTGGACAGTGCGGATGTGATCGTGGACTGCGCCCTCGGAACCGGCGCCAGAGGCAGCATCCGTGAACCGTACGCCTCTTTCATAAAGGCCGCGAACGCATCAGGCAAGACCGCCATATCGGTCGATGTACCTTCTGGACTGGGATGCAACCTCGCGGTGAAACCGCGGTACACCATCACATTCATGGATGTCAAAGAGGGGATGGACCAATCCAACTGCGGTTCCATCGTCATATGCGATATCGGGATCCCCTACGAGGCCTACCATAATGTAGGTCCCGGAGACATGCTCAGGTATCCGATTCCTGGACCGGACAGTCATAAAGGGCAAAACGGGCGCCTGATGATCATCGCTGGCGGACCGTACTACGGTGCCCCCTCGATGTCTTCCTGCTCCGCGCTCCGCACCGGTGCGGACATCGTCAGGCTCTTCTCGCCTGAAAACATACATCACGAAATTGCTTCATGCTCCCCGGTGCTTATGATCACCGATCTCCCAGGTCGCATCCTGTGTCGCGAATCCGTCAAACTCCTGTTGCAGGAATCTCTGAACTACGATGCTGTCCTTATCGGCCCCGGCCTCGGCACGGATAACGAAACGATGGAAGCCGTTCGTGAATTCGTCAGCGGATGCACCAGGCCACTTGTCGTCGATGCTGACGGCCTTACGGCGATAAGAGGCATGAGATTAGCAGGGAATGCGGTATTGACTCCCCACCATGGAGAGTTCGAACGCCTCGGAGGCGGTAACCCGGAGGACCTGGCCCGCATCATGAATGCTACGGTTCTCCTGAAGGGCCGTATCGATATGATAACAGACGGTGCCCGGTCACGCATCAACACCACGGGTACGCCTGCTATGACTGGTGCAGGCACAGGCGATGTTCTCGCAGGATGCGTATCAGCTCTGATATCCAAAGGTATGAGCTGCTTCGATGCCGCTTGCCTCGGCGCATACATCTGCGGAAAAGCTGGAGAGATTGGCTTCAAATCCAAATCGTATGGGCTGATAGCAACCGATATCATCGACTGTATCCCCTCAGTACTGTGCGAAGGACTGAAATGAGCGAAGTGCAGCCGGTCTACGGCATTCCCGCGCTATTCGCTGAGAACGCCCTTGTCATTGGAGATCTCCACATAGGTGTCGAATCCCACCTTCGTAAGAAGGGGTTCAATCTGGTCTCCCGCACACGCGACATGCTGGATGCGATACACACGGCCGCCGATGAGACCTCGGCGAATCGTCTGATAGTCATAGGCGATGTCAAAGACTCCGTTCCCGGATCCTCAAAGCAGGAATACTCCGAGATCCCCGACTTCTTCGAAGAGCTCGTTCAAAGTTTTGATGTAGTAGATGTTGTCCGCGGCAACCACGACACGGGCATAGACGAATTTCTCCCCAGATCGGTGAAGATCCATCCCGCATCCGGCATGAAGCTTGGCAGCGTCGGACTCATACACGGACATACATGGCCCTCTGTCGACGTCATGGACTGCGATACGCTGGTGATGGCTCACAACCACCCCG
>DAXO01000071.1:31552-41812 GCA_002506425.1 Methanomassiliicoccaceae archaeon UBA480 | reverse complement strand
CCCCGCCGTGATGTTCAGAGACGGCATAGGAAAGCAGACGACGGAGCCCTGCTGGATGAAAGGTGCATTCAACGATGTGCACGACGAGAGATATCCGCGTCTTCCCCATGAGTTCGTCATGGTTCCTGCATTCAACCGTATGCTGGGGGGCTCTCCCGTCAACACCATCGACGGGGAACTCTTGGGGCCGCTTGTGAACAGCGGTCTTATGAATCTCGATGATGCTCATCTCTATCTACTCGATGGCTTGGACCTCGGGAAAAGATCGGATCTTATGGTGAAGGGTCGCGACCAGAGCAGATGGAAGGATCTCCCTGGAAAAGAGCCTAGACGCCCTCAACGCAGAGCGAAATATTCCTGAACTCGCCGAAGACATGATATGCCTAACCATTAATGACCCGAATGCACGATTTACTGTATATATTGTGTATATACAGTTATATACAATATCCTCATACAGGGGACCTGCAAAGATGGAGATAATCATCAGCAACTCCAGCGGAAAGCCGATCTATGAACAGATCGCTGATCAGATAAAGAATCAGATCATCGACGGAAAGCTGCAGGCAGGGGACCCCCTGCCGAGCATGCGTGCCCTTGCTCAGGATCTCAGGATCAGCGTCATAACCACCAAAAGAGCGTATAACGACCTCGAATCGGAAGGATTCATAGAGACGGTGGCCGGCAAAGGCTGCTTCGTATCCGCCAAAGATGTAGAGATACTACGCGAAGGAAGCCTCAAGGAGGCGGAGGAATACATGGCCAAAGCCATATCCATCGCCAAGCGCAGCGGAATAACCGCAGGTGAGCTGAAAGAGATCATCGACATCCTGTACGAGGGGGAATGAATGGGCTGCGCCATCGGGGTAAAGGACCTGAACAAAACATTTGACGGCTTCTCACTGAAGAATATAAACCTGGAAATCCCGCAAGGAAGCGTCGTTGGGCTTATCGGCGAGAACGGAGCCGGCAAGACCACATTGATAAAATGCATCACAGGTGCCGCGATACCTGATTCCGGTTATGTCGAACTAATGGGAACTAGAATCGGAAACAGAGGCAGCGAAGACATAGGCGTAGTATTCGACGAATGCCATTTCCCTGAGAAGCTCACAGGCTGCCAGCTCAGTTCCGTAATGGGAGATATCCTATCGAATTGGGATTCCGAAAGATTCAGGAAGATGATGTCGGAATACGGCATAGATCTGGAATCGAAGATTTCCACGTATTCCCGTGGAATGATGATGAAGATCCAAGTTGCCGTAGCCATCTGCCACAACCCCCGGGTGCTGATACTGGACGAACCCACGGCAGGCCTCGATCCTGCTGCAAGAGAGGAATTCCTCGATGAAATCATGTCTTTCATGCAGAATGAATCTCACTCTGTCCTGATTTCATCCCATATCACTTCCGATCTCGAAAGAATTGCAGACTACATCGCATTCATCCACAAGGGCAGTCTTCTGCTCTGCGAGGAGAAGAATGCTCTCTTGGAGAACTTCGGTATTGCAAAATGCAGCAAGGACTCTGAGATCTCGGGTAAGGATCGCATTGTATCGATCCGTCATTCGGATTACGGCCTGTCCATGCTTGTCAAGGACAAGGATGAATTCAAAAGATCGAACCCGGGCATGGTCATCGATGATGCCTCTCTGGACGACATTATGATCTATATGATAAGAGGCGAGGCGCAATGAACGGACTCATAAAAAAAGATATGATCATGATGAAGGGGACGATCGCATTGATGATCGTGGTGTCCGCCATATTCTCTGTTGGATTCGGATGGGACTCCCCGTTGACCATCATGATGATCGGAACATCGATGATGTCATCGATCTACGGAGCGAGCTTCGCATACGACTCGAAATGCAATTGGGACTCCTTCGCCGTGTCTTCGGGGATATCGCGCAGGTCGTTAGTCTCATCCAAATTCGTCGGAGGAACGATGCTCGCCCTCATCGGGCTCATAATAAGCATCGCAATGACGGCATGCTGCATGATAATCGAGGATTCATCATATAGCATCTTAGAAATCGCTTCATGCATCGTGACAGCCCTCGCTTTCGGAATAAGTCTGAACGCGGTCTGCTGTACTTCCAACTTCGTGATGGAGAACGGGAAAGCACAGATGCTGTCCACAGCGATACTCATTGTGCTCGTATCCTCAACATACATCGTTTCATCCGAAGTAGGCAACTCGTTCGGCAACATCCCCTGGTCCATTCCTTTGGCCCTCCTGACGATGTGCATCGCTGTGACCTCCTTCGGATACGCATTGTCTATGAACAGATTCTCCAACAAGGATCTGTGAAATATCCTCCGGCCGGGTGCATGCCATTCTCGCATCCGGCCTCATGCCTTTCTGCGCATGAATGCCATCAGATCACGATGCGGACAGGGTTCGATGTTCGCATAATGTGAAACGATAGCTGATATCGACGCTTGAGAAAGAGGTAATGGAGGGGCGGACCCCTCCGGTTTTGATCAGTTCCTGGTGATCGTGTCGTAGACAGATCCGTCGGAGTTCCTGAGGACCGCGGTGAGCGGCATCTGCCCGGGCAGAGCATGGGTCGCACAGGAGTTGCAGGGGTCGTACGCCCTGAACGCCATCTCAACCATGTTCAGCAGGCCGGGGGAGACATCGAAGTTGTGGATGAGTCCCTTGGCGACCTTGGCGACATCCATGCAGATGGGGCCGTTGTTGTTGGTGGTTCCGACGACCATGTTGCATGCGGTGACGATTCCGTTCTCATCGCAGGTGTAGTCGTGGGTCAGGGTTCCTCTCGGAGCCTCGACGCATCCGACTCCCCTTCCGCCGGGAACGAGGTCGTGCTGCTTTATGTCGCCGTTGAGGATGTCGGGGTTCTTGACGTCCTCGAGGCACTTCTCGGCGCAGCAGATCATCTCGATGATCCTTGCCCAGTGAGTGCACAGGGTGAACTGGCAGGGCCCCTCGACGCCGGCATCCTTCAGGATTCCGCGGTACTCCTCGAGAGCGTCCTGGGCGACAGGAGTAGGCATCCTCTTGCAGGTGTTGAGCCTGGAGAGGGGGCTGGCCCTGTACAGACCGGACTCGGGCCCGTCGACGAGTCCCTTGTATCCGGGGTCCCTCAGGTAGGGGAACTTCTCGTAGGACCAGGGCTCAGAGGCCTCGGCGATGTAGTCGAGGTAGTCGTACGGATCGTACTTGACCTTCTCGTTGCCCTTCTGGTCGACGACCTTGACCTTTCCATCGTGGATCTCGAACTCGTCCTTGTCGTTGACGAGTCCCATGTGGTAGGTCTCGTGGTAGTAGAGGTCCTTGTTCAGAACGATGTCCATGTACTCCTTGTTGCTGTACACGACGCTCTTGAAGACCTCGAGGGACTCCTTGGCGAACGCGAGCATGTCCTCGGCGCACTGGATCATGGTCTGCTGCTCCTCTGCGGTGACTCCCTTGGAGACTCCTCCGGGAACACCGATGAGGGGATGGGTGGGCTTTCCTCCCAGGATGGCCTGGATGGTCTGGGCCTCCCTGCGGGCCTTGATGACGCGTCCTCCGAGCTCGAGTCCGACACGTCCGACGACTCCGAGAACGTTCCTCTCGGCTGCGGGAGCCGCGGGGCCGCAAACGAAATCGGGGCCGGCCAGCGCATAAAAGTGCGCGATGTGGCTGTGGACGAAGTGCGCGTTGTAGAACGCATCCCTGATGAGGTAGGCGGTAGCGGTGGGCTTGGCGCCGTAGCATCCGTCGATGGCCTTGGTGGCGGCCATGTGGTGGGCACCGGGGCAGACACCGCAGAGCCTTGCGGTGATCTGGTTGAGCTCCGTGACCCTCCTGCCGATGCAGAATCTCTCGAATCCTCTGAGCTCGGGAACCTGCCAGTAGGCGTTCTCGACGTCTCCCTTGTCGTTCAGGAAGATCTCGATCTTCCCGTGACCCTCGAGACGGGTGATAGGGTCGATGGTCACGCGCTTGGACGTGGCTTTGGTCTTCTCATCCCATATAACTGGTCCGGACATTTCAGTTGCCTCCCTTGTTCTCTACGACCGCCTTCTTGATCAGAGACTTTCCTACGGTGTAGGCGTAGAAGTATCCGAGGGGGTCCTTGATGGTGCTCATGATCTTGATGATCTCGTCCTCTCCGCAGATCGGGTCCTCATCGAGGATGGGGAACAGCGATGCTACTGCGGTGAAGATGGAAGCTCCCTGCTCCTCGACATCGGGCGAGGGGCCGTAGCATCCGCGGCACGGCTGGCCGACCCTGGTGCACCTTGCACGGCATCCGCCCATGGTGGCGGGTCCGAGGCACAGGATTCCCTGCTCCATGAGGCAGATGTCGGGCTTGACATCGACCTGGAAGGGCTCCTTGAGCTCCGTGATCCTGGCGCCGGTCTTCTGCCTGGGGCACTCCTCGCACAGGGTCTTGGTCGTGGTTCCGATGACGGATCCCTTGGGCGGGAGAGGGACGCCGTTGTAGGCGAAGTCCTCTACAGCCTTCAGGAGCTGGCTGATGGATTCGGGAAGAGGCGGGCATCCGGGGACGGTGTAGTCGACATCGATGACCTGATCGAGAGTCTTGACGGTATCGTACAGGGTCGGGATGGTGAGCTCTCCCTCGGGCACCTGGGTCTTGACCTGGGGCACCTGGGGTGCATCCTTGTGGTAGTCCTCCTGGAAGTTGGCCGAGGAGGGGACCTGCTTGTAGACGTAGTCCAGGATGTCCTGGGCTCCTCCGGGGACCAGGTTGGCGAGAGCAGGGCTCCCTCCGAACGCGGCACAGGTTCCGTAGGCGACGACGATCTTGGACTTCTGCCTGAGCAGCTTGGCCATGTGCTCGTTCTCGGAGTTCCTTACGGCTCCGGAGATGATGGACACGGTGATCTCTCCGTCGTCCATGGCCTCGATGTCCTTCTCCTTTCCGTCGGCGGCGACAGGCCACATGACGATGTCGGCCATGTCTCCGATGGTCAGGAGCCTCTCGTGGGTGTCCAGAAGGGACACGTCGCATCCGCCGCAGGCGGCGCACCAGTAGACTGCGAGCTTGATCTTGCCGTTGGCGGGGGCTCCGGGAAGGAGCGCACCGAGGTCGGCTGCGGGCAGCATGACGTCCTTGGGTATCTGGTCGTCGAGGGGGCTGGCCACAGGGGGCACGATGAAGTCGTAGGCTCCGGGGTTGCCAGCGGAAGCCTTGGGCTGGGCCTTGGGGGCCTCCTTCTTGGGAGCGGCTGCCTTCGGGGCCTCTGCCTTGGGCTGGGCCTTGGGAGCGTGCTCCTCCTTCTCATTCTTCTTGAACAGCTTGTCGAAGAAACCCATCAGTTCGCCTCCTTGACGAGCGGGGTAGGTCCGAGATCCTTGATGGTGTCAACGAACTCGATGATAGTCTTCTGGAATTTCTCTCCCTCGGAAGCGGAAACCCACTCGAGCTTGAGCCTCTTGGGGTCGAATCCGTACTGCTCCAGAACCAGCCTGAGGAGGGCGACCCTCCTCCTGGCCCTGTAGTTTCCACCGATGTAGTGGCAGTCCGCGGGGTGGCATCCCAGGACCATGACTCCGTCGGCTCCCTTGGAGAACGCCCTGAGGACGAACTCGGGGTCGACACGTGCGGAGCACATCGTCCTGATGATACGGAAGTTGGTAGGCATCTGCAGCCTGGCGACACCGGCTCCGTCGGCTCCGGCATACGAGCACCAGTTGCAGCAGAACGTCACGATTCTCGGTTCGAAATCTGCCATGGTAATCACTGTCCTCCTACAGGGTAGTCGAGACATGCATCGATCTCTGCGATGATCTCCTTGCTGGTGAATCCTCTCTGCTCCATCGCACCGGCGGGACAGGATGCAACGCAGCATCCGCAGCCCTTGCACAGACCGGCATTGACGAAGCTCTGGAAGGTTCCGTCCTCCTGCTTGACGAGAGAGACGGCGTTGTAGTCGCAGCATCCGACGCAGACTCCGCATCCGTCGCACCTGACAGGGTTGGCGAAAGCGGTGATTCCCTCGGATATGATCTTGTTCTTGGAGATGACGGTCAGCATCCTGGATGCGGCTCCGGAAGCCTGTGCGATGCACTCGTCCATGAACTTCGGCCAGTGAGCGGTTCCGGCGACGTAGACTCCCTCGGTTGCGAAGTCGACGGGCCTCAGCTTCTGGTGGGCCTCGAAGTAGAATCCGTCCTTGGATATGGGGACCTTGACCATCTTGGCCAGGTTCTCCTTGTTCTCCCTGTCGGAAGAGATTCCGGCGGCGAGGATGACGGTGTCGACGGGGATGTCGACCTCTGCTCCGAGAGTGGCATCGAAGACCTTTACGACATTGCCGTCGTAATCGGGCAGGGGCTGTCCCTCGGGGTACCTCAGGAACTTCACTCCCATCTGGCAGGCCCTCAGGTAGAGCTCCTCGCGGAAGGCGTAGGTCCTGATGTCCTTGTGGATGATGGTGACGTTCGCAGTCGGGTCGGCCATCTTGATCTTGATGGCTTCTCTGCAGGACTGGGCGCAGCAGACCCTGCTGCAGTAGGAGACGTTCTCGTTCCTGGATCCGACGCACTGGATGAAGACGACGTCCTTTCCGTTGAAGGATCCCTCGTCGATCTTCTTCTCGGCCATGATCTGAGTCATGACCTTGGCATCGTTGCCGCATCCCATCTCGGTGGGCTGGTACATGGCGGCTCCGACGGCGAACAGGACGGCACCCACGGGGTACTCGGTTCCGTCGTCGAGCTGGAGCTTGAAGTTGCCCACGTATCCGGGGATGTCCTTGGCGGTGGTTCCGAGGTGGACGGTGATGAGGGGGTTCTCGTTGACCTTCTTGATGGTCTCTGCGAGGAAGTCCTGCACAGCGACTCCGTCCTCTTTGAAGCGGAAGTTGCGTGCGAATCCTCCGAGCTCATCCTCCCTCTCCACGAGGTGCACAGGGTATCCCTGGGCAGCGATGTCGAGAGCGGCGGTCATTCCGGTGATTCCTCCTCCGATGATCGCAGCGGAGTTGGTGACGGGGATCTCGGCTCCGACGAGAGGCTCGAGGAGACGGGCCTTGGCGATAGCCATCCTGAGGAGGTCCTTCGCCTTGGCGGTGGCAGCCTCGTGCTCGTGCATGTGAATCCAGGAGCACTGGTCGCGGATGTTTGCCATGTTGTAGAGGTACTTGTTCAGTCCTCCGTTCCTGCAGGCCTCCCTGAACAGAGGCTCGTGGGTCCTCGGTGTGCAGGAAGCGACGACGACCCTGTTCAGGTCGTAATCGGAGATGGCCTTGGAGATGGACTCGAGACAGTCCTGTGCGCAGGCGTACTGGGATTCCTCGGCGAGGACGACATTGGGCAGGGTCTTGGCGTAGGCCGTAACGGCGGGCACATCGACCACAGAGCCAATGTTGATTCCGCAGTGGCAGACCCAAACTCCGATCCTGGGCTCCTTTCCGGCGACGTCCTTCTCGGGCGGGTAGACCTTGGGGGCGCAGGGGGTGAAGTCCTTGTCGACAATCCACGCACCGGCCTTGGCTGCGGATCCGCAGGCCTCGGCGACGGAGGTGGGGATGTCCTTGGGGGCGGCGAAGGCTCCGGTGACGAAGATACCGGGCTTGCTGGTCTCCAGGGGGTGGAAGACGGTGGTCTTACAGAATCCGTACTCGTTCAGCTCGATTCCGAGGGTGTCGGCGAACTCCTGAGCGTTCTTGGGCGGGACGAGACCGACAGACAGGACGACCATGTCGAAGTCATCGGTTACAGCATCGCCCTCGGCGTTGGTGTAGTTGACGTACAGCTTCTTGGTCTCGGGGTCCTCCTCGATGTTGGAGACACGGGCGGCCCTGTGCATGTTGATGCCGTACTCGCGCTCTCCCCTGTGGATGTAGGCCTCGAACTCCTTTCCGTAGGACCTGATGTCCATGAAGAAGATGTCTTCCTGGAGGTCTCCGTGCTCCTTGGTGATCATGGCCTGCTTGACAGCGTACATGCAGCACACGGACGAGCAGTACTTCTTCCATCCGGTCTTCTGGGACCTGGATCCGCAGCACTGGATGTAGGCGATCTTCTTGGGGTCCTCTCCGCTGGAGGGGATGACGATGTGTCCCCTGTGGGGTCCGGAGGCGCACATGAGCCTCTCGTACTCGATTGCGGTGACGACATTCTTGTATCTGCCATATCCGTACTCGGTTGCGATATCCGCATTCCAGACCTGGAATCCGGGGGCGGCGATGATGGATCCGACCTCGATGGTGATGAGCTCGTCCTTGTCATCGTAGTGGATGGCGCCCTTGCCGCAGTTCTTCGCGCACAGTCCGCACTTGCCCTTCTGAATCATGTTGCAGCGGTCGCCCTGGATGATGGCGACGCGGGGCACTGCCTGCGCATGGGGTATGTAGATGGCCTTCCTGTTGACGAGACCGTACTCGTACTCGTCGGGAATGTTCTTGACAGGACACTTGGCGATACAGTCGCCGCATCCGGTACACTCCTTGGGGTTGACGTACCTGGCCTTCTTGAGGACGGTGACCTTAAAGTCTCCCGCCTCTCCCTCGACCTTCTTGACCTCATGGTAGGTCAGAACATCGATGTTGGGGTGTCCAGCGCAGTCCGCCATCTTAGGGGAGAGGATACACGCGGAACAGTCATTCGTAGGGAAGGTCTTGTCCAGACGGCACATCACTCCACCGATGGTGGGGTCCTTGTCCACCAGGTAGACGTGAATGCCACGGTCTGCAAGATCCAACGAAGCCTGAATTCCTGCGATTCCTCCACCGATAACCAATGCCGATTTACTCAAGTCATTGCCTCCGTTACCAACTTGGTGTTTGGAACGTGCGCATATACGCTAGTTCACTATTTTAATTGGTATTATGATATTTTTTTATACTTGTATTTGTTTTATTAAAGAAATTTTGTTTTTTCCATTTTTATTTCTCCTAATAAATTTAGGGTTAACTAAAATTTACATAGCCAGATTTCATAAAAATGTTAAAATTTACTATTATATGATTTGATAATACAACAGTTATTTGAGTATATTTGATGAATATGTTTCGTAAACATACGAAGGAATTTCCTCCACTTTCGATAAAGAATACCGTTTATAATCACTGGATGTATGTTTTTTATTAATTTGATATGCTGGCTTTGTCAAAATAACATGAATACCATCCATCCAGGTATGATTTAACAAGAATTTTAAATTAGTAACACCTGCGCTTGAAAACGATGCTGTTTCGAGTCATGGCAGAGCTACAGATGAGAAAAGCATGGGATGAGCCTACCCTAAAATCTGCGAAGCATTATATCGAAGATGGCAGTGGACCGGGACATGACCGTGAAATCCGTCAGGGGAAGAAGGCGCTACACGGCGTTCGAGGTCCCGCGGGGCACCGACAGGCGCGATGTGGAATCGACCGTCGGAATCATCGATTCGGTCAAAGTTATAACCTGTAAGGACGGCTTGGCAGTCGTTCGCTCGCTTCCAGAGGACCGCCGGAGCATAGAAGAAGCCATGTCCTCCCGTTTCAAGGGCTGCAGATCGCTCGACTGCTCAGGCACGCTGAAGGCTCTTCGCGACAGGGACCCGCGCCTAAGGTCTCCACGCAGGCGCAAGAGGTAATCCTCCATAGTCGCGAGCCAGGACAAACCTATATACTGTGCGACCATTGGAGTCGCGTTAGAGTATATAGGAGCAGACTTTTATGCAACCCGGACAGATGGCTTATGACAGGGGGAGCACGGTTTTCTCTCCCGACGGAAGGCTTTTCCAAGTAGAGTACGCCCGCGAGGCCGTGAAGAAGGGCTCCACGACCATCGGGGTGAAATACGATTGCGGAGTGATGCTCATTGTCGACAGACGGGTCTCCAGCAAGCTCCTGGAACCCAAATCGACCGAGAAGATTCACGAGATCGACGACTACATAGGCTGCGCCACTTCAGGACTCGTGGCCGATGCGAGGATCCTTGTCGACGAAGCCAGGAAGCAGGCCCAGATTCACAGGGTCAACTACGGCGAAAACATCGGCGTGGAGATGCTCGTCAAGAAGATCTGCGACTACGAGCAGAATTTCACCCAGTACGGCGGTGTCCGTCCCTTCGGCACGGCGCTCCTCGTTGCTGGAACCGACGACATGGGCGCACACCTCTTCGAGACCGATCCCTCGGGAGCCCTCGTGGCATACAAGGCGACAGGCATCGGCAACGGACGTCCGGCCGTCATGGATCTGTTCGAGAAGGAGTACAAGGACGGGATGACCTTCGAGCAGGCTGCGGTCCTCGGACTCAAGGCGCTCTCCGCCGCCGTGGAAGAG
>DAXO01000071.1:0-31542 GCA_002506425.1 Methanomassiliicoccaceae archaeon UBA480 | reverse complement strand
GCGCCGAGATCGGCAGCAAATTCAAGAGACTCTCCGAGAAGGAGGTCTCTGAACTCATCGCCAAGATGTGATCCCGTGGTCAATCTCGACGACGCCATAACCGCCCGCCTGGAGACCCACGGCGAGACCTTCGAGATCCTCCTGGATCCGAAGGTGGTGGACCTCATCAAGCAGGGCAAGAAGTTCGACATAGTCGAATTCATGGCGGTCGAGGACGTGTTCAAGAACGCGTCCAAAGGCACCAGGCCTCCGGAGGAGAAGACGAAGGAGGCCTTCGGGACAACCGACGTGGCCGAGATCGCCCGCCGCATCGTCGAAAAGGGCGAGATACAGATAACCGCGGAGCAGAGGAAGGAGATGCTGGAGGCAAAGAGGCAGCGCGTCATCGCGTACATCGCCGCCAACGCCATCAATCCGCAGACCCGCACCCCGCATCCGCCTCTGAGAATCGAGCTCGCGCTCGAAGAGGCCAAGTTCCATGTGGATCCGTTCAAGCCTCTCGACAAGGAGATCGAAGAGGCCATGAAGGCCCTCAGACCGCTTATACCCATCAGATTCGAGAAGAGCCGCATAGCGGTGAAACTGAAGGGATCGGACTACGGAAGATGCTACGACGATATTACACATTATGGAATCGTCGAGCACGAGGTATGGACCCCCGAAGGGGACTGGATCGGATCCATGGAGATCCCCGCCGGGACCATCACCGAGCTGACTGAGAAGCTGAAGCACAAGACAAGGGGCTCGGCATCGGTCAAGCTGATGAGCGAATGAAATTCAAGACAGAGTGATACGAATGGAAAGAAGAAACACCAGACAGACTCGCGAGATCGTCGTCCCGGGTGATGTCCTGGACGGCACCGGCATGAAGCCCGGGGACTTCGCCTACTTCTACAAAGGGAAGGTCCGCGCCAGCGTGATGGGCGTGCGCAACGTGTACCAGAACACGGTGGGAGTCATCCCGCTCAGGGGATGCTACATGCCCGTGTCCGGAGACACAGTCATAGGAGTCATCGTCGACATAGGCCCCTCCAACTGGCTTGTGGACATCGGAGCACCCTACCCGGCACCGCTGCACGTCAACGAGGTCCCATGGAAGGTCGAATTCGGAGACACGTCGCGCTACCTCGGAATGGGAGACGTCGTGCTGCTCAAGGTGCTGTCGGTAGACGAGAGCAAGAAAATCCAGGTCACCATGAAGGACTCCGGTCTCAGGAAGATCGAGGGCGGAAGGCTGGTGAAGGTCTCTCACACCAAGGTCTCGAGGATCATCGGGAAGAGCGGCTCCATGATCTCCATGCTGAAGGAGATGACCGACTGCCGCATCACCGTTGGACAGAACGGCATGGTATGGATAGACGGCGACGACGAGAATGCCGATGTGGCTGCAGAGGCCGTCAGAATGATCGAGGAGAAGGCCCAGTGCGGCAACCTCATAGACAGAATCAAAGAATTTATCGAGAGCAAGCTCCCCCAGAGCGAAGAAGATGATGAGGGGGAGGAGTGACCATGAGCGGACACACTGATATGGTATTGGTCGACGAGAACGGCATGCGCATAGACGGCAGGACTGCCGAGGAGCACAGGCCCATAAAGATAGAGGCGGGAGTGCTGCACAATGCGGACGGATCCGCATACGTCGAGATCGGAAAGAACAAGGTCCTGGCCGCCGTCTACGGACCCAGGGAATGCCACCCCAGGCATCTCCAGAACCCTGAGAAGGCAATCGTCCAGGTCAAATACAACATGCAGGCGTACTCCGTCTCCGACAGGAAGAGACCTGGTACCGACAGAAGGAGCGTCGAGATCTCCAAGATCACAGCCGAGGCCCTCGAGAAGGTCGTCCTCACCGAGCTGTACCCCCGCGCCTCCATCGACGTGTACATCGAGATCCTTCAGGCCAACGCCGGGACCAGATGCGCCGGACTGACCGCGGCATCCGTGGCGCTCGCCGATGCGGGTATCCCCATGAGGGACATCGTCCCCGCTATCGCCGCCGGCAAGGCCGACGGGAAGGTCCTGCTCGACCTGAACAAGGAGGAGGACAACTACGGTCAGGCTGACGTGCCCATCGCCATCGTCCCTTCGACCGATGAGATCGTCCTTCTCCAGATGGACGGGAACATGACCCGCGCGGAGTTCGACCACGCCATCGAGCTCGCGGTGAACGCCTGCCACGAGGTCCACGACCTGCAGGTGGACGCACTCAAAAGACGCTACTCTAAGAACCAGGAGGCTTCGGAATGACCAACGAACTGATGTCGGGCATCAAGCGCGACCACATGATGCACCTCCTCGAGGAGGGCAAGAGACAGGACGGCCGCGGAGTCGAGGATTTCAGGAACATAAGCATCGAAACGGGAATCATCGAATCGGCCGATGGATCCGCCCGTGTCAGGCTCGGCAACACCACCGTCATGGCCGGAATCAAGATCATCCCCGGAACGCCATTCGGCGACACCCCGAACCTCGGAGTGCTGACCACCGGAATGGAGCTCATCCCCATGGCCCACTCCTCGTTCGAATCCGGTCCCCCCGGAGAGGACGCGATCGAGCTGGCCCGTGTCGTGGACCGCGGCATCCGCGAGTCCGGAATGGTCGACGTCGAGGCGCTGTGCATCACCCCCGGAGAGGAGGTCTGGATGTGCTACATCGACATCTATGCCATCGATCATGACGGCAATCTGTTCGACGCCGCCAACCTGGCGGCCGTGGCCGCGCTCAAATCGGCCATCGTCCCCGGAGAACAGTACGGAAAGGGTCCCAACAAGCCCCTCCCCGTCACGTGCACCCCGATTTCCGTCACCGAGGTCAAAATCGGAAACACATTAATAGTAGACCCCGACTACGACGAAGAGCAGATTTCAACCGCGCGTCTGACGGTCACGACCGACGACAACGGCAACTTCAGGGCCATGCAGAAGGGCGGGTGCGGCTCGATCACCCTTGACGAGCTGAGCCAGTGCCTCGACAGGTCCGTGAAGATCGGCGCGGAGATCAGAAAAATCATTGGGTGATCCCACATGGCAAAGAGGACAGTCAAGGCGGGTAGCTCCGGAAGGTTCGGAGCCAGATACGGAGTTATCGTCCGCAACAGGATCAAGAACATCGAGGCCCAGCAGAAGAAGAAGCACGAGTGCCCGGTATGCCACCACGCTGCCGTCAAGAGGGAGAGCTCGGGCATCTGGTACTGCGCGCACTGCAACACCAAGTTCGCTGCCGGCGCCTACACCCCCAAGACCAAGAGGGAGATCTCTCAGGTCAGCGAGCAGTGAGACACGATGTACAGATGCGCCAAATGCAACGAGCCCGTCAGGAACGTCAACGCCCTGGGGCTCCAGTGCGAGAAGTGCGGATCCAAGATCTTCTTCAAAGAAAGACCCAACGTGAAGAAGGTCCTGAAATCCGATTGAGCGATGCTCAGGGCAACATTGAGGATGGACGGCACCGTCGCAGAAGCGGCGGGAGAGTCCATACGTCCGGAATCGGGCAGGGAACTGCCTCGCACCCGGTCGAGCGTCCGCATGACGGACGGCGCAACGGTCGTCGAGATAGAAGCCGACGACGTCTCCGCCATGCGGGCGGCCCTCAACTCGTACCTAGAATGCATCGGTGTAGTACAGAGAGTCGAACACATCGCCAAGGTGAGAAAATGAACAACATAAGCCCCCAGCTCCAGAACCAGATCGCCCAGTACCAGCAGGTTCAGCAGCAGCTCCAGGCGGTCTCTTCCCAGAAGGTGCAGTACGATGCACAGAAGAGGGAGATGGCCAGGACCCTGGAGGAGCTCAACGCGGCGACCGGCGACGTCTACAAGTCCGCCGGATCCCTGCTCATAAAAGTGGAGGACAAGGACAAGCTGAAGGCCGACATCGAGGAGTCCATCGAGACCATGGATGTCAGGATCTCCAGCATGGAGCGCCAGGAGAAATCCCTCCAGGAGAAGTTCAAGATCCTCTCGGACAGCATCAACGCCGCCATGGGCAACGCAAGGCCCGCCGCAGGCGAAGAGTGAAACCCCTTCCCCAAACCGATTACCTTTCTCGAATCGCTTCGATTCCGATAGAATCGATTATGTAGTCGAAGCAGATAGAAACAGCATGGACGCACTTGCGTTGGAAGACGTTCGCAAATCCTACGGGGAGAGGGAAGCCGTTCACGGCATCAGCCTCTCTGTCGGAGAAGGCGAGATTTTCGGCCTGATAGGACACAACGGTGCCGGCAAGACGACCACTCTGAGGATGATATCGACCCTCCTCCAGATCACCGGCGGAACCATCAGGGTGTTCGGCCATGACGTCGCCGAGGAGCCCGACGAGGTCAGGAAGATCATAAGCTATCTCCCGGAAGACGCCGGTGCGTACAAGGACATGACCGGACGGGCCTATCTGGAATTCATGGCCAGCCTCTACACCAACGGACCCGAGGCGAAGGAGATGGTCGCCAGAGGGATCGAGCTGGCCGATCTGGGCGAAAGGATCGACTCGAAGGTCGATACCTACAGCAAAGGGATGATGAGACGCCTTCTCATCGCAAGAGCCATCATGGCCGGTCCGAAGCTGGCGATAATGGACGAGGTGACTTCCGGCCTGGATGTCATCAACGCATACGAGATAAGAGAAATCATAAGGTCGATCGCCAAGAGCGGCGTGACCGTCGTCATGTCGTCCCACAACATGTTCGAAGTCGATATGCTTTGCAACAGAGTCGGCCTGCTGGATCAGGGGAAGCTCATACTGCTCGGCACCCCTGCCGATCTGAAGAAGCAGTTCGGAGTGGACACCCTCGAAGAGGTCTTCGTCAAGGCGGTGAAAGGATGAGCCATACCGCGACCATCATGAAGAAGGAGATCAGGGAGATGCTCTCCCCGGGATCGGTAGCGTCCATATTGATCATGGTCATCCTCTTCGCAGGCATGGGAACGATGATAGGGGGAGAGGTGGAGAAGGCTTCCACCCTTCCGGAGTTCGGAATCATCGCGGACCAGGGCGAGGATGCCTATTATTTCACTTACGGGGGCGTCGACGTCGAATGGTCCCCTCTCGACGATCTCAAGTCGATGTACGGGGACGAATCCTACAAGATAACATACCTCGGCAGCCCCGACAGCATAGGATCGATAGCCGAACTCATGGACGAGAAGGGACTGACATCTGCCATAGCGCTGCCCTCCGGAAAAGATTTCAAAGAATCTATGGAAGATGGAAAGCAGGTCACCGTCAGCCAGTACTACGTCTACGTGCCCACGGGCATGTTCGGATCCGTGTCCTCGACCGTCATGTCCACGATAGTCTCCATGCTCAATTCCGACCTGTCGGACAAGATGGTCGCTGCCAGCGGACAGATGGACTTCGACTTCGTCACGAGCCCCCTCGTCTCCGGCGATGACGACACCAGCACCGTCGTGAACGGAGAGGCTCACACAGGCGTGACGCCCTATGACATCGCCAGCGCCGTCAGCGGGCAGACCATGATGATCCCCCTCGTGATCATGATCATCATAACGATGATCGGGAGCATAGTCATCGGATCCATGGGATCCGAGAAGGAGAACAAAACCCTGGAGACGCTGCTGACCCTTCCGATAAAGAGGACATCCATCGTAACCGGGAAGATCCTCGCGGCGGCCGTTGTCGGTCTGATATACGGCCTCGCATACATGGCCGGGATGTCCATCTACATGGGATCCATGACAGGCATGATGTCGTCGGGAGCGGATAGCGTGGACCTGGCGGCATTGGGCATGTCCCTCGACCTGGGAGACTGGGCCCTCGTGATGGCATCCATGTTCCTGGCCATCGTCTGCGCCCTCGGCGTATGCATGATCCTCGGAGCGTTCTCCAAGAACTACAAGTCCGCGCAGACCATGACGATGCCTCTCAGCATCCTCGCGATCATCCCCATGTTCGTGATCATGTTCACCGGCTGGTACGGATCCGGCGCCGCGCTGCAGGCGATATGCTTCGCCATCCCGTTCTCGCACCCCATGATGGCCATGCAGGCCCTGATGAACGGCGATTCGACACTGGTTCTCGCAGGCATAGCCTACATGCTGATCTTCGCCGGAGCGACCATCCTCGCCACCGTGAAGATCTACAACTCCGACGTCCTCATAACAGGACTGGGCCAGAACAAATGGGTGCAGAAGCTCACGAGGAGCAGGTAAGCACAGAAATAACCGGGCGGGTATGAGGCCTTATGATAGACCGCATCGTGAAAGAGCTCTCGGCCGAAGGGACCAAGGCAATCCTCGTCCACGGAAACGCGGACATGGATGCCGTGGGTTCCGCCTATGCCATCGCCCGGTGCTTCCCCGGATGCGCCATCTTCGCCCCGGACGGACTCGACCGCGTGTCCAAGATGGTGCTCTCCAAGACGGAGACGACGGTCCGCGAAGGACTAGGAGAAGGGTTCGACATGATAGTGGTCGTCGATACCTCGTCTCCCGAGCAGCTGTGCGCACCGGAAGGATTCAGAGCGGACATAGTCATCGATCACCACAAGCCGAACGGCAAATGGGAGTCCTCAGGCATCTATCTCTGCGACGATTCGCGCGTATCGTGCTGCGAGATCGTCATGGATATCATCGATGCCGCCGGAATCGCGATTCCGCGCGATGCCGCGCTCATGCTCCTGGGAGGCATGCTGACGGACAGCGGGCATTTCCAATTCGCGGACGGGCACCTGCTGGCCGCTTTCTCCGATCTCATGGGGCGCTGCTCCATACCCATGGACGAGGCCATGGATCTCGTACAGGCCGAGGAGAGCATCTCCGAAAGGATAGCCATGCTCAAAGCCGCCAGCCGCGTCAGATTCGAACGCGTCGGCAGATTCATCGTCGCAGTATCGGCGGCCGGGAGCTACGAAGCATCCTCTTGCAGAGCGCTCCTCGCCGCCGGAGCGGACGTGTCGTTCGTGGCATCGCAGAGGGACAACGAGTTCCGCATAAGCGCCAGAGCAACGCAGGAGGCCGCAAGGGCGGGAGTCCACCTCGGAGAGATCCTGTCCCGCGTCGGAGGCGAGACAATGTGCGACGGCGGAGGCCATGGGGCCGCGGCGGGATTGAGCGGAATAGGCGATGCCGAAGCCATGCTCATGATGTGCATGGAGAGCACGATGGACGTCCTGCGCCTCATCCGCACGAAAGAAGAAGCGGAGAGGCTCGGATCCTGATAAAAAGGCCCGGAGACCCGGGCCGGATGTTTCATCTGAGCTTCTTCAGATTCTCTACAATGGCCTTCACGGTCTCGTAATTGTCCGGATGCTCGGCGAAATACTCCCTGACGGGAGCGAGTGTTCTGTACAGGCCATCGGTCACACCCGATTTCAGGTCCACGGGCGAGAGCCCCCCGCCGTAGTACGCAGCCTTGAGGGCCTCGTAATCGGGTATGTCGATGGGACCGCCGTACTTCTCGGGGCGGTCGATGTGCATGCTCCCCTCCCTCGGGAACAGGATGTACTTGCAGATCATCATAATCGGATTGACATCCTCGTTCTCGGGCTCCGGCGGGCAGTAGGCCTTCTTCATCTTGGCCGCGATGTCCTCCTTCGAGTCATGGATCCTTATGCTTCCGGACGGATCGCTCTTCGACATCTTGGATTCGACGGGGTCCATCCTGTTGCCTCCCTTCAGGCCGGGGAGCAGAGGGGTATGGAGCGCTATGGGCTTCGTCCAACCGAGCTTGTCCGCCGCATCCCTCGCAAGCATGTGCGCTCTGCGCTGGTCGAGACCTGCGTAAGCGAGGTCGACATCCATGTAGAATATGTCCGTGGCCTGGAGGATCGGGTAGAACAGCTTGGAAGCATCGACCTCCGCCTCGTCCTCGGACCTCCCCATGATGGTCATGGCCCTCTTGACACGGGACAACGAGGTGACTTTGGCCACCTTGATGGCGGTCTCCCAGTAGTTCATGTCGGAGAGTATCTCGCTCGCATAGCGGAACACGACCTTGTCCCGGGGGACACCCAGCGCGACGAAGCAGTCTTCCATGTAACGGGCACAGGCCCTTATGTTCTCCAAGTCCCCGCCCAGCTTGTCGTTTATATAGGCATGCCAGTCCGCCCAGTATATGGTGACGGTGAATCCGGCATCCGTCAGGTCCCTGATCTTCTGCGCCACGAGCACCCATCCGAGATGGACGAGCCCCGAGGGCTCGAATCCGATGTATGCCGCAGGGTTCTCCTTCTTCTCAAGAAGGTCCGTCAGCTCGTCCAGGGTCACGGTCTCGACCGAGTTCCTGGTCACCAGCGCCAGCCTCTCTTCCGTGTTCATTAGAATCATCCGCCCATAGCCGACTTGATTAAAAGTTGTGTCGCCCTCGCCCGTCTATGGAGACTGGAGAACTCGAGAAGAGCATCCTGGAGGGGCCGGTGGTGGAGATGGGGGGATATCCGTATCTGGTGACCCCTCTGGCCGACGGGATTCCAAGGATCGAACCGGGGCTGCTTGTGGAAGCCGCGGACGCTCTCGCCGGGATGTCCGGGCTGGACTTCGACCTCATCCTAGCGCCGGAAGCCATGGGCATCCCGCTCGCCACTGCGATATCTCTGAAGACTGGACTGCCCTTCGCGGTCATCCGCAAGAGGAGGTACGGACTCCCGGGAGAGATCGCGATAGAACAACGGACCGGATACTCGGAGTCGATTCTGTATGTGAACGGCGTGGAGCCTGGAATGCGTGTAGCCATAGTCGACGACATGCTCGACACTGGAAACACGATCCGTGCGCTGATAGAGGGATTGGAGAGGAACGAGATACTTGTGAAGGAGGTCATGGTGGCCTTCAACCGCAACAGCGACGCCGACACCCTCTCTATGGAGCTGGGCGTGCCTATCAGGCGCGTTCTGGACTTCGCCGTCAGAAACGGGGTGCCGGAGATCCTCCGACCGACGATTCTAAGAGCATTGCGTCATCGTTAAACAAGTGAAATGGAGGATATGCTCCCTTGTCGACAGGCCCTCATGGACCCGATCGTGCTGGCGACATGCCTCGCCATGACGCTGGCGGGATGCCTGATGGGAACGTTCAGCGGAATCGTCCCCGGGATACACGTAAACACGCTGGCTTCCATGATGCTCGCATCCTACCCTGTTCTGGAAGGAGCCCTCCCTCTCGACGCGGCGAATGCGGCCGTGGCCGTCTCCTGCTGCGTGATGTCGGCGTCGATCGTGCACTCCTTCGTCGATTTCGTTCCGTCCGTATTCATAGGCGCCCCCGACGAGGAGGACGCGGTATCGGTGCTCCCCGGCCATCGCCTGCTGAAGGAGGGGCGCGGCATGGAGGCCGTGCGCGCAGCCGCCATAGGAAGCCTCATAGGATGCTCAGCATCGATCCTCATGGCTGTTCCGCTCCAATGGGCGCTGGCCGGAGGAGCCGGAGAATTCCTGGACCGCCTCACTCCCGTCGTCCTGCTCGCCGCCTGCTTCGCGGTGCTCTACGGCGAATGGATCCGCGGAAGCGGGCTTTGGGGTCCCGCGGCATTCCTGATATCCGGAACACTGGGGTACTGCTGCATGACAGTCCCGATACCTCAGAACGGAATCATCGGAGACGGCAGCATAATGATGCCTCTGCTGACCGGACTGTTCGGCATCCCGGTCATGCTCGAAGCATCGAAGGGTTCCGGGACGCCTCCTCAGACCGACCGTGTGAAGGATCCCGTCGGGCCGATGCCGGGCCTTCGGGGAGTCGTGATGGGTACTCTGGCTGGATGGTTCCCCGGGATCACATCGTCGGTCGGCGCGGCGATGTCCGCAGCCGTGCTTCCAGAGAACCGCCCGGAGAGGTTCATATCCACTGTGGCATCGATCGGCACGGTGACTTCGGTGCTTGCCCTCGTGACTCTTTCGGCATCCGGGAACGGAAGATCCGGCACCGCGCTTGTGATGAAGGAGATCCTGGGCGACTCCATCGGAGGAGTGGCTTCCGGTGCTTTCCTGATGCTCCTGCTGTCTACAGCCGTCGCATCAGCCCTCGGATATCACATAACCATAGCCTGCGGAAGGGCGTTCTGCAGGATGTCGTCGAGAATCGATCCGCGCCGTCTGAGCAGAGCAGTCCTCATCCTGCTCATTGCGCTCACGGCCGTGCTCGCCGGCCCATGGGGGCTGGTCGTACTCCTATGCGCGACGGTAGTCGGATTTATACCGTCGGTTTGCGGAACGGGGAGGCTTGTCCTCTGCGGCTGCCTGATCCTCCCCGTCCTGATCTTCAAGATGCTCCGATCGGAGAAGCTTGGACGACGCTTTGGACATGAACTTCTCGACATCGACCACGAACCTCTCGTGGGTGCCGGATCCTATCTCCCCTTTGGCGTCGCGTACCGTGACCGAGAACACGAGCCTCCTGCGATCGACCTCCACGAGCTCCGTCTCGCAGGTCGCCGTCATCCCCACGGGAGTGGCCGACGTATGAGCGATGTCCAGATGCGTCCCCACGGTGCTGGCCCCCTCCTCCAGGAAAGGCGCCACGCTCTCGCTGGCGGTCTGCTCGATGAGGGCTATCATGGCAGGAGTGGCGAAAACCGGAAGGTTTCCGCTTCCCAATGCCATGGCTGTATTGGACTCCGTGACCTCGACCGACCTGCTTCCTTTGATTCCCGTGTTTATCATGGAAAGGAGGATGGAGACATGGGGTTAAACCGTTCCGCATGCGACGTATCGTCAGCTATACTAACTTGCATAGGATACCCCCGAGCATGGGATTGGAAGATGACCTCTACGACGAGCTTTATGAGCTCAGAGAGTCGCTACGCGAGGAAAGGCGGCTCTCCAACGGAAGGATGCCTCCGATATGCTCGGACGAAGCGCTGCGCGAGATGGCCATGCGCGTTCCGACCAAGGCGGACGACTTCTCGGCCATCGTCGGAGTGGGCCAGAGATTCGTCGACCTATACGGCGAGGACTTCCTCGAGATTACCAGGAAATACGCGGTGACCGCCGCCAAAGGTTCCAACATCGATGCAGAGGCTGCGCAGACGCTCCGCGAGTTGGAGAAGAAGCTGGTCAACATCAACAAGGCCAACAGGCTGCTCTTCCAACCGAAACTGTCGAAGAAGAACACCTTCGACATGATGCAGATCCCCGACGCGGACATCATGGGGCTGATCTTCGGAAACAAGAGGTCGCTGAAGCTCGCCGATACCGCCAAGGGCCCCGAGGCCGCCAAGGCATACAAGCAGCTCAACGAGATCATACGCGAGGTCAACAGGGAGCAGAGGGACAAGGGACAGTACGACCTGTACGTCGCATATCCTTTCGTAGAAGGGAAGATGCCCGACGGGGACCTAGACATCCGCGCTCCTCTAGCCCTCTTCCCGGTGATCCTGGAGAAGGACACCCGCATAATCACCCTGAAGATGGACGATTCCAGAGATGCCATCTACAACAACACGCTCATCCTCGGATTCATCAAGGCGGGAGGGCAGAACAGGCCCCTGCCCGACAATATACTGGAGGATTACAGCGCCGAATCCTTCATGACCAACCTGATCGACTTCTACAACTCCAACGGCATCAGGATAGACTATTCGTTCGCCATGCCTTCGCCTTTCGTCGAGTACAAGGCCGGCGAATTCCCCCGCTACCAGCCGGGAGAGATGAAGCTCGCAGCCAACATCGTCCTCGGGAAATACCCCACGTACTCCAGCTCCATCCAGAAGGACTTCGACGGCATGCTGGCCGGAAGGGAGATCAACGGCATCCTCAACGATCTCATCGTCGATCTGAACAAGACGGACTACCTGTCCGACTACCCTCTGCCGCTCTCAGAGGACGAGATCGAGAAGAAGGGGCTGGAGGCGTCCGAGAGGGATCTGACCTACATCAACTCGCTCAACAGCTCGCAGGAGAACATCATAGCCGCCATGGAGAAGGGCGACGAGATCGTCGTCCAGGGCCCCCCGGGCACCGGGAAGTCCCAGGTGATCACCGGTCTCATAACATCGGCCGTGATGAGGGGCAAGACCGTCCTGATGGTCTCGGAGAAGAAGACGGCCCTGGATGTCGTATACTCGAGGCTGGGGACGCTGTCCAAGTACTGCCTCCAGATAGACGATGTGGCCAACAAGGAGAGCTTCTACAAGCAGCTGGCCAGGATGCTGGAGGCCGGCAGCCCCAGAAGGACCGGGGACGTGGATTCGATCTCCGACAGCATCGACAACGATGTGCTCCTCCTGGACAACATCGCGGACGTCATGTACAAGCCGGGCGACTTCGGCATAGAGCCGTACCGCCTGTACGCCATGGACAGATGGCTGGATCCGAACGACCAGCGCCAGATCGACGAGTACCGCGTACTCAAGGAGAGAATCGAACCCTCTCTGCTGGATCTCAAGTACCCCGAGGTCAGGGAGCTCCACAGGAAGTTCGCCGACCAGGCTCTTATGAGGAACTTCAACGAGTACAGGCAGCTGGTGGCCAGATACCCGTGGATGACGCAGATGAAGCCGGATCTCTCCGAATACAACATAGGCGAGATGAAGGCGGACCTCCTGGATCTGGACAAGCAGCTCTCCGAATGGAAGGGCAAGGGATTCGTCAGCAAGCTGTTCTCCAAAGGAAAGATCTCCCGCGAAGCCACCGCCATGGCTGACAGGTACTTCTCCAACTACAACGAGCATACGATCAACGCGGTCATGGAGAACCCCCGCGGATTCTTCGACGCGCTCGACGGATACGAGACGTATTCGTCCAGATCCACCCTCTACGGAAGACTGAGCCCGGCCGAGAAGAACTACGGCGAGGACATCCTGAGCGTGTCGGACGAGACGAAGATGTCCTATGTCGACAGCAACGACAGGATATTCGACTGGATCCTGAACGAGCACCTCCAGAGGTTCGATGCCGCGCACAAGGACATCATGCAGGAGATCTGGGATTTCGAATCCATTGTTTCCGATATGGACCGCAAGATCACGGAGAAGAGGGAGCTGTGCAAGGAGAAGGTGGAGGAAATCCTCCAGCAGAACCTCAAATACATAACCGAGTCGAAGAGACGCGGGGACATCAACAGGATCATCGAATCCAAGCGCAAATGGAACCTCAACAAGTTCATCAACCGCTACGGATACGAGCTCTTCAAGGGAGTCCGCGTATGGCTGCTGACTCCGGAGGTCGTCTCCGAGATACTCCCGCTCGAGATGGGCATATTTGACATGCTTATCTTCGACGAGGCGTCCCAGATGTACGTCGAGAAGGGCGTTCCATCCATATACCGCTCCAAGAAGGTCATCGTCGCCGGAGACCACAAGCAGCTGCGCCCTTCGTCGCTCGGAGTCGGCAGGATAGACTACGAGAGCGACGAGGACGATCCCGAGGACGATGTCTCCGCGGCGCTGGAGGAGGAGAGTCTGCTGGACCTCGCGAGATCCAGATACGATTCCATCCTGCTCAACTTCCACTACCGTTCCAAGTACGAGGAGCTCATCGCGTTCTCCAACTACGCGTTCTACGGGGGGAGGCTGTACGTGTCCCCCAATGTCGAGGAGCCCGACAGGCCTCCGATAGAGGTGTTCAAGGTCGACGGACTGTGGGAGGACAAGTCCAATATGGCCGAGGCCCGGAAGATCGTCTACCTCCTCAAGGAGTTCTTCTCCTCCAGGAAGAACAACGAGACCGTGGGCATAATCACGTTCAACTCGTCCCAGAGGGATCTGATAAGCGATGTCCTGGATGAGGAGTGCGCGTCGGACCCGTCGTTCGGAAAGGCCGTGAACGACGAGATGCGCAGATTCGACAACGGGGAGGACGTCGGATTGTTCATAAAGAACATCGAATCGGTCCAGGGGGACGAGCGCGACGTCATCATGTTCTCCGTCGGATACGCGAAGAACAGCGAAGGAAAGCTCATGCAGAGATTCGGTTGGCTGAACAACCGCGGGGGAGAGAACCGTCTGAACGTCGCTATCTCCAGGGCCAAGAGGAAGATCATGATCGTCACCTCCTTCGAGCCGGAGGACCTCCAGGTGGACACGATGAAGAACGACGGCCCGAGGATCCTGAAGAAATATCTGCAATACGCCCGCGCCGTCAGCGACGGGAACAGGGACATGGCCGATTCCATCCTCAAATCGTTCGGCGACGAGAGGTGGGCGGCTCCCGACGAGATAGGCTCGTCCAAGATAGCCGACAGGGTCTACAACTCCCTCACCCGCAAGGGCTACACCGTGGAGAAGAACGTCGGGATAGGCGGATACCAGATAGATCTGGCCGTCAAGCAGAACAACAGATACATCCTCGGAATAGAGTGCGACAGCCATCTGTACTCCCTGCCCGCCTCGACGAGGGAGAGGGACTATCACAGACAGAAGTACCTCGAATCCCGCGGATGGAAGATCCACAGGGTGTGGACCCCGGGCATGTGGAAGAACCCCGACAGGGAGATCTCCAGGATCATAGAGGCCATCGAGAGGGGCAGCGACGCGAGCCGATGTCCGCCGGGCAACGTCGAAATACCGCCTCGCGCATCACCCTCCCATGGATTTCGAGGAACTGGTGCGCGAGAGGTTCTCGGCCCGCAGCTATCTGGACAGGCCCGTGGAGAAGGAGAAGATCGAGGCGATACTCGAAGCGGGTCGTCTCGCCCCGTCGGCCAAGAACCTGCAGCCGACCAGGGTGCTGGTCGCCGAAGGCGCGGAAGCGCTGTCCAAGATCTCGAAAGGCGCGAACCTGTACGGTGCGCCGCTGGCGCTCGTCGCGGTATCGGAGAGGGATGCCGCATGGACCAGACCATTCGACGGCAAGAACTTCGGCGACATAGACGCATCCATCGTCGTCTCCCAGATGATGTACGCCGCCCAGGATCTGGGGCTCCGCAGCGTGTGGATCGGCTATTTCGATCCCGCCGTCATGAAGAAGGAGCTCGATCTGGACGACGGAGAGGAGGTCTCGTCCGTCCTCGCCGTCGGATACAGCAGCGAGCAGACTTCCCGGAACCACGGGAACCGCATCGCCATGTCCGAATTCGCAAGGCGTCTGCGAAGAATTAGCATATCCTAAATACTTTAACAGCGTTTACTCCATCATGAGCAAGAAGACCCTGAAGATAGAGGGAATGATGTGCGAAGGATGCGCCGGCAGCGTCAAGGACGCGTTGTCCAAGGTGCCCGGCGTCGATGATGTGGAAGTCGACCTGAAGAAGGGGACAGCCGTCGTGCATGGAAGCGCGGACGACGAATCCCTTGTCAGAGCCGTCGTGGACGCCGGTTTCCGTGCATCCGTCAAGCACGGCCTGTTCGGATGAAAAACCGCATATTCCGCGTGGGCGGCATGAGCTGCGCCGCCTGCGCCAACCGCATAAACGGGGCCGTCGAGGCCCTGGACGGCGTGGAGTCCTGCAACGCCAATATCGGGAACAACACGGCCACCGTCGTGTATGACGAGAACAAGGTATCCGAGAAGCAGATCGAGGATGCCATCGTCAAAGCCGGCTACAGGATCGTCAGCGACGACAGCAGGGAGGCCGACAGCGAGGCGCTGAAGGAGCTCTCCGTCCAGAGGAGGGATCTGGCGGTAGCCCTGGTCTTCGCTATACCCCTGAGCGTGCTCGCCATGGGCCACATGGTCGGCATCAGCCTCGATCTGGATCCATCGGTCCAGTGCATGATGCAGATCGCCCTTCTGGCACCCGTTCTGTACGCCGGCCGCCGCTTCTTCATCAGAGGGATACCCGCATTGTTCACGAAGAACCCCACGATGGACTCCCTGGTCTCGCTGGGATGCTCTGCATCCGTCCTGATGGGGCTGTACGGGACATGGCAGGTGTTCTCCGGCGACGGGATGGCCCTTCATTCCCTGAGCTTCGACTCTGCAGGGATGATAATCGCGCTGGTGAGCATCGGCAAGTATCTCGAAGCCCGGTCCAAGTACCGGACCAACGATTCGTTGCGCAAGCTCCTCGACATGGCGCCCAACGAGGCCACGGTACTGAAGGACGGGAAGGAGACCGTTGTAAAGGCTGCGGACCTCGTACCGGGCGACGTGGTCCTGATCCGTCCGGGCGAGAAGATCCCGACGGACTGCACCGTCATCGAAGGGGAATCATCCGTGGACGAGTCCATGCTGACCGGAGAGAGCATCCCCGTGACCAAGAGGAAGGGCGACATAGTCTACGGAGCCACCGTCAACGGCCGCGGGAGCCTCCAGGCAAGGGTGGACAAGACGGGAAAGGAGACTGTGCTGTTCCAGATCGCCCGCATGATGGAGATGGCCCAAGGGACGAAGGCGCCTGTCGCCAACATAGCCGACCGCGTCGCTGCCGTCTTCGTTCCCGCGGTGATGATCATCGCGCTCGCCTCGTTCGTAGGGTGGCTTGCAGCCGGCAGGGGTGTCGAATTCGCACTCACCATAGCGGTCTCGGTGCTCGTGATATCCTGCCCGTGCGCGCTGGGTCTCGCAACCCCTCTGGCGATCGTGGTCGGGACCGGGATAGGATCCAAGCACGGCATACTGTTCAAGACCGCCGCCTCCCTCGAGAGCGCCGCCAAGATAGACTGCGTCATACTGGACAAGACCGGCACCTGCACCATGGGCCGCCCGGAGGTCGTGTCCGTCTCCCCTGCATCTATGGATGAGAAGAGGCTGATCTCCATGGTGGCTGCCGCCGAGACCGATTCGGAGCATCCGCTCGGTCAAGCCGTCATCTCCTATGCGAAGAGGATCGGAGCGGACATCCCTCCGCACAGCGGCTTCCAGAGCGTCACCGGAGAGGGTGTGAGATGCGAGGTGGGCGATAGCAAGATGCTCGTGGGGAGCAGAGGATTCCTCGAAGGCGAGGGAGTCGCTGTTCCTCCTGACGCCGATGCGGCCGCCTCGGAAGGCAAGACGTGCATCCTGTCGTCCGTGGACGGAAGGTATGCGGGATCCGTGGCGATCGCCGATCCACTGAGGCCCGAGAGTCGGTCCGCAGTTGATTCTCTGAAGAAGGACGGGAAGGAGGTCATGATGGTGACCGGCGACCGTCGGAGCACCGCGGAGCATATCGCCGGAGAGCTCGGCATCACCGAGGTCAAGGCTGAGACGAAGCCCGGCGACAAGCTGGAGATCGTCAAGGGGCTACAGGTGGCGCAGAAGAGGGTCGCCATGACGGGCGATGGAATCAACGACGCGCCTGCGTTAACCCAAGCGGACCTGGGAATAGCTGTCGGCTCCGGAACGGACATAGCGATGGAATCCGCGGACGTCGTCCTGATGAACGACGATCTGCGCAGCGTCCCCGCGTCCATGGAGATCGGCCATGCGGTTCTGAGGAACATCAAGCAGAACCTGTTCTTCGCATTCTGCTACAACGCGGTCTGCATACCTATCGCGGCAGGGCTCCCGGTTCTGCTGGGATACGACGGGCTCGTTTCCCAGATGCCTATGATCGCCGCGGCCGCGATGTCGCTGTCGTCGATATCCGTCGTCTCCAACGCGATGAGGCTGAGATCGTTCAAACCGCACGCTCTTGAAGCCGAGCCTTGAGGACTCTGAGCGTCCCGCCTTGGCGGGACCACTCCCTCTCGGCCTCCAGGATCTCCAGCGGGCGGGAGTGCATCGGCGAATCGAGCGTGAGGGATTCGTACTCCCCTCCCTCGCCCATTACGCTTATGCCGGTGCGGGCGCGGACCGCCTTCAGCTCCTCCACGGCTTCCGCGTCGATCTCGCGGCCGAGCCATTCCTCCCCCAGGCCTTCTGCGTAGCATCCTGCGATGACGGCCCTTATGCCGGAATCTAGGAACTGATCCATCAGCATGTCCTGGTCCTTCCTCCACAACGGAGCTATGAGCTTCAGTCCGAGCTCGCCGCACACCACGTTCATGCGATCCCACTGGTAATCCGACCATATGGCACCGGATACGACGCCTTCGACGTCCAAGCCGCGGAGAGCCAGCCTGAGGCCATCCATGTCCCCCTCCTCCGTGCCCGTGCTTCCTGCGGTGACCAGCTCCTTCCCCATCGATTCGGCCATCAGCGGCACCAGAGAGAGATTGGGAGTATGGAAGATCCAGGATGCGGCATCCTCCGGGACCACGTTCACGAGATACGGTACATCATGTCCCATCTGCTCGGCGAGATACAGGGAGAACGTCGAATCCTTCCCGCCGGAATAAAGGGATGCGAGCCTCATGAGCCTGTGATGCACCCCCGATATAATTGAACTGCTGGTATCGGGAGAAAAAGGATTATACGGCTCGCGTTACAGGGTGGCGGAGTGACCGGATATGCCCCTCGATGCCGCGGAGATGAAGAGGATTGTAGCCGAGAAGGCTGTGGATTCGTATGTGAAGGACGGTATGAACGTCGGACTCGGAACGGGCTCGACGGCGTACTACGCCATCAGGCGGATCGGACAGCTGGTGAAAGAGAACGGCTACGACCTGACCTGCGTGGCCACATCGGTCAAGAGCGAGGAGCTCGCGAAAGAATTCGGTGTCAGGGTCGTCGATCTCGACGACATCGACAAGCTCGATGTCACCATCGACGGAGCCGATGAGATCGACCCCAAGATGAATCTCGTCAAAGGACTCGGAGGCGCTCTGCTGAGAGAGAAGATCGTTGCTGCCGCCACTGTCAGAGAGATCATCGTCGCGGACAGCTCCAAGATCGTGGAGAAGCTCGGAACCAAGGCTCCTCTGCCGGTCGAGGTCCTCAGATTCGGTCACGAGCACACCAGGAACGCACTAAGGATGCAGCGCTGCGAACCGGTCCTGAGGATGGACGGCGACAGACCCTTCGTCACCGACGGAGGCAACTACATCTACGACTGCAGATTCCCCGAGGGGATCGACAATCCGTTCTTCATCGAATCGAGGATCGACGTCATCCCGGGAGTGGTCGAGAACGGCCTGTTCCTGAATACGGCCTTCGAAGCACTGGTGTGCGACAGCGAAGGGAACGTCAGGAAGATGTCCGAAGAGGCATGAGGCAAGGGGGCTCGGCCCCTGATGACTAGTCTTATATAGGACCCCCATATTAGCACGTCCCCGTTCACATTCTAGGTGATTCAAATGAAGATGCCCAGGACTATCAAGAGATACTGTCCCTACTGCAAGACCCACACCGAACAGGAAGTGGAGAGGGTCAAGAAGAAGAAAGCCAGCGAGCTCAAATGGGGACAGAGGAGATTCAGAAAGGTCACCGCCGGTTACGGAGGTTTCCCGAGGCCCAAGCCCGAAGGAAGGGAGAAGCCCACCAAGAGGATCAACCTCAGGTACAGGTGCACTCAGTGCAAGAAGGCCAACATCTCCCCGTGCATCCGTGCGAAGAAGTTCGAACTGACGGAGTGATTTGAATGACCGGAGATTTCATCAAAGTCAAGTGCCCCGACTGCGGAGCGGAGCAGATCGTCTTCAAGAAGGCGGCCACCAAGGTCTCCTGCCACGTCTGCGGGTCCACCCTCGTCGTCCCCAAGGGCGGCGTCGGAGACATCAAAGGCGAGATCCTCGAGGTTGTCGGCTGATGGCTAGGGTCAGAGGCTTCCCGGAGAACGGCGAGCTCGTCGTGTGCACCGTCAAGAGCGTCAAGAATTTCGGCGCTTTCGTGTCACTCGACGAGTACGACGACAAGGAAGGATTCGTCCACGTCCGGGACGTTGCCACTGGCTGGGTAAAGTACATCAGAGACTACGTCAGGGAAGGTCAAAAGGTGGTCTGCAAGGTCCTGGGCGTGGACTCCTCGAAGGGCCACATCGACCTTTCCCTGAAAGCTGTCAACGACCATCAGAAGAGAGAGAAGATCCAGCAGTGGAAGAACGAGAAGAAGGCAGAGAAGCTCGTCGAGATCGTCGCCGAAAGGATGAACATCTCGGTGGACAAGGCCTACGATCTCTTCGGAAACGAGTTGCTGGAAGACTACGAATCCCTTTACGATGCATTCGAGTCCGCCGTCGCGGACACGGATGCGTTCCTTGAGGACTATTCCGGCGACTGGATCGACGACTTCATGGAGGTCGCGAAGGAGAACGTCGCAGCCCCGTCCGTGCAGATCGACGGGATACTGGAGATGACATCCTCCGCACCCAATGGAATGGAGCTGGTCCGCAACGCGCTGCTAAAAGGCATGGCCGCGGCGGACGGAGCCGATGCCGAGATTACTTGCGTCGGATGCCCGAGATACAGGGTGATCGTGAAAGCCCCCGAATACAAGGAGGCCGAGGAGATCATGAAGGACATCTCCACCGCTGCGATCAACGACCTCGTATCCAACGGAGGCGTCGCCTCCCTAAAGCGCGAGAGCAAATGAGCTCCCGCATGAGGCGCTGCCCCGTGTGCGGCCGCTACAGTCTCGATAACTTCTGCAACAACTGCAGCAATGAAACCATTTGTCCTGTCCCCCCGAAATATTCTCCGGAGGACAGGATGGGCGCTTACCGCCGCAAGGATACAGTCGACTCATGGAAAAGAGTCCGATCGGAAGCGTCCGAACAACGATCTCAGACCGTGTCTGACCTGCTTCTGCTCATCCGGATACCCACGTTCATCCTCATACCTTATCCTGTATCCGCCCGACGGATACAGCTCGGAGAACGCGGCGAACGCCACCCATGCCGAAAGAGGACGCTTCGACTCCATGGGCGGCACATAGTAGGCACGGACGGACGGAAGAAGCAGAACGGCCATCACCGCTAGCACTATGGGAATCACAATCCTCGGATCGAACGTCACCAGACCGGATGCCGAGAGCTCCGGACCTATAGCCGCCCCCAGCACCGTGAATACCGCCAGCAGGAAAGAACCGCGAGCCGCCTTCTTCCACCCGGCAGGCCTTCTGGAAGACAGGCCGAGAAGGGAATCGGCTGTGACGAACAGCATGAAAATCTCCAAGCCGAAGAACAGGAGGTTCCAACTCAGGTAGATGCCAGGATCCTCCTCGAGCAGGGCCATCCCGAGTATGCAGAGCTTCGCGACGTAGACCGCCATGAGGAAAACGAGGAAGGCCTCTGCGACCCATATCCATGCAGGCCCTTTGCGCCCGACTCCGAGATCCGCTCTCCGATCCTTCATGCGGGGCGATTCATTTTCTACCGCTTTATTGTTAGCCCCCTCATGGAAAGGAACAGGGCGGCGGATGCGTTCGTCAACTGCGTCTCCCACAGGAGCGACAGGGATACGGTGATCAAACCGTCCCTGTTCGGCGCCTCTATCATAGTGCCGATCCTGTTCGGAACATTGACCGCCCTATGGATCCTCTTTAGCGATACAGACTACGGACGCCGCTTCTTCTCAGAATCGGACCGCGAAGCCTGCATCATGGCTGCGATGATAGTCGCATTCGCAGTCGAGATATCCTTGTCGAGTTTCATGATGTACTGCGTATCTAGGTGCAACAGAAACCATCTGAAACGCGACGAGGAGTGGATGGCCGCGCTCTGCGACTATGTCGATTCGCATGGAGGGGATTCCTCGGAGATGCGCAGGATCTCGCGCGGATGCTCAGGCCCTTTCGGGAACATCGCATCGAAGGTGTCTCTGTTCATCTGGATACTCACATTGGTATCCCTGGCCGCTACAGGTATCGCGCTGCACAGTGTATCGGCAGACCATATAGCGGGAGCTGCCAGCGGATTGGCGGTGCTCATGGTGCCGACGATCCTTCTCCTGATGCTGCAATTCCTGATAACCGTCGGAAGCGTTCTGGGATTCCCCGCCCGCCATGACAAGATGCAGGCTGATTTCACCGGAGCGATGTGCAAGGAATTCGATCGCTTCGGATTCTGCGCTGAGCCTTTCTCCCACGACATCCCATCCAGCAGGATTTGGGTGCATGCGCTCCTGATGCTCCTCTCCCTGGGCCTGTATTCGGTCATATACCTCTTCATCTCCTGCAAAGAGATGAACAGCCATCTGGTGGGGCAATGGGTGTATGAAGAGGACCTAATGAGACGGATGATAGACTTCGAAGGAGGAATCGGAATCGAGGCCGTGACAACCGAGAGAAAACTGATACACTCCCGCCGCGGAAAATCACAGAGTCAATAAAGTTAATATAAGGCCTCTGTATCCTCAGCTTATCCCCACTTAGCTCAGACTGGCTAGAGCGGCTGACTGTAGAGTGTTTTCGGAAGAAATCCGATACAGCCGCTGAAATCAGCAGGTCCCCTGTTCAAATCAGGGAGTGGGGACCATTCCTTTTCAGCACCTCCAGCTGAGATCCACTCTTTATCGAGATTGATTTGTCTCCGGGTTATCCAATAATCCTTCGTCTCGTGGAAAGTATATCCGTCTCGGAAGCATCCGGTCCGACGGAAGCAGGGACAGATCATGAACGACCTCGACCCCAATCTCACCATCCGCAGTCTCACCACCGATGACCTCGACCAATACAATGCTCTCCTGCGCTACGCATTCCAGGTTACCGAGCAGGACCTGATGAAAGCCGGGTGGAGAGACGACGACATCATGCAGTCCAAATTCCCGGTCCTGGAAAGGGCGGACGTGCTTGGTTGCTGGGACGGCGACGAGCTGGTCTCCCAGATAGCCGTATATCCGTTGAGGATGAACATCCATTCCTCCATCTACGATATCGGTCACATCACCAGCGTATCGACATATCCGGAATACTCGGGCAAAGGCATCATGAAGCATTTGCTCCACCTCAGCCTGACCCGCATACGCGAGAACGGAAGATCCCTGGCACTCCTCTTCCCCTATTCCATTCCCCTGTACCGCAAATTCGGATGGGAGATCGTCTCCAACAAGATATCCTACAAAGTCAAGGATACACAGATCTATCCCGGAAGAAGGAACGGCAAAGCCCCCGGCTACGTCAGAAGAGTATCCTGGGACAACTCGGAATTCATGGATCTGCACGCGCGCTTCGCACTGCGCACGCACGGCTGCATCCTGAGAGACAGCGTAGCATGGGAGGAGTATTGGAGATGGGACGAGGAAGATACTCTCGTGGCCGTCTACTACGACACCACGGACTGCGCCATGGGATACATGGTCTATCTCATCAAAGAGGATGTAATGTACATCAAGGAGATGGTATATCTCAACATGGAGGCTCAGAAAGGCCTCTGGGATTACATCAGCGCGCATTACTCGATGATTGACGAGGTTCGCGGAAACTCCTACAGGAACGAGCTGATGGCATTCATACTCGAGGACGGCAACGTGACCGAGGCCATCCGCCCCTATATGATGGCACGCATCGTGGACGTGCCCATGTTCTTCGAGAACTACCGCACCGACGATGCGGAAGCGGACGTATGCTTCAGATTCGAGATAGAGGATGCTTTCCTCGATTGGAACAACAGATCGTTCGATATCCTGTTCCACGAGGGACGCGCGGAGACCACCGATATAGAGCCGGATTACACCGTGTCGATGTCGATAGGCACCCTGTCCACTCTGCTCCTCGGATACATGCCCGCGACGCAGCTCCACAGATTGGAACGCATAAAGGGGACTCCAGAGGCCATAGAAGCCCTGGATGAAATCCTGATACACGAAATACCATACATATCGGACTACATCTGATTCGGATGCTCCATCTACACACAGCGATACAACATGGGACATTATTAAATCGAATGAGCAAATGTAGAAAAGGGTGAATGGATGGAGGAGACGGTCATACTTACAGCCTTGGCGCTATTCACGCTCCTGGCGGCCATATGCTCCATCATATTCAACAAGCTGAGACTCCCCCCGCTCATCGGATACATCGTGGCGGGAATCATCCTGGTGAACATCCTTTTCGCATACCAGGACGATCAGACTATAGCCATCGAAGAGGAGATAATCTCTCTATTGAAGGACATGGGTCTGGTCATGCTGATGTTCTGCATCGGCCTGGAAATCAACATCAAGAAGATCCGCAAACAGGGTTCGTTCGCCATTCTGGTGGCTGTCATACAGCTTCCGCTGATGGTTCTGGGAGGATTCATTGCCGGAACATTCCTCGGATTCGATATGACGCAGTCCATCGTCCTGGGAGCTATAATCTCGGGATCGTCGACGGCCGTCGTCATGGCGGTGCTGAAATCCCAGAATCGCCTGGACAAGGAGCACATCGAGATGCTCGTGCTCATCACCATCATGGAGGATATCGGACAGGTCATCATACTGTCCATGATCACCCCTCTGATGGCCAACTATGCCGTGGAATCCGCTGGCGGCATGGACATCAACTCGATCATCGTCCTTATCGTCAAGATCCTCGTGTTCATGGTGGTCAGCATCATGGTCGGCCTGAGGGTCGTCCCGAAGATCATCAACTGGATCTCGGACAACGTTTCCGATGAGATCCTCACCATAACCTCCGTCGGCCTCACCTTCGGAATGGCGCTCCTGGCCACATACGCCGGACTGTCGATGGCTATCGGATCGTTCCTGATGGGGATGATGGTCGCCGGTAGCAGGAAATCCAAAGACATCAGCAAAAAGATAGAGCCTATGCGCGACCTCTTCATGGCCATATTCTTCATCAGCATAGGCGCCGAGGTCTTCCCCGCTTCCATCCTGATGGACAACATCAAGATGATCCTGATATTCTACCTGCTGTTCGCATGCATGAAGACACTGACCGTCTTCCTCGCATACTGGATCGGCAACGAATCCTGCAGGAACGGATTCCTCTCCGCCACCGGATTGTGCGCCATGGGAGAATTCGCATTCATCATAGCCGCAGAGGCTCTCGGAGACCACGTGGTCGATGATTCATTCTACACGTCGGTCATAGGAGCTGCTCTGATCTCGATGATCATGCTCCCGATAATATGCAGGTACGCCGACAGAATCTGGGATGGAGCGGTGGAGAAATGCCCGAGAAAGGTGTACGCTGCCTGTTGCACCATAAACGAAGCGAGATCCAAGACGTATGAGCGCGTCTCCGCCACCTCCAAGAAGTCGCAGAAGGCGGTATTCAGGAGCATGACCCACACCTACATCAACATCTTGGCCATCGCCGCCATAGAGATATTCTTCTATTTCGCCACCCCGCCGATGGTCGAGTGGATGGCCGGATCGTTCGGAGGAAGCGTCAACCTGTGGCTCCTCGTGACCATGGGGCTGAACCTCCTGGTCCTCACGGCTCCGACCTACTACCTGATCAACAATGTGAAGTTCCTGGACGAGATCATCATCAGCGGAGCGAAGCATATCGCCAACATCGAGGGGGTCAAGGACAATCCTGCCGCGAAATACGACAGATTCCTGAAATTCCTGGAGATAAACACGTACCTGCTGATACTAGCCATCGACATGCTCATCATCCTGATCATGCCGAGTCCTGTGTCCACACCGATCTGGTACTATCTGATCCTGCTCGGAATAGCGGCGCTCTTCATAGCCCTGATGTTCTTCAACAAACGCCGCAGGGACAGACAGGAGGAGGAAGAGGAGAATCCCGAGCCCTCCGATTCCGAAGACGATCAGGAAGACACGGGTGAATGATCCCCGAAGGGATCGTTTTGAAAGGGGATCCTTCCGGATCACCTGAGGCAGAGCGAGCGCCACACGTCCTCCGACCTTGAGAGGACGTCTTCGGCATCGAGCGTGGCAATGCAGCGGTCATCCACTACGATATCACCCTGGCACATCACAGTCTTAACATTCAGGCTGTTGCCGGAGTACACGATGTTGGAGATTATGTTCTCAGGGAGCAGCGGCCTGAGGTTCGGCGCCTTCCCGTCGAGGATTACGAGGTCTGCGAACTTGCCGGGCTCGATGGATCCGATCGAGTCCTCCATGCCCACGGCCTTGGCGCCGTTGATCGTCGCGAAATCCAGGAGATCCTGGGCAGGCGTGACGGTGGCATCCCACCTGCTGGATTTCTGAAGAAGACCGAGAAGCCTCATCTCCGCGAACATATCCAGAGTATTGTTCGTCGTGCTTCCGTCGGTACCGATGGAGACGTTGACCCCGTACTTCTGGAACTCCGGAACAGGAGCGACCCCTCCGGTGGCCAGCTTCATGTTGGATGCGGGACAGCTGGACACGGACATGCCGGCCTCCCCCATCAGCCTGACCTCCCTTAGCGTTAGCCAGGCGGAGTGGGCTGATACCGCGCGGGGACCGAGAACGTCTATGCTGGCGAGCCATTCGGCGGGGCGCATGCCCGTCTTCCTCTTGTGCTCGTTGACCTCCCCTCTGGTCTCCGAGAGGTGGAAGTTCATGGGAGCCTCCTTCTCATCGGACAGGGCCTTGGCGCCCACGCAGGTCTCCTCGCTGCAGACGTAGACGCCCTGCAGGCCGACTCCGGGGACGATCTTGCGCTTGCCCTTGTGGGAATCGATGAACCTCCTGCAGTTGTCGAGAGGGCTCCCCTTCTGCGTGGTCTTGTCGTCATCGAGAACGCACCAGCAGAGGACTCCGCGGATTCCGGCCTCCTGTGTGGCCTTGGCGATGACGTCCTCTGAATAGTAGAGGTCCATGAACGTCGTCGTTCCTCCGCGCATCATCTCCATGCAACCGAGCTTGGTCCCGACCTCGAGGTCGTAGTCCGTACGATCCGAATCGATTCTGAAGGTCTTGTTCAGGAAATCAGGGAACTGGAGATCGTCGACAACACCCTTCATGACGGACATAGAGATGTGGGTATGGGTGTTCACCATGCCGGGCATCACTATGTCGCCGTCGGCGTCGATCTCCCTGTCCGCGGTTCCGTTATAGGTCTGACCGACGGAGATTATCCTGTCGCCTTCAACCACGACGTCGCCCTTCAGCACCCTGCGCTGGGGATCCTGCGTGACGATCCATGCATTGCGAATGGCCGTTATCATGAACCTGTATCTCCGATGCCCTGATTAAAAGGTGACTAGCTGGGCGACGGAAGGGACCATCCAATTATACGTCCCAATGCGATTCGAATGCATGGATCCGCGCGAACATGTGTTGGAAGCCCTCTCCCTCAGGCCGTCCGAGACTCCCCCTGTGGCCATCTTCACCCAATCGGCCACTGTAGGGCAGATGGAGGCCGTCGGCGCCTATTGGCCTCAGGCGCACTCCGATCCCGCGACCATGGCACGCCTGGGGTGCGCGCAGGCAGAGCTGTTCGGTTTCGAATCGGTGCGCGTGCCGTTCGACATAACGGCTGAGGCGGAGCGCCTGGGATGCGGCGTAGACCTTGGAACCGAGAAGGACATTCCGAGCATATCGGACAGGGCATACCTGGTCGATGCCTATGCCGGAACCCTGCCATTGCCTGACGGACTGATGTCTCCGTCGGAGTTCATCGAAGGGGGACGTCCGAAGACGATCATGAAGGCCGTGGAACTGGCGGCATCGCGTTTCGGCGCGACATATCCTGTATGTGCAGGCATGCTCGGCCCCGTGACCCTGCTGTCCCAGCTGATAGGTGCGGAGAACCTGGCGATATCCACCCTGCTGGAACCGGATTGGGCAGACTCGTGGTGCACCAGGCTCTCCGGGATATGCGGCGCGTATTCCCGTGCCCTCTGCGATTCCGGCGCCGATGTCATAACCGTAGTTGAAGGCGTGGCCTCGCCCGATGTCATCGACCCCTCCTCGTTCGAGGGACTCTGCGGGAAACATCTGCATGATCTGGTGCCGCAGGAAGCCAAGAGCATCCTGCACATATGCGGATCGACAGAACCGATCCTCGGAGAAATCGCAACCTCAGGAATGGATGCCTTCTCCCCGGACCCCAAGGTGGATCCCCATACGGCGATGAGGGTCCTGGAAGGCAGAATGGCTCTCTGCGGAGCCGTGGATCCTGTAGGGACGCTGCTCTTCGGAACACCGGAACAAGTCGTCCATGAGGCGAGAAGGTATGCCGAGATTGGATACCATGTTATCGCCCCCGGCTGCGGATTGGCACCGGAGACACCGGATACGAATCTTAAAGCCCTGTCGGCGGCTCTCAGATGATAGACAAGTACGATATACATCCCCCTCCATGCGTCGGACATGGGATTCCGCATAACATTCCTGGGAACAGGCGGAGGTCGCCATACGACCATGTATCAGACCCGTTCCACAGGCGGATTCCTCATCGAGCACGACGGGAAGTTCCTGCACATGGATCCGGGGCCAGGAGCCCTGGCGCAAATGCAGAGGATCCGCTACGACCTCACCCGCACGGATTCTGTGATAATATCGCACTGCCATCCAGACCACTATTCCGATGCGGCATGCGTCATCGAAGGGATGACTCGCGGAGGGTGGGAGAAGCGTGGCAGCCTCTACGGATCAGAGACGGTCATCAACGGAACAGGGGGATTGGGGCCCGCCCTTTCCCCGTATCACCTGAGCCGTCCCGCCCATACAGCCGCATTCAGACCCGGAGACGTCCTGAATGTGGACGGCATGCGCGTGGAGATCTGCAGAGCCATCCACAGCGATCCCACAAACGTCGGGTTCAAAATGGACACGGGACACGGCATCCTCTCGTACGTCAGCGATACCGAATACAGCGACGAGATAGCCGACCAGTATATCGGGTCTCGGGTCCTCCTGCTTCCTGTCACGACGCCCATGGGCAACCGCATAAGGTACCATCTGTGCACGGATGACGCGATATCTTTCATAGAGAGAGTCAAACCGGAACTGGCGATATTCATCCATCTCGGGATAGTGATGATCCGCAGGGATCCTGCGAAACAGGCGGCGATGGTCGAAGAGGCCACCGGGATCAGAACCATCGCAGCGGAGGACCTCATGACCCTGGACGTCGGAGACAATCTCGTTATCGGAAGAGCCGATGTCCATCAGGGGTCCTGGATTCCGGATTCCGCCCCATGACACTGATAGAACCCCGTGATGCCCCAGGGGGTGTTGCTGCCGAAGGTCACCGTTCCGATATATCCGACCGGAAGCTGCGAGTAGATGGTCTCGACAGCATAGAACAGCGCATCCGGATCTCCGAATCCCTCTACCGGAGCAGAGAAGGTCAGCTTGTACACGCGATACGGATCCAACGCCTCCAGCTCCGCCTTCGACACCTCCTGGAAACCGTCGATCTCCACTCCGGCGAATACATGCCCGTTCTTCCCGCCGACGGCCGCATCGTACCCTGCGGCCAGATAGAGCGCGCACAGGAGCACGGATGTATCCTCGCAGTCCCCCGACACCAGATTCAAAGTCTCGAGCGGCGAAGCCCAGTACTCGTCCGAACCGTACAGCGACATGTCCTCCCCTCTTCTCTCGTCGCCATCATAGACAGATTGCGGATAGCTTATCCCGCACTGGACGAATGATGCCAGGAAATCGGCGTATGCCTGCCTGTTCTCGGGATCTCCCCCAATTCTCACGAATTCCGATTCCAGCAATGATTCCAAAGCCGCCACATCGTCGGTGACGGCCGCCATTCCAGGAAGGTCCTCGAACCTGTGCATCCGACTCCCGGAATTGTAATCCATGCCCTTAGACCTCTGGCCGGCCAGATCATCTACATCGATGGAATATGCGATATCGATACTATGGGAAACCCCCTCGAAGATGAAGCTCCATCCGGCCGAACGATCCACCTTCCCCGGGATCGAGATGTCCGCAGACATCCCGTCGACGGTAATGCGATAGAATCCTGGATCCAAATGGATGCAGTCGCCCTCCCCTCCGTATCCCTCGTACTCGACCCACTGCACACCCTGCTTGATATAGCACGGCGACAGAAGATCCTTTACATGCCATGAGACAGGTCCATCGAATGAAACCGTCCCCGCAGAAGCATCCACGTGCATCCATTCCTGATACGGATCATCGGGTTCCGGAACCGGAAGATTCCCGCCTCCTTCGTCCGATCCGCCGTCATCCAATGCGAATACCGCGATGAGCAACGCAACCGCCAGGATTGAGACTGGGATCAGGATGCGGGATTTCATGCTGCACCCTTCACCAGCGTGATGGAGCCGAGCCCCATCGCTTCGATATAGACGTTCTCAGGCAGGTATCCCGTCGGCAGAGCCTCCTCCGACGACGTCTCGCAGAAGAACAGATTGGCATCGATGGACGGGATGTGCTTGACCGCACGGAAGTTCATACCGGGACCTCTCGGAGCAAAATCATCCAGCACGACGCCCGCGATCATATGGCCAGGGAGGGTGGCTACGGCGGCGGTGTATCCGGCACCGACGAACAGAGCGGCGGCAAGGAAGGATGTATCTTCGCAGTCCCCGTACCCGCGATGGATCGTCTCCAGCGGATAGGCCCAGTACTCCCGTTCCCCGTAGATGTACAGGTCGCCGCTGCCTCCCTCGTCATACGCGAACCCGTCGTCCGTCCGGACTATCGTATCCGGATATGCTATGCAGCACTGGACGAACGACAGGAGATAGTCCGCGTAATCCTGAGCACCGGCGCGTGCTGGAACCCCACGGACCTTTTCATACTCCGAACCGAGGGCCTCCTCCAGATCTTCGAGACCTCTCGTCTGTATGAACCTCTCTTCCGGATAGGCATCGGATTGATGCCTCGGAGAAGAACGGTCGTCCGCATATCCCGTATACTCGGAGAAGAGGTATTCGAACTTCACGGAATAGGTATACCTGCCCGAGGGAGTGTCCTGAGTCCATTCGAATGTCCTTTCCACGGTTCCGTCGAGGACCATGGTCCCTGAACGGACCTCGTGACCGCTTTCATAGAGCTTCACGGCGTATCTTCCCGGCTCGTCCACCTTCAGGACGCTTCCGGTCACTGCGAAGTCGTCGTATCCGCGGACGCGGTACGATCCGCCGTCCGATACGCAGTACGTGGAATCCAGATCCTTGAGGCGCCATTCCACATCGCCGCCTGCTTCGTAATACAGAGTGGCGACACCGCCGTACTCGTCTATCGAGACCCCCGGGGCCGCCAGCGATCCATATACCGCCAGATCGCCCAACCTGACCTCCGCGTCCTCGGCGGAATCCGTCGCATATGATGCAGCGAGCGAGCAGACGACTGCGAAGATCGTCAATGCCAGCACGGCCGTCGCGGCCCGGTCGCCCTCCATGGTCAATCCAGAAGGGTCCACTCGATGGATACGGAATCGCTGTACTCCGCATCCTCTGGAGTTATCCCGTCGCAAGCGCAGAGCATGACGGCTCTGCTAGAGCGTCCGAGATTGCATGGACTCGAGACGTATGATATCGTGGCGATCTGCCCCAGCTTAACTCCGGCAGCATCAGCCAGCTCTTTGGCGCGGTGCTTGGCGTCCTTGACTGCGGCGATGCGGGCCTCCGCCATTGGGCGGGATGGATCCGAGACCACGTACGAGATGCTGAACTCTGGGGCCCCCGGACAATTCATCACAGCATCGAGAAGCTTTCCCAGGCCCCCATCCGCCAGATCCACTGTCATGGAGACAACGTGGGAGAAGCGGTATCCTTCGAAGGTGCGGACCCCATCCTTCTGCGAATAGCTGGCAGAGACGGACAGCCCGGTCGTCTTGAGCGCGTCCATATCGAATCCCGCATCTCCGACGGCTTTCTTGAGGGCGGCCACCGATTCGGCCGACAACGTTACTGCCTCGGAATAGCTCCCGCATTCTCCGCAGAGCTCTCCGTTCAATTTCACCTGATCGGGCTTGGCGTAAGCTGTGCCCGAACCTGTCACCGTTATGGTCCTGTCCATAGGCATTCCTCTCCGGGAATATGACCGAAGAGGTTGAAAATACACACGG
>DAXO01000009.1 GCA_002506425.1 Methanomassiliicoccaceae archaeon UBA480 | reverse complement strand
GAACACTCCTCTCTTAAGACCCGTGGATATGATGGCTCCAATTCCTCCAGCGACCAAAGAGTGTGTAGAGAACGCATAATCGAAGATCATCGCGAAAGCATTGGCGACTCCCTCGAAGTTCAAAAGAATGGCGATGATGGCAAATATGATCCATGCGAACGCCATGATCGGAACGATTCTGGCTGAGAATTTGGCAACTGTTTTGAGACCCTTGAAAATCAGGATAGCTGCAATAATGGCAATGATAATAGCAAAGATGTATCTGTTATTATCAAAATCGAAGGCTCCGCATAGAGCTTTGGAAGCATTGCACGCCTGGACGGCGACGAATCCGATTCCGAATGTGAGGACCAGGAGTATGGCTGCGAGGTATCCGACCTTCTTGTTGCCGAGACCTTTCGTGGCGTAGTAGGCGGGGCCGCCGTAGAAGTGGCCGTCCTCCTTCTTCTCCTTGTAGATCTGGGCGAGGGTGGATTCCATGAAGCTGCTGGCGGATCCGATGATGGCGAAGATCCACATCCAGAACACGGCACCGGGACCTCCGGTGACGATGGCGGTCGCAACTCCCGCGATGTTACCGACGCCGATACGGGCGCCCATTCCGATACAGAACGCTTCGAATGAGGAGATCTTGTGGGTCCCCTTCCCCTCCTTCACTCCGGAAACGGACAGCTTCGAGGTTTCCTTGATCTTGGTGAGCTGGAGGCCCTTGAGCCTGAATGTGAAGATCAGCCCGAGACCGATGAGGAAGACGAATGCGATGCCCCAGAAGTAGGAGTTGAGGGTACCGACCAGATCCATAGCTGAGTCGTACAGTGTCATCTTTCATTCTCCCTATGTGCGGAAAATGTCCGAGGACAGCTTCCGGCGCAGTTGGTTGGCGCGTCGCACGCGATGTATGATAATTAAAGCTTTTGTAACCTAGGTTCCTCTATGATTAGACAAATTTCTAATTTCGTCTCGAATCATTCGATTCGATGAGTGTTACCCTGAGCGAAAGAATGGATGAATGAACAACGTACGCGTAGAATGGTATGAAGAAGAAGAAGCTGGTGGGCCCGGCCGGATTTGAACCGGCGACCTCCGCCATGTCAAGGCGACGTCATAACCCCTAGACCACGAGCCCAGCAAGACCGTTGATATCCTTATACTAGTTAAAGATTTTGATTTCATTTAAATACTGTCTGTGGCCGCTCGGAATCAGATGTAGTCATCGACGGGGATGTGAGGTATCTGCCGATCTACGCCGCCATGTTCCTGGGCCAAGGCAGGAATCGAGGGCGTGTTTTTATCGGCATGCGCCTATCCACGAGGCGGTACAGATGCTTACATTGGGAATCGAGGGGACCGCCCACACCCTGGGCGTAGGGATAGTCGACTCCGACTGCGACGTCCTTGCGAACGAGCTCGACATGTTCCGTCCGCCTCAGGGAGGGCTCCATCCGCGCGAGGCCGCCAACCACCATGCGGAGGTCGCAGCCGAGGTGATGTCCCGCGCCCTGGACAAGGCCGGTGTCGGGCCCGAGGACATAGACCTCGTATCGTTCTCGATGGGGCCCGGACTGGGTCCCTGCCTGAGGGTCGCCGCCACCGCGGCGAGGGCATTCGCCTGCACCCTCGGCATCCCGATAATCGGGGTCAACCACTGCATAGCACACATCGAGATCGGCCGCGCCCTCACCGGCTGCAGGGATCCGGCGCTCCTCTACGCTTCCGGAGGCAACACGCAGGTCATAGCGTTCGCCGAAGGGAGGTACAGGATCTTCGGGGAAACGCAGGACATCGGCATAGGCAACATGCTGGACAAGCTCGGCAGGGATCTCGGGATGGGGTTCTACGCCGGCCCCGAGATAGAGAGGCTGGCGCGCGAGGGCACGAAGTATCACGAGCTCCCGTATTCGGTTAAGGGGATGGATGTCGCCTTCTCGGGCATGATAACCGCGGCGGTGGCCCTCAGCAGGAAAGGCGTTCCGCTCGAGGACATAGCGTTCTCCGTCCAGGAGACGGCTTTCGCCATGCTCACGGAGGTCACCGAGCGCGCCATGGCCCACATCGGGAAGAAGGAGGTCCTCCTCGGCGGAGGAGTAGCCCAGAACGGACGTCTCAGGGACATGGTCGAGGATATGGCGCACGCGCGCGGAGCCGAGATGTACGTACCCGACAGGCAGTACTGCAGGGACAACGGCGCGATGATCGCGTGGCTCGGAGCCGAGATGTATTCGTCGGGGGTCAGGATGACGATTCCCGAAACCGTCGTCCGCCAGAGGTTCAGGACCGACGAGGTGGACGTCGGATGGCGCCGATCGGGCGTTCTCCGACAGCTGCCTGCCGAGGATCGAGTCCAGATTGTCCAGGAATTCCTGCACCCTCTCGGCCGGCACGGATCCGCCGGCGGCGATCTTGTGGCCGCCTCCGGCTCCGCCGACAGATGCGCAGGCCTCCCTCATCGCCGCAGCGAGGTCGATGCCCCTCTCGAGCTGGCCCCACATCCCTCTGGAGGAGATGTTGACCGGGTCCCCGGAGAGGTTCAGTCCGATCGTGGGCTTGTCGGGGTCCGCTATGGACTGCATGGAGACTCCGCAGAGCATCCCGGTGAACCCGGATTCTGTGGAATCGAACCACTGGAGGTGCTTCATCTGTGTCAGCCCCCTCTCGTCCAGGGCCTTCATCGCCTGGACCAGGGATCTCGCCGACTCCTCGTCCGCATCCGCGGCCATCCTGAGGCATCTCTCGTCGCCCATTCCGGCGGCTATGCCCGCCCCTCCGATCCCGGAGCGGCCGCAGCTGTTGAGCAGCGAAGCGAGGCTCTCCGCATCCATGCCCCAGTCCTTGAGCTCGTACCTGTCGCGGGCGACCTCGTTCATGGACGAGAGCAGTACGCCCTGGGCGGTCATCTTCACCGCTATGAGCGACGACAGCCTCCTCTTCTCCTCGTCGGTGAGGTCGGAGTACGACTTGCCGTTGGATACTCCTGCGTCTTCCAGCAGCTTCGCGACGCCGTCGACGTCCCCGCTGACCCCGCGTATGTACGGGTCCGTGTCCAGGAACAGGCGTGTCATGAGGTTGCCCGAGGGGATCAGCGATCCGGGGGTCCGCTTGATGAATCCGCGCTTCTCGCCTTCAGCGAGGAGATGGACATTGAGGCCGGACAGGCCGTTGATGTGCTGCCTGTCCCCGGCTATGCCGGCGAACGCCACCTGCACGAGATCCCAGTTGGCCTCGTCCAGTGTGACGGCGAACAGGAGGCACATGGTGGCTCCGCATCCCGATGTCATGCCGTCGATGCCGTAGAGGTGGGGATTCGCATAGATGGTGCGCTTGGCCTCGGATATCACCGTGTGGTGGTCCAGAACGATGACGGGAAGCTCCATCTCGTCGAACTGGTCGATGTAGGATGCGCCGAGGTCCGAGACTATGATGCAGTCGCCCTTGGCCGCCCTGATGACGTTCATGTTGTAGTCGTTCAGGGTCGTGAACAGGGTGACCTTGAACTCCTTGCCGGCGCGGAGCAGGGCCTTGGCGAGTATGGCAGCCGAGGATACGCCGTCCGCATCGAAGTGGGAGAACACCTGTATGAAGCGGTGGCTGCGGACCGTGTCCGCAGCCTGTGATAAGGTTGTAAGAAGTTTGGGCGGAAGTTCGTCCATATGGACTCACTTGAGCATGAGCTCCGCGTTGCTGAGGGAGTACTTCCAGTCTGCAGGAAGGGTTCCGATCCTCTTGTAGTAGCGCTCGAGCCTCCTGATCTTCGCTTCGATCATGTTGAGGCCCCTCCTGTTGGAGACGTCTCCCTTGTTGTCCCTGAGGTGGACGTTGAGGGCGATGGCGCGTCTCATGAGGTTGGCCAGATCCTCGGGCAGAGAGGACGCGACGCCCTTCTCCTCCATGATCTGGGTGATGTTCTTGCCCGTAGCGAGCTTGACATTGGGAACACCGTACTGGTCCCTGAGGACGAGTCCGATCTTCGCGGAAGTCATTCCTTCGTTGGCGAGTTTCGCGACCAGGTCCTCGATCTCGGTGGCGTTGAGAGGAACCCAGGAGGGATTCTCGGAGATCATCGGGCGCTTGGATCCCGACTTTCCCTTTCTTCTTGTGTGCATTCTTGCCATTTTTGATCCTCCGAATCATATGGCGGCGAGGCTGAATTCGCCGATGCTTATTCTCTATATAAAGAGTGGCTCGGTCCTTCGGAGAGGTCCGCGGAACGCGCTCGCAGCCCCTTCTTGGAGGCCACAGCCGATCTCGCCCACGGGACCGTGTCCTCATACTCGGCACGGTCGAACGACAGGGTATCCGGGAGCTCCGAGAACAGGCGGGATTCCATCTCGGGATGCTCTCCGACCTTCTCTCCGAGCACGGCGGCGCAGACGTCGCAGTATCCGATGTCCCTGCACGCCACGATCTCTATGCGGTAGCCGGCCTCCTCCATGAACTCCCTGGCGGCGGCCTCCTCCGACGTCTCTCCGGCTTCGACGTGCCCTCCCGGCATCTCCCAGCCCTTGCGCTTCGGGTGCCAGACCATCAGGAACCTGTCGCCGTCGAAGGCTACGGCATAGGCGGTGCGGCCCATCTCGGCGCCTCCTCACGACTATCATCTCGTGGTCCTTCTCGTACGGTCCGATGTCCCTCGCATCCACTATAGACATGCCTCTCTCGCGCAGCCGGGCCTCGGCCTCCTCGAAGATCCTTTCCGGGGGAGCGGTGACGTCCTCCGACCTGGCCTTCACGGCGACCATGCCCCATTCCGCGCCGAAGGCGTCCATGTTGTCGCAGAGTATGTCGGCCTGCCTCTTCTGGGCCACGTCCTGGTACACCACATCCGCACGGTCCGCGAACATCGCGTACTCCTCGGGCTTCGTCGCATCGCCCAGCACGGGCATCATCGCCGGCCTCCCCTCGCTGTTCCTGACGAGCTCGCGGAACATGCGCGGAGCGAACTCGACGCAGACGACCTTCCCGTCCCTGGCTATGTCGGCGACGTGGGACGGCGTGGTGCCGCTCGAAGCTCCGAGGTACAGCACGGTGGATCCTCTTCTGATGGGGAGCTCCCTCCCGCCCACGGACAGGTAGGCCGAGAGCTTGCTGCGGCGGGGGTCCCATTCGCGGTACTCCCTCCCGTCGGAGCGGACCAGCCTCTCGCCGTAGATCCTCCTGCCGGGGCAGGACGATTCCGTGTACAGCCTTCCGCGGTCGATGTAGACTCCTTCGGGTCCGAGCTCATCCATAGGCCGTTCCAGGGGCACCTCCTATTAAGGGATAGTGCCTACCGGGCGAGCATGATAACGATGGCGGACCTCGCTGCGATCGCGGATGCGGTCCAGGAGGCAGTCGAGAAGGTCCCGTCCTCTGAGAGGGGCAGGAAGGTCTGCATGGGCGCGGACGGCTCCAGCTCCTCAGCGGTGGACAAGGTCGCGGAGAACGCCGCGCTCATGTACATAGAGCGCAACAGGCTCCCGCTCAACGTCCTGAGCGAGGAGATAGGCTACGTCGACAACGGAGGCGAGGAGATCCTCGTCATGGATCCAATCGACGGCACTTCCAATGCCGTCGCGGGCCTTCCGTACTACACCGTGTCCCTCGCAGTGGGGAAGTCCAGGCTCTCCGACACCCGCCTGGGATATCTGAGGAACCTCGCCACGGGCGACGAGATGTACGCCGAGAAGGGCAAGGGGGCGTTCAAGAACGGGAAGCCGATCCACGTCAGGGAGGCGAGGCTCGACGACCTCTTCATGATGATCTACGAGGGCAACGGCGCCCATCCGGACGCGTTCGCAGTCGCGAAGCAGGTCCGCTCGTCCCGCTCGCTCGGCTGCGCCTCTCTGGAGATGGAGATCGTCGCCGAGGGCGAGGCCGACGGCTACTACATGAAGGCCGAGAGGTACACGCGCTCGGTGCGCGTGGTGGACATCGCGGCGAGCACGATCATCCTGAGGGAGGCCGGAGGAGAGGTCTACGATCTGAACAACAACGTCCTCGACATGCCGTTCGACCTCGAGCACCGCTCGAACTTCCTCGCCGTAGGCGATCCGAGGGTGTACGACGCCATCGTGAAGCACCGCTCCCGCGACGTCCACCACAGGTACGGCGTGTACGCCAACGCCCATATCGGGAACATAATCGAGCCGGCCCGCCAGGTCGTCGAGTTCCTGAGGGAGGCAGGGGTGGACTTCTGCGTCGACACCGAGATAGCCGAGGCCCTCGACGTTCCCGGAATCCCTCTGGCCCGTATGAACGCGGACATCGTGATCGTCGTCGGAGGGGACGGGACCATACTCAGAGCGCTGCAGGCCACGGACGCGATCATCATAGGAGTCAACGGAGGCAGCGTGGGATTCCTCGCGGAGATCGAGAACGACGAGATCAGGGAGGGTCTGACCAGGCTGATCGAGGGCGACTACATCGTCGAGACCAGGTTCAAGCTCGCCTGCTTCTACAACGGCGAGTATCTCAAGGATTCCGTGAACGAGGCCGTCGTCCATACCGACACGGTTGCGAAGATCCGCCACTTCAGGGTGTACGTCGACGATATCCTGGCATCGGAGCTCAGGGCCGACGGCATCATCGTATCCACCCCGACCGGCTCGACCTGCTATTCCATGTCCCTCGGGGCTCCTTACATGGACCCCCAGGTCAATGCCCTGATGGTCGTGCCCATGGCCGCGTACAAGTTCAGCTCCAGACCCTTCGTGATCCCGGCCACGTCCAAGGTCACCGTGGAGAACGTCCTGGACAAGGGATGCCTCATAGTGCTCGACGGGCAGGAGGAGATCTACATGGAGGGCGGATCAAAGGTGGAGTTCATGCTCTCGGAGCACAAGGCCCGCTTCATACGCTTCGGCACCGATTTCTATTCCCGCGTGAGGGAGAAGCTGGTGAACACCCTATGAGCGACAGGATACACGCCGTGGACATCGACTTCATAGACGCGTTCAACGAGTCAGCCAGGTCGACCTATCCGGACGAGTTCCTCTGCATGACACGGGAGATCGACGGCGTGGTCACCGAGATGATCCTGCTCCCGGGCACGGTCTACGGGGATTCCCACAGCTTCCTGAACCAGTGGATGGCCCCCATAGACTACAGCCTGGCGGGGTCCGCCCATTCCCATCCCGGATTCTCCAACGAGCCGTCGGAGGAGGACAAGGACTTCTTCAGGAACACGGGAGGAGTCCATTTCATAACGTGCCAGCCCTACGACAGGACCAGCTGGAAGGCGTACGATTCGTACGGCGAGCCCATCGAGCTGGAGGTCGTGACGCACCGATCGCAGCCCGCGGAGCATCCGGGACACGAGGTCCTCCGCGAGCTCCATCAGGCCCGCCAGATACGCGCGGTCCTTGGATTCCGCCGTGATCTCGATCCAGGTGCCCTCGTCCCCGCGGGTGGCGAGGCTGAGCATGAACCAGCCGCTGTCGAGCACTACTCTGTAAGAATCGCCGTACTGGCTCCAGCTCCCGGCCATGTCGCCGGAGTTCTCTTCGAACAGGTGCCTGAACGCGTCGGCCTTGAGGTCGCACTTAACCGATTTCTCCTCGCGCAGGTACTCCGGCATGAGGTCCGTGATGCGGTGGAGGCTGTTCGTGCCGGCCATCTGGGCGATCGCTGTGGCGGCCCTTATCCCGTCGCCCAGCAGGACGCCGTTGCGGAATATCACGCTTCCGTGATAGTATCCCAGGTCGGCGCCGTCCGATACCGCTTCGCATACCGCGGAAGCGTTGTCGCGGGTGAGCACCACGTCATGCTTCGGAGGCTCCGGGAAGGGCGTGTCGATCTCGATGCCGACGCCCTTCTCGAAGACATCCTCCAGCAGGGAGGAGCTGTCCACCGGCATGGCGATGGACGACGGCTTAAGATAGAGAACCAGCAGGGCGAACATCCTCTCCGGCGGGATCGCGTTGCCGGTCTCGTCGACGACGTCCACGGCGGTTCCGGTCCTGTTGAGGAGGAGTCCTATGCTTCCGGGATTCTGGGACACGTAGCTTCTGAGGCGCTCCATCTCGTCCGTCTCCCCGACGAAATCGGGATCTCTCTGAGCGTTGATTGCCACGACGTCCGCTCCGGTCCTGTTGAGGATCTGCGGCAAGGAATCGGATCCGGTCCCGTACCTGCAGTCTAGGAATATGGAGCACTTCGTCTCCCTGCTGAAGACGGACATCACAGCTCTGTTGTACGCCTCTGTCGTCCCGTCGCGGACCATGCGGCGCCCCAGCTTCTCATGCGACGGGCGTTCAGGCGGGGATTGGAAGAACTTGTCCAGATGCCTTATCTGCTCGTCGCGGAAGAGACTGCCGTCAGGATTCAGCAGATAGTACCCGCTGACCATCCCCTGGCGCCCGACCACGTATACCGTGCAGTCGGCTTTTCCGGAGAACATGGCTGCGGCGGGGGCGCTCACGACGCCGATGTCAATCACGTCGACGCCCTGGAACAGGAGTCCGGATATGACCGCCCCGGCCATCATGCAGCTGCTGCTGGCTGTGTCGCGGGCGACGGCTACCCTCTTGCAGTCCATGGACAGGGCGCGGCCGAGGATGATGCCGTCCTCGGGAGCGATGTTCTCCGTCCGGGAGGATTTCAACACCATCCTCCCAATCTGAGTCATGGGTGCATCAACCGTGTTTTGGTTGATATTGGTTGTGATGCCATTCGGTCGAAGGATCGCGGATCGTGTTGACAGAGGACTTCTGTTCGTTCCAGCATCTGGCTATGTTCCGACGAATATTTTTATAGTTTAAATAGACTTAAATCGATAGACTAAGGGGGGATGATACCATAGTCATGGAAAAAATCGATATGAAGAAGGCCCAGGCCATAGCCAGAAACAAGGGTCTCAAGCCGGGCAAGGTCAAGGGAACGGAAGGCGTCCAGTTCACGAAGGGAAAGAACAACAGGCTCGATGTCATCACATGGGAGGAATTCGAGTCCATCCTCGCCAAGAGGGGACTCGCCATATACGAGTCTGGTGGCTGGATGAAGATCATGAAAGCCTGAGCCCTTGTGGCATATCCCGGGCCAGGTCCCGGGAAATCAAATTCATTATATACAGGTATTATATCCGCAGTTCCAAGGCTCTCCGTGCAAGGGTATCCGAGCCTGGCCAAAGGAGATAGGTTCAGGGCCTATTCTCGTAGGAGTTCGAGGGTTCAAATCCCTTCCCTTGCACCAGTTCTGCATCGGATGGCTCGCATGGGCCTGGTTTGCGTTTCCGATTCATTCGATTCACTGCTCGAGAGGATTCTTCTCGAATCGAGTGGTATTGGGTCGGATGTTCTCAAGCGGTCTTCGATCGTCTTGCATGAATACAGAATCCATGCTTCTGTTTCAATTCTGTCTATAGAAAGCAGTAGTTTCATTAACATGTCTGCTGTTCTATGTTGCAAGGTGACGGTCCCTTGCGGGACCGGATGCTTGAGGCGCATCACACCTTCGGCATTCCATGCTTATGGGATGTCGATAGTGATCGAGAACTCATCGGTCTCGATCACCAGCCGAATACACGACGCGCGGTATTCGATGCGGATCGAAACGATCCGAAACACCTCCTACCGGGACGGTTCCCGACTGGCCGCGAGCGGAAATCGTGACTAGTACGGGACTTCCCGCCTTACGGCGGAACTCTCCAGAACCGTTCCGGTTTTGAATCTCTCGACTGCAGTTATACTT
>DAXO01000039.1 GCA_002506425.1 Methanomassiliicoccaceae archaeon UBA480 | reverse complement strand
CGCAGTGGCCGCCCTCATCATCTTCAAGGGACTCAAGAGGATCGCCAAGTTCTCCTCCGCCATCGTCCCCGTCATGGCCATCGCATGGATCGTCTTCGCGCTCGTCGCCATCATCATGAACATCGATGGAGTCGGCAACGCGTTCTCCATGATCTTCGAGTACGCCTTCCAGGCGCCCAGCGTCATGGGAGGAGCCATCGGAAGCATCATCGTCGTCGGTCTGAAGAGAGGAGTGTTCTCCAACGAGGCCGGTCTCGGTTCCGTCGCCAACATCGCCGCAACCGCTGATGTCAAGCACCCCATCAAGCAGGGTATGATCCAGTCCTTCGGAGTCCTCGTGGACACCCTCCTGGTCTGTACCCTCACCGCGCTCGTCGTCCTCTCCTACGGCTCCTTCGAGGATATCCTCCTGTTCGGAACCAAGGGATCTCTTCTCGTCCAGGATGTCGTCTCCAGCACGGCTTTCGGCTCTGCTGCCAACTACATCATCGCGATCTTCATGTTCATCTTCGCGTTCACCAGTCTCATCGGATACTACACGATGAGCGAGTCAAACGCCAGATTCATCAAGGACGACAAGAAGGTCATCTTCATGGTCAAGATCCTGGTCATCGTCGTCGCACTCATCGCGGCAACCGCCTACGACGTCAGCGCCGTGGACACGGTCAGCGATACGTTCATGGCGCTGATGGCATCGGTCAACATGATCATCGTCCTGCTCCTGAGCAGGAAGGTCTTCGAAGCATACGAGGATTACAGGATCCAGAAGAAGGAGGGCATAGACGAGCCCGAGTTCCACAAGTCCTGCCTCAGCGACACCACCGGAGTCACGGAATGGGAGGACTGAACATGGAAGCCCCCAAGATCGTCAACGCCCTCGTCCTGCTCGCTCTGATCATCGGAGTCGTCGCGGGATACGCCAACTACGAAGGCAACAGCAGCCTGCTCTTCATCTGCCTCGGCATCGGACTCGTGGTGCTCTGCATCGCGTACTACCTGCTCGAGAAGGACGGGGACAGGAAGGCCGGACGCAAGCTCGAAAACTTCTGAGGGGCGAGACTCCTCGAAACTTCTTAACCAAGATCCCGCCGCCCGGCGGGATCATTCTCTCTTTCTTTTCAATGCTCTGAGACGCCTATGGCATCGCGAATGGATATGAATCCGCATCAGATTCGGAACTCCATGCAGCAGATAGACCTCGGAGGGATGTCTTTCGCGGAAATCCGCGAGAAAAACAAATACTACGTCGACAAGACGGGTCTGATTGCAGACATCCTCGGAACCAACGACAAAGGAGTCTATCTGTTCACACGTCCGCGCAGATTCGGCAAGACCACGAACCTGTCCATGCTGGATGCGTTCTTCAACATCAGGTACAAAGGGAACAGCTGGTTCGAAGGGCTGGAGATCTCCGAACATCCGGGGTACTCAGGATACATGAACGCATTCCCAGTCATACACATCGATCTGGGAGTCGCAGATGCGGACGAATACGGCGAATTCCTCGCCGGCATGCGCAAAGCGGTGAGAGACGCATTCAGCTCCCACCGGGATCTCCTTTCATGGCCGGAGCTGTCCGATACCGTCAGAAGCCTCTTCAACATATTCGAATCGGAAACTACCCCATTGAACCCGGATATGCTGGAATCCTCGGTGAGCAGCCTCTCGGAGGCACTTGCGGAATTCCATGGGAAACCGCCTGTGATACTCATCGACGAATACGACCGTCCGGTGTCCGATGCATTCGGAAAAGAATCGCATGAGAGGATGATGTCCTTCCTGACGAAATTCGTTTATGCCTCGGTCAAAGCGAACCCGAACAGACAGATGGTCTACATCACAGGCGTCATGCAGATCGCCAAACAAAGCATATTCTCAGGACTCAACAATATAGTAGTCAACAACGTTTTCTCCAAGAAGTCGGACGAAAGATTCGGATTCACGGAATCGGATGTCAGGAGGATCCTCTCTGATTTCGGTTTCTCCGACAGGTTCGATCTCGCCAAGAAATGGTACGACGGATACCGCTTCGGCGATGCCGAGGTCTACAATCCATACAGCATCATGAACTTCGTATCCGAGGACTGCAGAGAATACCCCTACTGGGTTCAGAGCGGGAGGGACGTCCTCGTCAAAGACCTCCTGAAAAGCATATCCTCCGAGAACTACTCGAACATCATGGAGCTGGTTACCGGCGGATCGATGGAATCGGAGCTCGTGGACTCCTTCCCGTACGAGACGATCGGAAAATCCGGAGAACCCCTCTACAGCCTGATGGTCATGTCGGGATACCTCAACGCGGTGCCCACGGGGAAGCTCGGGATCCATGGGAACGAGCTGTTCGAGATCTCGATCCCGAACGAGGAGGTGAAGAGGCTGGTCGGCAGGATGATGAACAGCGTGTATCCTGTGGATGTGAGCGACTTCGTCCTCTTCAACAAAGCGCTGATCGAGGAGGATCCCGCGGCCATGGAAAAGACTCTCGCCAGGATAATGTCCGGAGCCAGCTACCTGAACCTCCGCGAGGCTACATACGAAGCTGTGATCATGACCCTGGTCCATGCCCTGTCCAGCAGATACAGGGTGAAGGTCGAAGCCCCGGAAGGACAGGGCAGGGTGGATGTGCTCCTCTGGCCCTTGGTGAGAGGCGAACCGGGCATCGTATTCGAGCTGAAGACCGCCGGCAGAAAGAAGGACCTGAACGCCCGCGTGGACGAGGCCTTCGCGCAGATCCACGACCGCGGATACTGCGACGGGATGGAGGGCCGCGTGATACTCGTCGGGATGGCCTTCTGGAAAAAGGTCCCCTGCGTCAGGATCGGATCGGTCGTGAATCGGGACGGGGCCCCGATCACAGGAGCGCGATGTTCTCCGATATCACGGCATCGTCGTGACCCTTGCGTCCGAGGATCGGCTCAATCTCGGAGCTGCGCCTGCCGGCGATCCTGGAGAGCTCGTCGGAGTCGTAGGCGGCTATGCCTTTGGCGATGGTCTCGCCGCCGCATACGATCTCCACCACGTCCCCTTCGTCGAACCTTCCTTCGATGCCCTTTATCCCTACCGGCAGAAGGGATCTGTGAGCCGCGATGGCCTTCCCCGCACCCTCGTCGATGATGAGACTTCCGACCGGATGGGCGGACTTTATCCAGCGCCTCTTCTTCGATATCCCTCTCGGCGCTAGGAACACGGTGCCTATGTCCTCCCCCATGGAGGCCTTGAACACCGCATCGGGCTCCTTGCTCAGGGCGATGACCATCATGCAGCCCGCGTCCCTGCATATCTCCGCCGCATCCAGCTTGGTCCTCATCCCGCCAGTCCCCACGCCGGAGACGGCATCGCCGGCCATGTGGCGGACCGCATCGAGATCCTCCACCACGGGCACGAGGACCGCGTCGGGATCCGACGTCGGATCCCTGTCGTACAGGCCGGCGACGTCCGAGAGGATTATCAGGAGGTCGGCATCGGTCCTGCTGGCGACTATCGCCGAAAGGGTGTCGTTGTCTCCGAACTTGATCTCGTAGTCGCTGACGGCATCGTTCTCGTTGAAGATGGGGACCACTCCGCATTTCAGAAGGGTCTCGACCGTGTTGTTGAGGCTGACGGCCTGGCTCCTGACCGAATAGTCGTCCATCGTCAGAAGGACCTGGCCGACGAGCATCCCGTGGTTGCGGAAGCTGTCGCTCCATTCCTTCATGAGTATGCTCTGGCCGACGGATGCGGCGGCCTGTCTTATCGGGATCTCCTTGGGCTTCGCCTTCACACCCATGGACCTGAGGCCTATCGCTATGGCTCCGGACGACACGATGAGGACCTCCTTGCCTTCGGCCCTCAGCCTCCCGACCTGCTCCGCGACCGAGTCCATGAATCCTCTGGACACGGCGTATCCCGCGCCCATGATCGAAGACGATCCGATCTTGACGACCACGCGGGTCGCGTCCCTCAGCGCTTCCCTGCGGTCCATCGCTCTCCCCCGAAAGGATACCTCTCATGGGAGGGGACGTGGGTGAATCTCCTGCATCCGGGGCCGACGTAGTCCTTGACGACCTGCCCGTGCCCTATGAGGACGTACTTGTAGATCATCAGACCCTCCATGCCCACGGGGCCGCGGGCATGGATCTTGTTGGTGCTAATGCCGACCTCCGCTCCCTTGCCGAAGCGGTAGCCGTCGGCGAACCTCGTGGATGCGTTGACGAACACGTCCGCGGAATCGACTCCGGCGACGAACCTCGCCGCACGGGACATGTCCGAGGTTACTATGGCGTCGGTGTGATGCGAGCCGTGGGCGTTGATGAACGAAACGGCTTCGTCCAGAGAGTCCACGATGCGGATGGAGACGATGAGATCGCCGTATTCCGTATCCCAGTCCTGCTCGGTCGCAGGCTCCGCGGCTATGATGCATCTGGTCCTCTCGTCCCCGCGCATCTCCACGCCCTTGGACGCGAACGACTCGGCCATCCTGGGAAGGAAGGATTCAGCCACGGAGGAATCGACGAGCAGCGTCTCCATGGCGTTGCAGACAGCAGGGTACTGCGTCTTGGAATCCAGGACTATATCGCGGGCCATATCGAGATCCGCTTTAGAATCGACGTAGACGTGGCATATGCCCGCTGCATGCCCGAGAACCGGAATCCTCGTGTGCTCCTGGATGTATCTGACGAACTCGTTGGACCCCCGGGGGATCAGAAGGTCGATGTAGTCTGCGAGCCCGAGTATCGCATCGATGTCGTCCCTGGACTCCATGAGGACGAAGGCATCTGATGGAATCCCCGCGGAGGCCGCTGCATCCCTGAGGATCGCGAACAGGACCCTTATGGACTCCACCGCCTCGCGGCCGCCCTTGAACGCCACTCCGTTGCCCGACTTGAGGCACAGGGACATTATCTGAGGGACCACGTCGGGACGGGATTCGAAGATCACTCCGAGCATGCCTATGGGGCAGCTCACCTGGAAGAGGGTGAGGCCCTGGTCGAGCTCCGTCTCGGAAAGGACGTGGCCGACAGGGTCGTCCAGACGGATGACGTCGCGGATGCCTGCGATCATCCCGTCTATTTTGGAATCGTCGACGGCCAGCCTCTTGAGCATGGAGGCCGTCATCCTTCCGGACTCCAGGAGGATCCTCCCGTTCTCCATGTCCCTGGCATTGGCTTCCAATATGCTGTTCCTGCCGGCATCGAGGGCGGCAGCCATCGCCTCCAGGGCGCGGTTCTTGGTTTCGGAGGGAACCGTCGAAAGGAGGATTGATGCCTCCTTCGCCCGCTTCACCTCGGAGATGACGTCCGACATATGGACGGCGATATGGCAACGATAAGATAACCGTATCCACGACGGTCGCCGGGAAGGCGGCATCCGCCACTCCGCCCGTTCCCAGGCGGAACCGGAAACACGAATGTCGCTCAGCATTCCGTGACAATCATCACCGGTCTTCAGTCGGAGGAGAGACGATGATTCCCAGGGTACAGCGCCTCCTTTCTTCTTCCGGAGCCTCCGATCCGAAGCTCCGCACCAGGCCGAGGATGCCATCCACCAGCATCCCGATCTCCCTGTCGCTGCCGCACACCTGCAGGGCCTGGAATCCGATCGGATGAGCTGTGCAAGCCTCCCCCGGATCCATTCCGGCATGCCTTCTGAACATGTCCTCGAACC
>DAXO01000017.1:46155-120359 GCA_002506425.1 Methanomassiliicoccaceae archaeon UBA480 | reverse complement strand
AACAGCGCCCGGTCCGCCGGGCGCCTCTTCCTTCAATGTATCGCATACTTCTATGACGCGTGCCGGGCTGATTCCTCCTTCGGCGCACAGCTCCATTATCTCCAGCATCCTGGCGACCGCCTCCCCTCTGGGTGTGAGCGACCAATACTTGGCACTGCGCCTCGTGCCCTCGACCTCCGCCCTCTCGAAATCCATCAGTCCAATGTTCTTGAGGCGGGAGAGCTGTGATTCGGTCTGCTGAGGATTGGGGAAAACATCCTCGCGTATCGTTATCTCCTTTACACGGCCGTTGTGCCGAAGATAGAGGATAGCCGCTATCGAGCGCTTGCGCTCCAGCGTATCTATGAGATTGGTCCAACCGATGGGAGAGTCCGTCGCGGGATCGTCCTGACGCATACCATAGGGATACTCGCAATCTTAAAAAGTATTTGTATACCTGATAAATACTCATCGAACCTGCGCATCGAATGATGGTTTATGATAAAAGCAGGAGACCGGGAGAAGCATGCTCCCACGCTCATAGGAGCCTCGAACGGCAGGTAGGCGCTCGACATCAACACGAAAATAGGATATTCGGCGACCCCCCGAATCCGCTTAAATACTGATTCGGCCTTGATTCGAATTAGAGAAGATCACCATGGCCACGAAGACATTGGAAGACATACCCGGGGTCGGCCCCGCCATCGCCGAGAAGCTCCGTGATTCGGGATACACGGAGATCATGGCAATCGCAGTCGCATCGCCTAAAGAGCTGGCGGAGACCTGCGAGATCGGAGAAAAGAAGGCCAGCGACATCATAGAAGGCGCGAAGCTCTGCGCCGACATCGGAGGATTCGAGACCGGTGTGGACATCATGGAGAGGAGGAGGGCTGTCACAAAGCTCACCACCGGATCCAAGGCATTCGACGATCTGCTGGCAGGAGGTCTCGAAAGCCAATCCATAGTCGAGCTGTTCGGAGAGTTCGGAAGCTGCAAGACCCAGGTCTGCTTCCAGCTGGCAGTCAATGCAACGCTGCCCGAGGAGCGCGGAGGCCTAGATTCCGATGTGATAATCATCGATTCGGAGAACACGTTCCGTCCCGAGAGGATCATACAGATGGCGACCTACCTCGGTGTGGACCCCGACGAGACGTTGAAGAGAATCCATGTCGCACGCGCATTCAACTCTCAGCACCAAGTGCTCCTCGTCGACAAGGCCATGGAGCTGGCCCAGCAGGTGAAATGCAGGCTGATGATCGTGGATTCGCTTACATCACACTTCCGTGCGGAATATGTAGGGCGCGGATCCCTGGCGGAGAGGCAGCAGATCCTCAACCGTCATATGCATGACCTGCTGAACTTCGCCACAGTAAACAACGCGGTAATCGCCGTTACCAACCAGGTCGCCGCGAAGCCGGATGCGTTCTTCGGCGACCCGACAAGGCCGATCGGAGGACATATCGTGGGACATACCGCGACATTCCGCATATATCTGAGAAAGGGCAAGGCCGGCAAGAGGATCGCAAGACTCATCGACTCTCCCAACCTGCCCGAAGGAGAAGCCGTCTTCATGGTTACGGAGGACGGAATCAAGGACGCCTGAGCGTCTGATATATACTATCTCAAACATCGAGGGGGCGTGAGCCCCCAATTCTTCTTCGAGCTGTCAGGCGAATCGAAAGACATGCCACCCGCCGAGGCGATCCGCTGCATGGAAGCGGAGACCGACGGATTCGATGTCGTATCACAAGGTCCGGGCTATCTCATCGCATCGTTCGACGAGAGCCGCCTGGATGCGATAGCCGACCGCATAGCTCTGACCAAGAGCATGGGCCGCTACCTCGGAGAATACGACCCGGATGACATTTCCAATCTGAAAAACGCCGATCTTCCAGAAGGCAGCTTCGCCGTCCGCGGAAAGAGATTCGAAGGGATGATGAAAGACGCAGATTCCCAAGGGATGATCCGCAGGATCGGGGGAATCCTTTCCGAGAAGCGTGACGTCAATCTTCGCGACCCCGACTTCATAGTAAGGATGCAGATGTGCGATAAGGTCCACTTGTACATCGAAGAAAGAGTTACAGAGACCGACTTGTTGGAGAAGCGCAAGGTCGGAGAGAGGCCGTTCTTCTCGCCGATATCGCTGCACCCTAAGTATGCACGCGCCCTCATCAACCTGACAGGCGTGAAGCGCGGAGGGACCGTGCTGGACCCCTTCTGCGGAACCGGAGGAATCGTCATAGAGGCTGCCGAAATGGGCATGCGCGCGGTAGCATCGGACTTCGATCCAGAGATGATTGCCGGATGCAGGGAGAATATGGAATTCTACGGATTGGAGCTCGCCGATTTCGAAACGATAGATATCGGAGAAATAGGAGAGAGATTCCACGATATCGATGCCGTCTGCACCGACCCGCCCTATGGAAGATCCACCAAGACCGGCGGAGAGAATATAGATCACATTTACGCCAGGGCCGGCATCTCGATACCTTCCGTGATGAAGTCGGGATCGCGTGCGGGCATCGTCCTGCCGCACCCGATAACATACGATACTATGGAGCTGGAGAGTACGTACATCCAGAAAGTCCATGGATCGCTATCCAGATACTACCACATCTTCAGGAAGGGACGAGGCGCATCCCGACTCCGAAGATGGTCGCCGAACGGCAACATATATTTGTACGGTGCATCCATCGTTACGCCATAGAGTTCGGGATGCGAATCTCGAACGCATTCAACGAGTGATTGTATGACGGTTATGCAGAATCTCCGCGATATGATAGCCAAAGAGGGAACCTTGCACATGGCCCTCATCGACCCCGACAAGCAGTCACCCGAGGACGCGGGAAAGATCGCAGCCAGGATGCTCGAGGCTGGAACGGACGCCGTCCTTATCGGAGGCTCCACCGGAGTAACCAACGAGAACCTCTCCTCCACAACTCTGGCCATCAAGGAGGCTTCAGGACTCCCCGTCATCCACTTCCCTGGAAGCGCATCCGCTCTCTCCAAGGATGTCGATGCGATACTCTTCATGAGCATGCTGAACAGCACCGATGTCAACTGGATCATCGGCGCTCAGGTCTATGCGGCCCCCATCCTCAAAAAGATGGGCATTGAGACCATCCCTATGGGGTATGTCATCGTGGAACCCGGCATGAAGGTCGGAGAGGTCGGAAAAGCCGACTGTATCAAAAGGGACGATATCAAAAGAGCCGTCTCCTACGCACTGGCCTGCCAGATGCTGGGAATGGACATGGTGTATTTCGAAGCGGGTTCCGGAGCCGACAGGCCCGTGCCCCCCGAGATGATACGCGCCATCAAGGAAGCCATCGACATCCCTCTGATCATCGGAGGAGGAATCCGCACTCCCGAAGCAGCCGCAGCTGCCCGCGAGGCAGGCGCCGACATCATCGTCACCGGAACGCTTCTCGAGCAGTGCAGCGACGGGTCCAAGCTCAAAGCGGTTGTCTCCGCGGCCAAGGGGGCCTGAGAATGAGCAACTGGGATGGCCAGGACCGCCCGTCCTACAACACGCCTCTCTCACCCGCTGCGCCGATGTGGCTCACCCCCGAGGAGAAGGCCGCCGGAATCCACAAGGATCTCAAGGTCGCAGCCCGTCGCTACCTCTGCCCCAACTGCGGAAGGGAATTCAGCCTATTCCAGTCCAGGGCAGTGGCCTGCAAGGCCTGTCCTCAGGCCAGCCAGAACTGTCCCAACGTCCGCTGCCCCTACTGCGACAAGGAATACCCTATCAGGGGTTTCGTCGTTCCCGACAGCAAGGTCGACCAGGTCCACATGTCCCAATACGCGGACAAGGTCTTCAACAACTGGCAGAACGCCTACGGGAACAACAGGCGCTGATCACTTCGAGATGAACAGCATCTGGGGATGCCTGCACAGGACCGCTGCCATATCCACGGCGCGGGCCTTTGCATGGCCCATCCCCGTACCATTCTCCATATCCTCGCATTCCACCTTGGACAGGGCCTCCTCGCACACGGCCCTCAGGCTCTTGGAACCATCCATCGATTCCCTCGCAACTGCTATCGCGTCCGCAACCTCGCGGGTCTGAGCCTGATCGAAGAAGCCGGCCACCGGCACATTGACCTTGTATTCCCCTATTTCCACTGTGCGTACGGATGGAGCGGATGTACTGACATCTTTGCGCCCCTTCTCGAACGACACCTTCTTGGAAACGGGATAACGGACGGCTGCCGATAGCGAGCCATCGCTGCCGATGCATTCCGTTTCGATGAGGGTCATCCTGTAACCCTCCATGGACAGGACTGTATCCGCCCTTTTCACAGCGGATTCGTCCCCGGTTATCATGAGCAGAGATACTCCTATGCCCTTCAGATGGCTCCCCATCTCGCTCAACGGGACAAGATCCCCCTGGCGTTGCGGATAGGCCCTGCGGATGACGCATGGAGATGAGAACTCCTCATCCAAGATCAGAAGAGCGGATCCGGCCTCCACGGCCTCTTCCGCAGAAGTCATCTCGGATTCCGGAGCTGAAAGCTGAGTTCCGTCCCTGTAGCGTCCAGCCTCGGCCATTATGTAGACTGCATCGGGATCGCTGATGACATACTCCCTTCCGTCTCCGGGAATATGGTTGTATATCCCCGAGAAGACGGCGTCTGCGAATACCGATTTGCCGGAACCGCTGGGTCCGGTGACTGCTGTGAATCCCGTCGGGATGCCCATCCCACGGATCGGCTCTCCATTGGGAACTTCCATGACGACTTCAAGACTGCCGTCGTGCGAGAACGGAACGGCATCAATCATCGGAGCCAGATCGTCCTCCCTGCGCGGAAGCACGGAACCATCGGCGATGAAAGCCGCCAAACCCATCTCCTTCAGCCTTCCCCTGATCCAATCTGCGTTCTCAGCGGTCTCGAGGTGGGTGTAGAGCTTCTGCCTCTTGTATGAGGAGAAGAGCATCGATTCGGATATTATCAGGGATATCCTTCCGAATATCAAATCGATGGCGGACATCTCGTCCACCTTATTGGCCTTGGAAGGAAGATCCGCCGTGAAACAGGCTTCGATATAATGCTCGGTGACAACCACGCTTCCGCGGGCGAGGATCTCCTGCCCGGGACGGGGCATATACACCTCGCCCCCGTCCGTCTTCGGTATTGGAGAGCGAGCATGCGTCCTGGCGGATTCCCAGAAGCGCCTGGCAATGATGTCGCGTAGAGCGTCCCTCCTCGACGGAGACGAATAGGAGTCCTCGGGGAATGCGGCTCTTTTCATGGGGACGCGAACCCTCATGCGGGAATGGCCTGTGCGGTCCCCCTGGACCTCATCGATGAACAACTCGAAACCCTCTGTAACGAAGAAGCCTTCGATGTTCTTGTACTTCGCAAAAGGCTTCCCGTCGGCATTATGAAGCGTTTTCCTGAGTATCTCTTCAGAAGCCATGATCAGATCTCCAAAAGCTTTCCGTCCAAACGCGGATCGGAGGCCTTCCTCTTCGGAAGACTGCCTCTCAATTCTGTGATGGTCACCTCCATCACGAGCCAGACGACCATCCTGGGACGCAGGTCTCCGGTCGCCGAGAAGCCCTTCCTTCCCACAGAGCCGTGGATGTGGACTGTGGGCTTTCCGTTGTCATCCGGAAACACCGTGCCGGAACCGGTCAGCTCGCATGGCTCGTCCAAAGTGATGAGAAGAGGCTCTATCCTATCCCCCACCGGCGTCGCCGGACCGCTGACCATGATGGAACCAGGAGCTACAGCACCGGTCATGGAGACCGCAGCGCCTGCTATCCCGTGCTCCGTGCAGAACGATTCTATGGCCTCGTGGAGGATCTCGCCCTCCTCAAGACGGAGCACGAAGACCCTGCCTGTGACGAGCTCGACGCCTCTCATGACCGGGCCTCAGCGATATCTGCTGTACTTGTCCAGGAGCTTTCCGATCTTGTCGGTCTCGTCCTTCGTGAGGTCCCCCGCATCGAGGAACGTCTTGACGAAATCCTTCGCATCCCTGGTGGAAACACGGGACGCCTTGGCGATAACGCTGGCTAGGAACGAGGAGGCTTTGGCGGGATCCATCGAGGAGGCTTCAAGAATCTGATTCATGTCGTATTTGAACGGATTGATGCGGTGCGTGTTGAGCATCGCCTGCCTCTTGGTCGACTCCTTCGTCCTCTGCTGCTTGTTCTTCCTGCTCTTGTCACCGTACTGTCCGCCGGACTGGGGCTGATTGACGACGACCTTGTTCCTCCTTGGCTGTCCGGGCGCGCTGGAACCGGCAGACTGGGATGCGGGCCTGGGCTGAGAGGATGCGGGCCTCTGCTGCTGGGCAGGCCTGGGCTGGGACGACGTCGTTTTGGGCTGAGAGGATGCGGGCCTGCCCTGCTGGGGGGCGCCCCTCCTGACGGGCTTTGACTGGCCGGACCTCTGCTGACCCTGTCTGGGCTGCGAGGCGGGCTTTGAATGCGGTGTTGTGGTTTGACCAGGCAAGAATATTGCTCCTATAAAAGTTCGAATCGGCCCGCCCTATATAATAGATGCGCGCGTCGCGCATGAGACGCAGGATTCTCCGGAGAGAATCCATGCATCGCCGCATTCTTCCATATCGACACGATTATACGGTCTTGATGGAATCGACCCTCATGGACGACGACGGGAAGGCACGGGCCGGGAGCCAGATGCTGCATCTGAAAAGGGGCGCACTGGCGTTCTACTACATCGCATTCATCGCAATCTCCGTGCTGACCGTCATCGGTGTGCTCTTCGGAGACCCGGGCGATTCGCTCGTCGGGCTGCCGATGGTGTTCATCCTGGGTCTCGCCATATTCACGGATCGCAGGAGCATTCACGTCCCTCCCGAAATGATCGTCCTGGTCATCGTCGCATTCTTCATCGCGCTGGCAAGTCGCGGACTGGACGGAGACAACGTCATCCTCGAGGCTCTAGGCCACACGATGACCGGCATCAATCTGGGACTCCTCGGATTGATTCTGGTGTACATCCTGCTGAAGTCCATGCCTGGAATCAGGGATGAGAACCGCCGCGTCGTGGCATTCATCTCCGTGTGCATAGCACTGGCATCATACACCATGGTCTGCATGGCCCAGTACCTCGTGCAGACGGCGCTCGACAGGAACGTGATGCCGGATACCGACGGAATGATGGTGGAGATGGCATCCGTCCTTCTCGGATCGGTCATCGTCGGAGCCGTCTACGACTTCCGTCGCAGCAAGAATCTGTTCGGAGGCATCGTCAACTCGTTCCTTGAAGAGAATTCCGAGTTCATCGGCATGGACGACATGCAGCGCAACAACATCCTCAGGCTGATAGAGGAAGGCGAGTCCGAATGGCTCGAATTCAAATCCACGCTGAGAACCAACCTCCAGACAGGGGAGACAGACAAGAGGATGGAGAAGGCCGTTCTCAAAACGATAGTGGCTTTCCTGAACTCCGAGGGAGGGGATCTCCTCGTCGGAGTAGCCGATGACGGAGAGATAATCGGCGCCGATGTCGCATCCTTCGGAAACAAGGACAAGATGGGGCTCCACCTGAGCAATCTGATGTCCTCGCAGATCGGATCCGCATTCCTGCCCTGCATATCGTTCTTCATGGTCGACTTCGGCGACAAGACCGTCATACGCGTGAAAGTGGACAGATGCGCGAAGCCTGCGTTCCTCAAGGACGGAAAGACCGAATTGTTCTACATCCGCAAAGGGCCTCAGTCGGAGGAGCTCACAGGCATGAGTCTGATAAGCTACGTCAACAACCGCGGGAAAAAGAGGGGAAAGAGGTTTTAAGGAAGCGGACCCCGAAGGGATCACTCCTTCTTATCGTCCGCATTCATCAGATGCAGGGCCTTCTTCGCATTGTTGAGAGCCCTTGCGATCAGCAGAGTCATGACGACAGCCAGAATCGTGACTATGATTGCATAGACGCAGAGTCCTGCGAGATCGTCGGAGGATCCGAAAACAGCCGCAACGGCCTGCTTGATAGCCTCATTCCATGCGAGCGCGGCGACGAGACCGAACGCCGCGGTAATCAGAGAAGCGAATGTTTCAAGGAGCTGAACCTTGAACTCGTTTGCCTTATCGGACATGCCACTCGCCACGTCTGTGCTTCTATTTGAAATTTGAGCATCCACAAATCGGAAATCCGGAACGGATACGGAGCGAATGGTGCGGGGGAGGGGATTCGAACCCCTGAACCACTGAGGACGGGATCTTAAGTCCCGCGCCTTTGGCCGGCTCGGCCACCCCCGCTCGGGCGCAGATGTCACACGCGATATAAGAGATGTCAGTAGCGAAGCTTATACGTCTGCGCTCTATAGGCTCCGTATGGCCTACAGGATCCCCCGCGACGAGGAGGTTGCGAGAGCCATCGACGACTGCCTCGTCCGCACTCCGCATATGCATTCCCAGCAGGAGCTCTGCAGATCCGTAGCTGCCGAACTGGCCTATGTCGACCCTCTGTACCGGATCGGAGCGGAGAGGATAAGACGTATAGGCATAGAGAATGGAATCATCAATCTGGACATCAGCTACGCATCCACTTCGAAGGACGTAGGAGAATGCTGCCCAGTATGCGGATTCCAGCTGTCATCGGTCCGGAATCGCACCCTCGACGGAGGAACGGTGGAGATGAGCCGCGCCTGCAGACGCTGCGGCTACACGGCCAAGGGCGCGGAGGCCAGACCCGCCAGGTACGAGATCACCCGCAGGGCCCGTGTGGACGCGACCACCCGCGCGACGATGCTCAGAGAGGCGCAGGCCCTTCTGATCAGAGCGGCCGACCTCATGGACGGCGCCCTCAGGATGTCCGGGATCGAATCCCGTTCGGGCAAGGACTCCAAGACTATCAGGAGGATCGCATCGGATCCCTCGTACGGAGGAAGCCTCCGCAACCTGGCCATCGACATAGAGAGGTTGGAGAAGGATCCCGTTTGGACGCAGCCTCTGACGTCCCCGAAGAACATGTACGAGCCCCGTTCCAAGGACGGGGAGCGATGTCCACGATGCAACATTTTTCTATCCGCCGAGGCATGATGCCCAGCAATGAAGATCTGGGAGTTCGCTAAGGTCAAGGGCTCGTCCATCAAGGTGGACAACTGGATGTCCGACACCATGGGTCTGGTCGACGGCGGAGTCGTCTACAGCACCCTGTTCAAGCACCCGGCCGAGGGTCCGAAGGACTATGAGATCATACTGTCGATGTTCCCTCAGGAGAACTACAGGACGCTCACCCACATCACGATGTATCTGGACGACGTTCCCGGATCCAGCGCCCAGGCCGCGAGATTCCTGGCCGAGCGCGAGATCAACATCCTGAATTCCATCTCGTTGAACGGCATATCCGATACCGTCATCGTATGGAAGCTGATGGCGGACCTGAACTTCGCCGGAGAAGGGGACATCCTCAGGGAGGAGTTCGAAGCCCTCAAGAGCAGAGGCGACGAATCCGTCTCGAAGATCAGGAGGATAGACATCAAACCCGCCGAGATCGGTAGGCTCTTCAAAGGAACCCGCGCCCCCGGCGGCAAAGAGGAGATCCGCAGAGGATATCCTACGCAGATCGTCGACGGCGGATTCGATGTTGCCGACCAGTACGGAGACATCCTGAGCGGAATCGACGGCCAGAACGTCCTGATCACCATGGACGCGGACGCGTGGATCCTCTCGATCACATTCTTCAAGAAAGGCACCCGCCTGGTTAAAGCAGGAATGGAGATGCCCGATTGCCCCGGAGGCATCGAGCAGGTCCTCGACGTCATAGCCGGATGGAATGTCAATCTCATCTCGGTATTCAGCAAGATCAAGGTCTGCTACGAGACCATGTATCTGGAACTCGTCATGGACATCGGCAAGAGCGACCTGTCGTTCGACGAGATCCGCGACAGGCTCCCCCACAGCGTGGAGGGCCTGAACGGGATCTACACAGTGAAGGAATTCACAGAGTTCATATGACCGGACCCCGCAGGCAGCTGAAGGAGGTCGTCCTCGGAAGAGGCGACTATGCGGCGGGAGGGGCGTGCACCCTCCCGTTTCTGGACCAGGACGGGGCCAGGAGGCGCAGGCCGATGGTCTTCGGCGAGGTCATGGCGGATCCGACGGACTGCGACCCGCTGGTCGCATCCATGTTCTCGGGAAGAGCCTCGAATCCGAGCGATTGGGCGGTCATGTGGAAGGAGATCGGCGCCGACGGCATCTGCATCAGATTCTGCGACACGAATCCGGACAACGCGGTTGCCCTTGTGCGCGACATATCGGATCGCACCCGCCTTCCAATCGCGGTGAGCGCAGACGGATGCACACTGGCATCCATGGCGGAGATCGACGACACGGTGCTGGTCCTCCTGGGCTCCCCAGCATCCGCCGGGATCCATGCGATGGCCACACCCGTGTCCTCAATCGAGGAGGCCCGCGACGCTCCCGAAAGAGATCGCAGAATGCTGCTTGTGACGGGAGCGTTCCCCGACGGGGAGCCGCTGAACCTCATGAGGGCATTGCGCACCGCGGCATTGGAAGGCGACGAGAGGTGCGATTCCCCCGTCATCTACGATGCCACTCCTGTGTGGGATGTGTGCTTCGAGAATGCTAGAAGCGCTTCGATGGCAGAGGGCGAGGCCGCGTTGACCGCGATGCTTTCCGGTGCCGATGCCTTGATTGTCAGAGGGCCGGGAGCCGCCGACATGGCGCGCGTATACGGCGAGGAACTCGCGGATCTGTGATCGCATGACGGAGATAGACGGAATTGTTCTGAAGGGACCTGCCTACGCCCTGTCGATCTCGGACGCATCGCTCCCCGATCAGATGGAGGAGAGAGCGGAGATACTCCAACTGCTTTCGGAGACCTCGGGGCGCATGCTTTTCGTCCGCGTGAGGGACGATGCGATGGATTCTAGGATGATGATGGATGCCGTATCCGCCGCTGCCCGGCTGGGACTCGGACTCGTCCTGGAATCGCCTGTCCTCTCGAACCTGGAAGAGGCAGTCGGATGCCTTGGCGGAAGGAGACCGCTGCTATCGTCTCCTGATGGTGATCAGAACGCGCTTGTCGAACTTGCGGCCAAAACAGGATGCCCTGTCACCATCTCATCATGCGACGTGGGAGAGCTGAGGGAGCTGTCGGCGAAGGCCGCCAGCCTCGGATGCAGCGACATCCTGCTCGATCCTAATGCGATGAGCATGAAAGGGTGCCTCGAATCCAACACGCGCATAATGCGCTCCATCGAGACAGGAGAGATCTCGGAGGCCCCGATTTGCACCAGAGGATGGTCCGGAGAATACGCCCTGGCGGTGTCCACCGTATCCTTGTTCAGCGGAGGATCCCTGATGATCCTCGACGACCTGGATATCGAGGCGTGCTCGATACTCGATGCCGTGATCCGCAACCTGCCGACGCGGATCGGATGATAGGATGATTTCCATCGTGGTGGACTGCAGGGACTCCTACGTCTACAACCTGTCGTCCCTTCTCGAGGATCTCGGCTCGGAGGTTCTAGTGGTGCCTGAAAACTCGCCGGAAGCGTCCGATCCCCTCTCTTTGGAACCGGACGCCCTGGTGGTGTCACCCGGGCCGGGAAAGCCGGAACCCGGGAGAGGATCATGGAAGGCCGTATCGGCCTGCCTCGGTAGGATTCCTGTCCTCGGCGTCTGTCTGGGCCATCAGACCCTGTGCGCCGTATCCGGAGCCCGCATCATCCGTGGAGAAGGCCCAATGCACGGAAAGATAGTCCGGATAGAGCATGACGGCGAAGGACTGATGGAGGGCATCCCGCAGGGATTCCCGGCCGTCAGATACAACTCCCTGGTCGTGGACCGCGACTCTGTTCCCGACTGCATCCGTGTGGATGCGGTGGATGGAACTGGCGACATCATGGCTGTATCCCGCATCGATGTTCCCGCATTCGGAACGCAATTCCATCCGGAATCCTTCATGACGGAGCATGGAGCGGATATCGTCGCGAACTTCCTGAGGAAGGTTCATGATCGAGAAGGTCCTCGAGAGGTACGTCCCGGCCTTGTCCCTGTATGCCCGCCTGGAGAAGAGCGGAACGGCATTCCTCGATTCATCGATGCAGGGGGCGCTCGGCAGACGCTCGTACATATGCATGGTTCCGTACCGCACCTACGGTCCGGACGAGGGGGATGCGGCGTCGGTCATCGATTCAAGGCCCGAAGGAGGGGTCATGGCAGGGTACGTCTCGTATGACCACGGCCTCGAGATGCATGGAATGTGCTCCCGCCATCCGCCTTCGGACATCCCGTCCTTCCTTCTGACAGATTATGATATCCTCGTGACCGACGACCCTGAATCGAGAGAACTGACCGTCCTATGCATCGGGAGGGCCCTGCCCGATACGGAAGAGCTCGCCATGGTAGAAACGGCCGTCTCTGCCGCGAGGGAACCCGACATGCCAGACGGAGAGGCATGGACCGCAGTAGATGACACCTCTCGGGAGGATTTTGAAAAGGCTGTGCAGAAGGCTAGAGAGATGATGAGGGACGGAGAGTTCTACGTCATCAACCTCACCAGAACCGTCAGGGTCTCTTCGGAGATGGATCCGTTCGATGCTTTCCTGAGACTGAGATCTCTGAGCCCGTCCCCGTTCGGCGCATACCTCGACTGCGGCAGATTGCAGATCCTGTCGTCGTCGATGGAGCTTCTGCTCGAAGCCCGTGGCAGAGATGTGCACACCCGTCCCATCAAGGGCACCTGTCCCCGTACCGGAACCGCGGAAAGGGACCGTTTGCTGCTGGAAGGCCTGCTCTCGTCGGAGAAGGACCGCAGCGAACTCCTCATGGTGACCGACATGGAAAGGAACGACATGAATAGGTTCTGCGAGCCAGGAAGCGTGAAAGTCGAATCCTTCTTCGAGCCCGAAATCTACGCGACCGTATGCCACACCGTCTCCGATATCGTCGGACGCGCGAGTGAGGGTGTGGGCTACGGCAGGATGCTGGAATGCATGTTCCCAGGAGGATCCATAACCGGCGCGCCCAAGGAGTCATGTATGGAAGCCATCGACTCGCTGGAGAAATGCCGCAGAGGCCTGTACACCGGATCCATCGGCATATTCACCGACGACATGGCGGAGATCAACATAGCCATAAGGACGATGATTCATACGGAAGGCGAGTACAGCATGGGCGTCGGCGGCGGCATAACGTTCGAATCGGACCCCGCCAAGGAATATGATGAGACCGTCGACAAATCTAGGGCGATGCTGTCTTCATTGGGTGAAACACATGGAGCATGATGAGGGATTCTCTTTCGGAATCGGCGCATTCGAAACGATGAGGGTGGCGGATGGAAGGTGTCTGATGCTCATGGAGCATCTGGAGAGGTTGAATTCGGCACTGGAAGATCTCACCATCGACAAGAGGGTCGATGCATCGTACTTAGACGGCATCACCATGGACGGACACCTGGACGGAAGAATCCTCAAGATCGAGGTCTCCGAGAAGAACGTCGTAGTAAACGACAGACCCGTGCCATACACCGCCGCGGACTATGCGCGCGGATTCCGTCTGAGGACATCCTGCATTCGCAGGAACGAGACCTCGCCGTTCACGTTCATGAAGACGCTCATGCACGGCGAGAACATCATGGAGAGACGCAGAGCACGCCGCGACGGCTATGACGAGACGCTGTTCCTCAACACCCGCGGAGAGATCTGCGAGTGCTCATCGTCGAACATATTCTTCTCATCGGAGGGTTCGATAGTCACGCCGCCCGTCTCATGCGGCATGCTTCCTGGTATCGTCCGCGGATTCCTATGCGATCGCTACGATGTGACCGAGAGATGCATCATGCCCGAAGACCTGATGACATTCGACGGGTGCTTCATCACCAACTCGGTCATGGGGATCATGCCGGTGTCATCTATCGACGGAATCTCTTTCGAAAGCAGAAAGGCGTACGAATCCATCCGTAACGAGTGCATGGAGGCCGCGACCGGCAGGCAGCACCGATGGATGCGCAATCCTATTAACTGTAAAATGTATCCTCCAACTCAGTGTACATAACCGGTTTTTCACGCATTGATACGACTTCATGGCCTGGCAGATACCTGTCAGTAGTGCGCATTTCCGGAAAAGAGGGGATCGGCGAGAACATCGCGGAGATCGCCAACACGATACGCGGAGACAAAGACTCCATCGACGCCGTGCTCCTGATAAGGGAGGATGGCGATCCGGAGTGCATAGAGGGCATACATCATTTCCTGAAGGATCTCAGAACCCCGAGCATCCCAACCATCATGGTTACATCGGGATTCGAAACAGCATGTCTCGACGATCTCGTCGGAGCCGGATACATCGACCGTGTCGCATTCAGATTCGAAGGAATACCCGGTGCCGAACAGATGAGGAGCCTCGATGCCATGCGCTCGATGGAGATCCCGTTCTGCGTATGCCCTGTCCTGAATCCAAAGAAACTGACCGGCGATGAGGTGGAGCAGATAGCCGAACGTACGCAGGGACACGATGAATTCATCCTCCTGGTACCCCGCGAGCCCGCTCCCGCATTCAAAAAAAAGGAGTTGAACGCCCTCGCGAAGCGTCTCAAAGGCGTCGCGAGGAACGTCCGCGTCATGAGCGATGTCAAAATGCCTTGAGATCGAGCCCCACCACAGGACTCAGTCTCCTGCTGCTCTCGTTCACGAACAGCATAGGGGCCTCCGCCTCCTCCTTGAATCTGGAGATGACCTTCGCATCCTTGGAGAATATGCCTGCAGACATACCGCACTCCGTGTTCGAGAGCTCCTCGAACGCCTCATCCATGGATGATACGACCTTGATATCCAGAATAGGCAGTCCCGAATCCATGTATCCGAGCTCATTCTCGTCATCCAGACCGGATATTATCACGGGAGACACGTAGTTGGACTGATCAGAATCGAGACATCTCGGAGCCTTGGATATCACGAACGGAGCATTGGCGTAGACGAGCTCCCTGAACCTCTCCGCCTCCTCCTTGCTGATCACAGGGCCCGTGAACGTCCTATCGTAGATTGGATCTCCGACGACAAGATCCTTCATGATCTCGGCGAGTGCGTCCACCAGCCTCTGCTGCTCATCCATGGTGACGATGACCTTGGAGCTCGAGTGTATCCGCTGGCCGCTGAAGGCGAATGCCGAGGCTATTATGTTCCTGGCAGCAGCCTTAACATCGCCCGGCCTGTAGACCAGCATGGGGCTCATCCCCTTCAGATTGTTTATGAACCTGAGCTCGTCGTCGACCTGGAGGAACATCATATCCTCCATCCTGTCTCCGGATCCGGATGCGACCACGCCGCGGAGCCTCATGTCATTGGCCAGCTCCTGCGTCGACTCGTCCTCATTCCTATCCACTACGAGATTCAGCACGCCTCCCGGAAGCCCGCTTCTCTCGGTGACGGAATAGAAATCGAACACCGGCAGAGGGCACCTGTTTGACGGATTCATCACGACGGCGTTCCCTGCGATCATAGCGCCTATCGCATAGGCTACAGGCGATGCCAACGGGGAGCTGTGCTCGGAGATGATCGCCCATACTCCTCCGGTGCGGCCTTTGAAAGACGAAGCCTGACTCATCACGGACTCTACGGCCTCGATAAGCGAATCGACCTCGACGAGGGCATCCTCGCGAACCATTCCCGACGATACGGAGACCAACGCCGCATAATGCATCCTGCGCGCCTTGAGACCGTTCAGATACGGCCTGAATAGCTCCGCGCGCTCGGTGACAGGCATGCGGGACCATGGGCCGGCAGCCCTCTCTGCGGCATCGACCGCGGCCTTCATCGTCCCTTCCTCAGGCTCCTGGAACGAGCCGTAGCGGATTGACTCGTCGATTGGACTTTCGAGATAGAAGAGATTTCCGGAGCCTATCTTGAACCCGCCTATGTAGCAGGGATAGTCCTTCTTCTCTCCTCCGAGGATCGTATCGAACTCCTTCTCGAACATCCTGCCCTCCTCGGTGGTCTGAGTCTCCGGAAGGACCGCGTCTTGAATATCTGCCATCGAACCATGAACGGCCAGCAGGGATTAATTGATTGTGACAGGACAGCGTTGACGGTGAATCCGCAATTGCGGAGATCACACGAAGAATGCATGGTGGACCCGGCCGGATTCGAACCGGCGACCTCCGCCGTGTGAAGGCGACGTCATAACCACTAGACCACGAGTCCGATATCACGGGTCAAACCATCGCTGTATATAATGATTCATGAGAACTTCATACGATTCTTCACCGTATGGGTATGATTGGTGGGCCCGGCCGGGATTGAACCGGCGACCTTCGCCTTGTAAGGGCGACGTCATAACCACTAGACCACGAGCCCGCTATCCCTCAAACAAGGAGCCCGTATATAATAATGAATATAGAGACCGGATCTCAAGTGTTTGAAGCTCCTGCTTGCCTGCAATCTCCCTAACGCTCCAGATTATATAGAATGAAGATGATGGGGCGCCTGAGCGATTGTAGTCTAGCGGTTAGGACGGGGGCTTCCCAAGCCTCTGACCCGGGTTCGATTCCCGGCAATCGCACCATTACCGTACCTTTGGCCATCGTCGAGAGGACTTCAGAAATTCTAATTAACGTAGTCCTCATGGGGCCCATTCATGGAAATGATCGAGATAGACGGCTCTCGCGGAGAGGGCGGAGGGCAGATGGTCCGTACCTCCGTGGCCATGTCCACCGTCACAGGAATCCCCGTCCATCTCACCCGCATCAGGGAGAACAGACCCACCAACGGACTGTCCAAGCAGCATGTGGCTGCAGTCAAGGCCGTGGCACAGATGGCGGGATCCACCATCGAGGGATGCACCGTCGGATCGGGTGACCTGCTGTTCTACCCCGGAAAGGATCAGGTCTGCGATATAGACGTCAACATAAGCTCCGCAGGAAGTATCAGCCTGGTCCTGCAGGCCATGCTTCTCGCAGCCAGGAGGCATACCCGTCGGCTCAGAGTAGACATCTGCGGCGGAACCAACGTCATGTGGGCTCCCCCCATAGACTCGTACTCCACTCTGCTGTTCCCCATGATGAGCAGGATGGGCATCATCGCCGACGCCAAGATAATCGACCGCGGATTCTATCCCCAGGGAGGAGGAAGGGTCATCGCGACCCTGGATCCGATTGGCGACATCAGACCTCTGAAGCTGGATTCGCTGGGAGAACTCAGGAGGATACACGGAGTATGCTTCTGCCAGCGCCTGGCGGACTGGATCCCCGAAGCGATGGTCAAGAGCTGCAAGCAGGCCTTCGCCCCCATCGCCGATGTGGATGTGGACATCCAATACACGGACGGGGACTCCCGCGGCGCCGGGATCGTGCTCGTCGCCGAATACGAGAACGGCATGCTCGGAAGCAACGCGCTGTCTGCCAGAGGGATGTCTCCCGAAAGGAGCGGCAAGGATGCCGCCAAGGATCTTCTGAACGAGATGCGCAGCGGATCCACCGTCGACGTCCATACTGCCGACCAGCTGCTGCCATACATGGCAATGGCCCAGGGAGAGAGCTCGTTCTACGTATCCCGCATCAGCAGACATCTGCTGAGCCAGATGGATACGCTCGAGTCGTTCCTTGATGTCAAGTTCGGAGTGGAAAGGATCAACGACCTCTATCGCTTCACGGTGACTCCGGGGGTTCCGATATGAAGCCGTTCGTACACGTGAACTGCGCCATGTCGGCCGACGGCAAGATCGCCGGCGTCGACAGGAAGCAGGTGACGATTTCATCCGAGGAGGACAAAGCCCGCGCCAAAGGACTCAGGCGCAAATACGACGCCATATTGGTGGGCGTGGGAACAGTCATCGCAGACGATCCCCATCTGACGCTCAAGGACCTCGATTATGACACGAATCCGATCCGCATAGTCATCGATCCTCATGGAAGGACGCCGGATGATGCGAAGGTTCTGGACGAGCGCGCCCCCACAGTCATGGTCACGCTGGAGGGATGCGACCGCGAATGGGACTGCGAAGAGACCATCAGGGCCGGCACCGACCGCATAGACCTGAAAAGGGTCCTCGACTACCTGGCCGAGGATATCGGCATCGAGAGCCTGCTGGTGGAAGGCGGCGGCGAAACGATAGCCTCCTTCTTCTCCGAAGGACTGGTTGACAGGTATTCAGTGTTCGTAGGAGGACTCGTGATAGGCGGCCGCACCGCCCCTACACCCTGCGATGGAGACGGTTGGGTGGCCGATGGCGGAATCGCTATGAAGCTCATCTCGTGCGAGACCCTCGGAAACGGGGCCCTGCTGACGTTTGAACCTTCGAGACGATCGCTTCCTGACCGGCTCCAAAGTGAACCGGAAGTAGTTGCAGTCAGTCCCGAAGACCTCGCTCGATGCCACGGTGTACGACCGTCCGGTGGAATCCTCCAGAATTTTGGAGAAGAATCCCGTGGCATAGTATCCGAGGGACTTGGCCGAGTCCTCTGTGAAAGACAGATCGTCCTTGATTATTATCGAGAGGGGCTTGAGAGAGTATATGCTCGCCTCGCCGAAACCCATCCTCCTGTAGTAATCGCGGGCATTGGCGACGGTTCCTTCGACCGTGTCCGCCGTCAGCGATCCTCCGAGCGCCATCGCATGGATGGATCCCAGTATCGTCGCCATGGGGCCCACTGACAGCCCCATTCCGTCGAATCCCAGGAATATGAACCGGGCCAGAGCGTCACGGGTCTTCACCGGATCGTCTGCAACCTCGGACAGAACCTTCATGGCCATGGTCATGGCTTCGTCGGACGGAGGCTTGGAATAGGCGAGCATCACCGAGATCAGGGAATACACCTTCCTCCTGCTGTCCTCGGGGTCGTCGTGGACCGTTATCAGGCCTTCGCCGACCATCTTGTCCAGATGGACGGAAAGAGTGGATTGCGCCTTGCCGGTCATCTTGGAGAGCTCGGTCAGGGACAGATTCCGATCCTCGAGTTCGTGCAGGATCTGCCGTCTGACATCGTTGGATACCTGAACCAGACCGTTCTTGGTGTAATACAACTCGAAATCAGTGAGAGGGCCGTCGGTCATGGTATCAGGGCGTGATGCGATTCTTATGTTATAACCCTAACCCGATTCCGAGAGGACGATACGTCCGGCAAGGATGCGCCCGAATCACCCGCATTCGTTCAGTCGTGCGGAGGATCGAGCTGGACACAGCACATATCATGGCCCCAGACATCCGACGGGTATCACATAGACTCCATCTTTGCGACGATATGCCATGCCGTTGTATGTGATGACCGCCAGGAACGAGGGATCCCCCTCTGTCTTCGAATCGACCTTGTTCTTCAGCTTCAACAGATTCTCCGCTCCTGCGTCTATGTCCTTCTTTCCGAGTTTGATTTCGAAAGCGGCCCATCTGCCATCATCCAAATGGATGATCGCATCGGCTTCCAACCCGTTCTTGTCACGATAATGGTAAACATCGCCATCGATTGCCGATGCGTATACGCGAAGGTCTCTTATGACCATAGACTCGAAATAGGAACCCAGAGTCTGAGGATCGTTTAGGAGGTCCTCGGCCTTTGCGCCCATGAAGTACGCTCCAATAGAAGGATCTATGAAATGCCTCACTGGAAATGTGCGAACGACGGTTTTCGAACGGAGACTTGGACACCACGCAGGAAGATCGTCAATCAAAAATAGCGACCTCAAAGCATCGAGATAATCTTCGAGAGTATTGGCATGCATCTGATAACCGCCGGATGTGATGTCGCTCAATATCACAGAGTTGCTGGCTTCCGTAGATTCATTACGAGCTAGGGATCTCAGAATCTGATTCATGCGGATAGGATCACGCCTCCTCCCATCTACGGAGGAAATCTCATGATCCAATAACGTCCTGCAATACCCTCTCATGTATGTCCTCGAGGTCTCATATGACACGTCTGCCATCTTTGGCCAGCCGCCACGAACGATCAGCCTCGCGATATCCTCTATGGAATGACTCGATTCCGAATACACCTCAGTCTGACTGTCAAATAGATCTGTTATTGAAACGACCCCGCTGGAATCGCCAGACTCCAACAGGCTCATGGGCAACATCTTCAACGTGACTATGCGTCCTGCTCCGGAATGATGTATCTTCGAGCGGTCTACAGTATTGGATCCTGTAAGAATATACGCTCCTTGCAAGTCATTGGCATCGATATCATAACGGATTGCATCCCATAGCTCGGGAAGGATCTGCCACTCAACGAACAGACGCGGTTTCTTGCCCTTCAGCAGGAGCATTATATCGACGTCTGCCATGTTGATGTAGTATCTGGAGTCGACGGGATTTGCAAACTCAATGGAACTGTTGCAGAACAGTTTGGCGGTGGTTGTTTTCCCGCACCATTTGGGACCGACCAGAAGTATCGCACCGAATACATCCAGATTCTTCTTGATCGTTTTCTCTATGCAACGTTCCCTGTAATCATTCATACGATTCGATGTTACATGACATTTGATGTGGAAGTTGGCTGCTAATTCTTCACAAAACTGCGATATGATCTGAAAATAACAACCCGACGCTATATATCAAAAAGACCATCCGACAGCAATGAATGATATCCAGTCCCGTCTCCTTTCCATGTACAAGGACATATCCCACATCCTGGATGCGCATGGGATAAGACACTACCTCTGCTATGGATCGGCTATCGGGGCCGTGAGACACGACGGATTCATCCCATGGGATGACGACATGGACATCTGGGTGTGGGAAGAGGATCTTCCAGAGATCGAAAGGGTCCTGCGGAGCGAGCTGGATCCGGAACGCTACTACTACCACAAATCAAAGGCCGATACGCACCCCCATGTTGTATATCGCGGAGACGATTTCGAAAAAGAGCTTCGCGATAAGACGGCCCCGTTCATAGATCTCTTCCCTCTGATGAAGTACCCGGAAGGAAGGGTTCGGCAGTCGCTCTCGAACATCATGATTTGGGGCATACACATCTCCGTCACGCTTTTGGATCGTGTGGATTCGGTCGCCCTTTATCGCCGCTTGCTCTGGATTCCGAGATTCTTCGAGAGGGCCGCAGAAGCTCTGCCGGAGAAGAGATCCGATCTAAGGACGATATACACAACCGAGTTCAGGAACGAGATATTCCGCACGGGCTGCTTCGGAACCCCTGTGCCCCATGCATTCGAGGATACGACCTGCTACCTCGCGGAGAAGAACAACGAGTTGCTGACGCACATCTTCGGAGACTACATGACTCCTCCTCCAGAAGATAAGCGGACTGGAGCGAAGGGCTTCCCCCTCAGCATCCTGAAGGACTGGGAACTGGAGGGGATGGGCCAATGAGCGACGAAGCGCCATGGCTCAGGAAGAGGCCCGCATCGGCAAGAGCGGTGGACCGCTTCGTCGAGAACGGCATGACCATAGGTCTGGGGACCGGGAACGCGGCATGCATGGCCGCAGACCGCCTGATCGAGCTCGTAGACGGGGGCTACAATCTGACATTCGTATCCACTTCGGACAGAACGACCGCCTATGCTGAAGGCATCGGGCTGGAGATCGCCGACATCGAATGCGTGGATTCGATCGATGTCACAATCGACGGAGCCGACGAGGTGGACTCTGAGCTGAATCTGATCAAAGGATTGGGTGGCGCCCTTCTGAGAGAGAAGATAGTCGCCGCCATGACCGAACGCGAGATCATAGTCGTGGACGGGTTCAAGATGGTGGAAAGACTCGGGACGACCGCGCCGCTTCCCGTCGAGGTCTGCCGTTTCGCCCACAGGAGAACCGCGGAATCGCTCGGAAGGCTCGGATGCACCCCGACCCTTCGCATGAAGGACGGCGACGCCTTCGTCACCGACAACGGCAACCTGATCTACGATTGCAGATTCGCCGGAATCGACGACCCCACATATCTGGAAGCGTGCGTGAACGCCATACCTGGCGTTGTAGAATGCGGGCTGTTCATTGGCCTGACGCATGCCGTCGAAGCCTATTATGAAGAGGACGGCGCCGTCAGAGAAACCGTCAGAGATCGAAGAGCTTGTCCTCGGGGATTCCCATGAGATATTCGCAGAGCGGAATGTCCTCCTGCTTGGTTATCTTGATATTGTTGGCGAATCCCTTCGAGAAGTAAACGGTCATGCCGTATTCCACAGCCACTATATCCGCATAGATGAAATCGTGACGGCCTTCGCGCTCGGCACGATCGTACAGCTCCAGTATCTCTCCGTAGCGATAGGCCTGAGGGGTCTGAACCCTCATGAGGCGGCTCCTGTCCAGTTCCCTGCTCCCCGAGAGCTGGTCCTCGGTGTAGATCACCGTCTCGTAGCACGGAATTGCGAGAGACGCATTCCCTTTCTCGGTCGCCACACGTATCATCTCGTCTATGGCCTTCTGCGGAAGAATGGGTCTGGCCGCATCATGGACGATTACCAGATCGTCCGCATCCAGGAATCCTCTGAGATGGAACATGCCGTTGCGGGTGGAATCGTGGGAGGTATCTCCACCGGGAACCACCGCCGACACCTTCGTGAGACCGTATTCCTCGACCAGCTCCCTCGTGCGATCCATCCACTCCGGAACGCAGACGATGATGATCGCGTCTATGGATCCGTTCCTCTGGAAATTGGATACCGTGTGCACAAGCACGGGCTTTCCGTTGATCTCCAGAAACTGCTTGGGCATGGGAGCGCCCATGCGCTTGCCGACTCCGCCTGCGAGTATGATCGCCGCTGTCTTCACGAAGTCACTCCCTGTCTATCTCGAACAGGTTGTCGGCGAACATCCGCATATACTTCTTGCCGCAGACGGACAGGCGGACGTAGCCGTCCAGGGGGCCCGACCCGCAGAAAATCAGAATGTTTCTCTTCTTCATCTCATCGGCCACGTACTGCACCGGCCTATGCTTGAGACGGACGCACAGGAAGCAACCGTTGCTCGGTATCACCGAGTAGCCCTTCTCCTCGAGCCTCTTCAGGATGTACTCCTTACCCTCTCTGAAGTTCTCCTCGAGCTCCTTCAGCAGCCTCTCGTGGTTGTCGACGATGGCCTCGCCGAACTTCAGCGTGACTCCGCCGATGGTGTAGTGGGGCCTCCAGTTGTTGACATAATGGATGATCTCTTTGCTGGACACAATGACCCCGAGCCTCAGAGAGGTGATGGCCAGCATCTTGGAGAATGTCCTGAGGACGGCGACGTTGTCGTATCTCGAGACCAGGGCTATGGAAGAGCCGTCGTAGAAGTAGTGGTAGGCCTCGTCGACTATCACCAGTGCCCCGAACTCGCCGGCCTTCTTCACGACCTTCTCGATGTCCTCCGGGGCATACACGTTGCCCACAGGCATGTTTGGATTAACGAGGACGACTATGCCGGTCCTGTCGTCGATGGCGGCCAGGATCTTCTCGATGGGCATCGAGAAATCGGCCTCATACGGAACTTCCACGACGCCCATGCCGTTGAGGCTCGCGAAGACCCCGTACATGTTGAAGGTGGGCTTCACGACGACCATGTTCTTCCCAGGCTCTCCGAATACATGCGTCAGATACCCCATGCCGAGGAGGCTCCCATCGGTCAGAGTCACGTTCTCGGGTCCGACGCCGACCATGGCGGCGTATTTCTTCACAAGGGGGCCCTCCTCGGGATACATGGCGAGGAACGAGGGGGTTATCTCCTTCATGACCTCGTCGAAGAACCATCTGGGAAGGCCGTCCGGATTCTCATTCTGATCGAGCCTTATGTAGCCGTTCCTTCCCTCCGGCTGATTCTTGCGGAAAGTATCCCTGACGTACGGATCAACATACAGCATTGGTCTCACCTCGCCGATTCGGTCTATGAAAGTCCCATCGCGATGCGTCCCCCACGTATTGCAGGTTGAAAAAACTACCAGCTGGGCGACACTGTGCCGGATATCCCCTAGCTCCGGAAGTGAGTGCTCGGAGATGCGCATGTATTTTACACCCTCCGCCATGACTCACCGTTAACATGAAGGCCCTAGTCGACGGAGTCAGGAAGGATATCAGAGCAGTATGGTTCGAGAACGGCGAAGTGGTCATGATCGATCAGAGAGAGCTCCCGGCGAAGCTGGTCTTCGTCCGCTTCTCCGACTACAAGGATGTGGCGGAGGCCATCCGCAACATGACCACGCGCGGAGCGCCGTCCATCGGAGCAACGGCTGCCTACGCGATGTGCCTGGCAGCGCTTGGAGGATGCGACATCCCCAAGGCGGCATCCTATGTCAAATCCGCGAGGCCCACCGCCTACGACCTCTTCCATGCGGTGGATTGGATGTGCGAGAGGCTGTCCGAAGGGGAGGACCCCGTGAAGGCCGCCCAGGCCTACGCGGAAGCCACCATCGAGAAGTGCAGGCTCATAGGGAAGTACGGAGCGGAGCTGATCGACAGCGGCATGAAGCTCATGACCCACTGCAACGCAGGAGCCCTGGCCACCGTGGACTACGGAACGGCCCTCGCCCCGATGAGGACCGCCCACGATGCCGGGAAGGACTTCTTCGTATACGTATCGGAGACTCGCCCCCGCCTGCAGGGGATGCAGCTGACCGCCTGGGAGCTCGGACAGGAGGGGATCGACCACAGGATCATCCCTGACGGAGCATCCGCATACTACATGAGCCAGGGCGTGGACTTCATCATCACCGGAGCGGACAGGATAGCCTCCAACGGCGATTTCGCCAACAAGATCGGCACGTTCGACAAGGCTATCGCCGCCAAGCACTTCGGCATCCCGTTCTACGTGGCCGCTCCCGTTTCGACTTTCGACCTCTCCATGGGATCCGGAAAGGAGATCGTCATAGAGCAGAGGTCCCAGGACGAAGTCAACACCATCGCGGGGATCAGGATCGCCCCGGAGGGATCCCAGGCCCTCAATCCCGCATTCGACGTCACCCCGGCGGACCTGGTCACCGGATTCATCACCGAGAAAGGGATCCTCAAGCCGGACGAGATAGGGATCATGAGGGACTGATATGGACGAGACTGAGGCGCGCAAGGCCCTCGTGGAAACCTGTGCCAGACTGTATGACAGGAACCTGACCGTGTCTGCCGGAGGAAACATGAGCATCCGCGTGGACGACGGCGTGCTAATCACCCCGTCAGGCAGGAACAAGGGGCTGCTGAAGCCCGAGGACCTTGTGAAGGTCTCTCTTGACGGGACCGTCGTCTCTGGCGGGAAGCCGTCCATAGAGACCAGATTCCACCTCGCACTCTACAGGAAGAACACTCGGACGAACGCCGTGATCCACTGCCACCCTCTGAACTGCATAGCGCTCACATTGAGGAACGAGGAGCTCAGATGCAACCTCACTCCGGAAGGCGCGCTCCTTCTCGGAAGGGTCCCCACCATACCGTACATCACGCCGGGGACGGACGAACTGGTTGACGCGGTGGCATCCCTGAGCGAATCCCCCGTCATGCTGATGGCGCGTCACGGCGCTCTGACACAGGGGACGACGCTCGAAGAGGCGTACGACAGGATGGAGGAGCTGGAGTTCCAGGCCCGCCTGCAGATGATGTGCGGAGGCGCCGAGGACCTGCCGACCGAAGAACTCAGGAGACTGGGGGTCGAATGATATGACAATCATAGTAACCAAATGGTTCGGAACGTTCCTTGTGGACGAGAAGAACGGAAGAATCCTCGACAAGAGGCTCATGCCAAAGGACGCTGAACAGGCCGCCGAGAAGCTGGCCGCCATGCAGCGCGGAGGCATCCTCGACGAGGAGAGGGAGCTCGCTGGGAAGGCGGAGAAGCCCTACGTGGCCGAGAGGAGGCAGTCGGAGCTCGGGAAGCCGATGATGTTCGATTCCTCGTTCATCAAGGCGCAGGACTACGGATTCGACGACGCGTTCATGCACGAAGCGATGCTGGGCCTCGGAAGGCTCAGGACCTCGGAGCCGGTACCGCGCGACAGGAACCTGGTCCAAGCCATCAGGAGCCTGGACGATCAGATCTCCACCATCAACCTCTACAGCGAGCGCCTGCACGAATGGTACGGGATGTACTTCCCCGAGCTCGCCGACTACGCCCATGAGAAGAGATACGCCGAACTCGTCGCCAGATACGGATACAGGGACGCTGTGATGGAGGAGCTCGGGATCGAGATCGAATCCATCGGCGCGGACATGGACGATGAGGACATAAGGGCCATCATGGACCTGGCCGACACCCTGGACCGCCTCTACGAGGACGGCGACAGAACGGAGGCGTACATCCGCGGGATTGTGGAGCAGACCTGCCCCAACCTCTGCGCCATGCTCGGAGGTCCCTTGGCGGCAAGGATGGTCTCGCTCGCAGGAGGGCTCGAGAGACTCGCATCCCTCCCGTCTTCCACCGTCCAGCTGCTGGGCGCGGAGAAGGCCATGTTCAGGGCCATGAGGTCCGGAAAGCGCGGCCCCAAGCACGGGGTCATCTACCAGCATCCCGACATCCATCGCGCGCCCTACTGGCAGCGCGGCAAGATAGCCAGAGCGGTTGCAGGAAAGGTCCTCATAGCGGCGAAAATCGACCAGTACCATGGCGAATTCGCCGGAGACAGGCTCAACGAGGAACTGAAGAAGAGGGTCGAGGAGATCAAGAAGAAGTATCCCGATCCGCCCAAGAAGCCTCAGAAATCCAACAAGGGCAAGAGGCAGAACAGGCCTGGCAAAGGAAAGCCTAGAAGACATTGATGGGTCCGCGGGGCCCTCCGGGACCCCGCTCATCCGACAAACTTTCATTCCGTCTCAGGCGCCATGGAATTCACTGACGGCCTGCACGATCCACGGCCATATATGATGATACGGATGGCATGAAAGGGATAATGCTCTGCGACGACGAACGGGTGAATCATGATGCGCTGCTGCCTATGACCGTCGGGGCGCTCATAGCGCTCATCGGTATCGCAAGAACGGTGTACTATTGCGCAATCGAAAGCGAGAAGATGATTCTGCTGCTTTCCATAGCCTCGCTGGCAGGAGGACTGTATTCCATGTATCTCGTCTTCGGAACGATACACCTCGCCTCGAAAATCCCTGATGTCGGCACGGACTCTGAAACAGCGACCATCCGTTACCGCAAGGCAGAGAACGAACCGTATTACTTCGTCGAATCCGATGATTTCCAACTGTGAAAACAACCATTGTCGACTCCTCGATAGATGGCCCATATCGATAGATGAACCTGGAGAAATACAGGAAAAATCGCCGTCACGCGCGTAATCTTAATATGCGCAACCGCCCGTATGGGTGAGCCAGATAGCATGAATTCAATTAACATGCGTATCGACGCCTCCTTCACGGGGGTGAACTTCCGGCCTTGAACGGCTCGGGAGTCGTAATATACCAAAGAGAGTGAGTCCAATGTGGGAGATGAAAGAGATCAGGGAGCTGAAAGAGGGAAGGTACGTCAACGTCGACGACGAGCCTTGCAAGATCATCAAGATCACCACCTCCAAGCCCGGAAAGCACGGATCCGCCAAGGCCAACGTCGATGCAGTCAGCATCTTCACCGGCGCAAAGAAGTCCATCGTCGGACCTGTCAGCACCAAGGTTCAGGTGCCCGTTATCGACAAGAGGAAGGGACAGATCCTCACGCTCAGCGATACCGAGGCCCTCATCATGGACATGGAGACGTTCGAGCAGATCTCCATCCCCATCAACGCGGACCACGAGCAGCCCCTGAACGAGGGCGGAGAGATCCTGTACCTCGAGGCCATGGGCAGATACAAGATAATGTGAGGCGAGAAAATGTCGTACGGGATCGGCTATGCCGGCGCTGAGTCCGAATACAACGAGGCCGAAGCGGTCATCTACGGAATCCCGTACGACCACACCGCCTGCTTCAAAGCGGGCGCCAGGGAGGCCCCGACCGCCATAAGGCGGGCCTCCTACAATTTTGAAGAAATCCATTTCGAGCACGGCATCCACCAAAGGGTGCTGAACATCTACGACTACGGGAACTGCGACGACTTCGTCCTTCCCGAGGACATGATCGCGGAAGTGGATTTCGCTGTCGGACCGGCCATCAGGGACGGGAAATTCACAGTGGCGATGGGCGGAGAGCACTCCGTGAACATCCCCATCATCCAGTCGTTCCCCGAGAGGAGCATAGCGCTCATATCCATAGATGCCCACCTCGACTCCAGAGACGAGTACCTTGGAACACCGAACAGCCATGCCTGCGTCATGAGGCGTGCGGCCGATCATCTCGGCCTCGACAACGTCTATGTCCTCGGAGCAAGGGCCATCGGCGCAGAGGAACTGGACAGGGACGATGCCGTTCCGTTCATCTCGTCCTACGAGATAATGGACATTGGGATCGAGAAGGCCGTTGAAAAGGTGCTCGATTCCGTGAAGGCCGAGAAAATCTACCTCACACTCGACATCGACGGCATAGATCCCGCATACGCACCTGGCACCGGTACTCCGGAGCCTTTCGGTCTGCTCCCGATGGACGTCAAGAAGACCATCAACATGATAGGCGACAGGCTCATAGGATTCGATGTCACCGAGGTTTGTCCTCCTGCGGACCCCTCGGGCATAACCTCCATCCTGGCTGCCAGGATGATCAACGAGGTTCTCGCGGTTCACGCGAAGAGTCTCGATTGAGATCCGAAGAACAGGAAGACACGAGGGATTCGATTTCGGCTCTGGTCTGTTCAGCGCTGGAAAGGGCCGATTCCTCCGACTTGGAGTCGGAATATATCCTGATGCACTCCTCCGTCGTCGACGGTCTGACGAGGACCCATCCCTCATCGTAGAACACCTTGACGCCGTCCGTCGTATCCATATGGATATCCTGCTCGTTCAGCTTCTCCTTGAACCTGTCCATCACACGGTCCTTCGAATCATCCCTGCACGGAACACGCATCTTCACCGTATGATACTGAGGAAGACTGTCGACGAGGTCGGCCAAGGAGACGCCTTTGGCCACTATCTCCAGCATCTTGGCGAGAGCCATGCCGCCGTCCCTGCACATCTGCACCGAAGGGAAGATCATCCCTCCATCCTCCTCCACACCGAATACGGCCAGGTTCTCCTGGATCTTGCGGACCACCGTATGGGTCCCGACCTCGGTGTATCTTATCTGCCCTCCTGCCGATTCAACCGCATCCTCCAGAATACGGGACGAACTCACAGGAGTGACGACCTTGCCTCTCCTTTCGGCGAGGATCTCACTGGCGACGAGGGCTCCGGCGCAATCACCCCTGATATAGCGCCCGTTGCCATCGACGAATACCGCACGACCTCCGTCGCTGTCATGGGCTACTCCCAGATCGGCACCGACATGGGGGACCATGAACATCAGGTCAGAAAGATTGTCCGGAGTCGGGTCGCTCTCCCTGCGGGGGATGCCATCCGGATCGCATTCCAGAGACACCGTCTTTACCCCGAGCCTGCGAAGGATCATGGGAGTGGTCCTGCTTGCAGAACCGTTGGCACAGTCTATGCATACCGTCAGTCCCGCAGCACGTATCGATTCGGCATCGACCGATGCAACGATCCTGTCGACATACTCGTCCGCAGCTCCGACCTCGGACCTCATCTCGCCGACTTCGGACCAGTCCTCGTCCTGAACCTCGCGGGAATACATGGATTCCAGAGAATGCTCGTCCTCGGACATGGCCTCCACTCCTCCCTGCACAATCAGCTTGAGACCGCTGTATTCCGAAGGATTGTGCGAGGCGGTTATCATGGCGCCTCCGGAGATGCCGTCGTGCTCGCGAAGATAGTATTGGAAGGCGGGAGTCGGAAGCATGCCCAGATCCACTACATCGGCTCCGGAGGACATTATACCCGACATGAGCGCCGCCTTCATGGCATCCGCCGAATCCCTGGCATCTGTCGCCACGGCCACCGTTCCGGGGAACGTGCGCCCTACGGCCCTCCCGAGACGGAGCACCACTTCGGGAGTGAGATCCCTGTTCACGACGCCACGAACCCCGTTGGAACCGAACAGCATAGCAGTCACACCTTCTTGGCATAATGAAGGATCGCAACCGTGTCGGAGCATGCCTTGCATGTGTCGGCGGCCATCTCTATGGCATCCGTGATGCGGGACACCAGTATGATGGCCCTGTGATCCATCCCCGAGGAGAATACGGCCTTCGTGATATCGAAGTAGGCGCGGTCGATGGTTCTCTCCATCGCCCTCACACCGCGGATGCATTCCATCACATCGCCGGTCGGCTCTCCCATCACGGACAGCGCGTTGGACAGATTGAGGACCTCCGTCTCCAGATCCGAAACCGACTGGGCGAGCATATCCCATACGGTCTTCGGGATCTCCAATCCGATCTCATCGACCAGTCTGATGTTTATCGCCGCCTCCTTGCTCCAGTTGGCGATCTTGTCCGTCTTGCGGATGAAATGCATGAGGTCCTCCCTCTCCTGGGCACCCAGCTCGCCTATGCTGATCTGGTTGCACAGCTCATCCTCCTGGGAATCGGCTTCATGCTCGCTGATGAACAGCCTTTCTATAGCCTTCTCCGCGGCCTGAACATCCTTCTCGCCCATGGAGCGGATGGCCTTTCCCAGCTCCGTCACGCAATCCTGCACGGAGAGGAACATGGAACGGAGACCGTCGTTGACGACTCCCTCCTTCCTCCTCCCGAACCATCCCAGCAACCCGGTGGAATCCTTACTCAAGCCTAATCTCCTCCTCGATCCCGCCTTCCGGACGGGGGAAAACCATCGTCATCTTCCTGTTGAAAACCAGATGGACCTCATCCCCCTCCGATGGGACTTCACCCTCGGCAGGCACGTTGTACTCGATATAGTCTCTGCTCTCGGCGAGCGTGCGAATGCGCCAATACGTTCCCATGAACACGACCGAACGGACCTCGGCCCTTATCCCGTCCGTTGCAGGACGGACGTGCTCGGGCCTCACGGAGATCACCGCCGCATCCCCCGGACGGAAATCGGTCTTCGAAGTGCGGACCTCCGTTCCTCCGCGCAGAACGACCTTCGTCTTGCCGCTCTTCGACCAATCGGACACGGTGCATTCCATGAGATTGGTCTCACCTATGAAATTGGCGGCGAAGACAGTCTTCGGACGGCGATAGATCTCCAGCGGAGAGCCTATCTCGGCCACCGCCCCGTAGCGCATGAGGACGATGCGGTCGGATACGGACATCGCCTCCTCCTGATCGTGCGTCACATGGAGGACCGTTATCCCCAGCTTCTTGACTATCCGCCTGAGCTCGTAGCGCAGCTCCACGCGGACGCGGGCATCGAGAGCCGACAGTGGCTCATCGAGCATGAGCATCTTGGATCCGGATGCTAGCGCGCGTGCTATGGCGACCTTCTGCTGCTCTCCTCCGGACAGCTCCTGTGGCAGAAGACCGGCCCTCTGGAACATCCCAACGAGAGTCAGATACTCCTCCGAAAGGGCATGAGCATCCTCTTCCTTCTGGTCCTTCACTCTGGGGCTGTACTCCACGTTGTCGCGGAGATCCATATGAGGGAATAAGGCGATGTTCTGGAAGACATACCCAACGTCCCTGTCCTCCATCGGAACGTCGGTGACGTCGCGTCCGTCCACATAGACCTTCCCCTCGGTGGGCGTCCATATCCCGGATATGACCTTGATGAGCGTGGTCTTCCCGCATCCGGACGGCCCGAGTATCGTGACGTACTCGCCGTTGCCGATCTCCAGGGATATGTCTCTGACGGCGTAGAAGTCGCCGAAGCGCATCGATATCCTGTCCAACTTGATCCTGGGCATCGGTCCAACCTCATCTCCTCTTCCAATCCGCATTCGGGCATCGGGAAAACCGAGGCCTTCGCGACAGGCCATGATATCCCGACCGTCTGCCCGGGAGCATAGTCCTCGTACATCCTGTTCGGCAGCCGGGCCGAGATCAGCCCGATGCCGTCCACCGAGACCTCCACTGTAATCGAGGCGCCCTCGTACAGTATGCGTTCGACCTTTCCGACCATGCAGCCCTGCTCCGGCTCGCATATCCTCGTGAAACCGACCTTCACCGCGACCACGGCTTCGGAACCTTCGGAGAGCTCGGAGGGTCTCGCCTGCACGGAGATGCCGCATCCGAGATCCACTACTGTGGAAGAATCGTCGGACGACACAACCCTTCCCGAAAGGATATTGGATCTTCCGACGAAATTGGCAACGAACGGGGTGAGCGGATCGTCGAAGACCTCTGCAGGGGTGCCGAACTGTATGATGCGCCCCTTGCGGATGATGGCGATGCGATCGGCCATCTCCAACGCCTCGTCCTGGTCGTGGGTGACATGTATGCATGTGAGACCCATCTCACGGGCCATGGCGCGGAGCTCCTTCCTCAGATCTATCCTCAGACGGGCATCCAGCGCCCTGAGCGGCTCGTCGAGCAACAGGATCTTGGAACCCGATGCCAGAGCGCGTGCGAGCGCTATGCGCTGCTGCTGACCTCCGGACAGCTGCCCGGGAAGCCAATCCGCCTTCTGCTCCAGATGGACCATGTGGAGCATGCTCCTCACGATCTGCTTGGAATCGGCCTCCGGCCACCCCTTGATCTTCGGCGCGAACATCACGTTGTTGTAGACGGTGAGATGAGGGAACAGCGCATACGTCTGCGTCAGCATGGTGGCGTTCCTTGAATCCGGAGAATCGAATGTCGCATCCCTGCCATCCAGGAAGACCCTTCCGCTATCCGGGAGAACCAGCCCGCATATCATCCGCATGCATGTCGTCTTCCCTGCTCCTGTGGGACCGAGGATGCAGACATACTCCCCATCTTTGATGGAGAGGTTCAGATCGTCCGCGGCAAGCGTCTCGCCGTAGTGCTTGCTGAGCCCTTCCAGCCTTATGTCAGGCATCTCTTCCCTGCCTCCTGTGTGTCAGTGCCCTGACAGCCATCATCAGAGCGAAGCATATGGCGATGAGGATTATGGAGCACATGGCGGCCTCCGCGTAGCTCCCATCCTGAACGAGACGGGTGATGTATATCGGGACCGTGTTCACGCTATCGCTTATCGCAAGAGTGGCCCCGGTCTCTCCCAGAGACCTTGTGAACGCGAGGATCCCTCCGGCTATGACCGACGACTTGATGATCGGCATCAGAATCTTCCTGAAAGCCTGAAACGGCTTGGCTCCGAGAGTCATGGCGATCTCCTCGCATTCGGGATTGACCTCCTCCACCGCTCCGATCATGTTTCTCACGACCAGCGGGTATGTGAACGAGATGTGTCCCAGGATCACCAGCACCAGAGCGAGCGACTCGCCTGCTCCGAAGCTTCCCCAGAACAAGGCCAGGGAGAAGCCCAGTGCCGTCGTAGGGATGATCAGCGGCACATTGACCAGGCCATCCAGCATGTTCGCCAGCCTTCCGTTGCGGTTCCTAGCTATGTAGAGGGACAGAGGCACTCCGAGGACTATATCCACAACCACTGCCACTCCCGCGATGAGGATGGAGCATCCCGTGGATTCCAGAAGCATCGCGTAATCCACATCGGGCATGGGCTCGGCCATGTATGCGAAGATATAGAACGATGGCAGAAGTACCACGGCTATCAGGAACGCGACAGTGAGCGCATCCTTGGCCTTCGGAAGCATTCCGCGACTGATTCTGCGACCGATTGCCGGCCATACCTTCCTGAACGGTATCCTGAACCTCCTGATGATCCATTTCACCGCAACCAAGAGGATCAGCGCGAGCAGGATCATGATCACGCTTATCAGGATCATGGCTCCCATGTACTCAGATGAGGACATCACTCCGCCCGATTTCAGCCAGCTGATGTAGGACGGGCCAGTGAAGAACGAGCTCTCGACATCCATCATCGACAGCGCGATGTAGGTGCCTCCGGTCTCGGACAACGACCTGGCGAAGCAGAGGATGAATCCTGTAGCTAGACCTGCACGGAAAAGAGGTATTGTTATCGTCCTTACAGCGGTCCATCTCGAAGCCCCCAGCGTCATGGCGGCTGTTTCGAAATTGACATCGATCTGCTCGAGTATCCCCGACAGGGAGCGGACCATGTAGGGATATGTGAATATTATGTGGAGCAGGACCAGCATCGCATACGGCGACAGATCCAGCCCTAGACCCGGGATCGAGACGCCTTCCGGCGCACCCCAGAACATGACGACCGAGATCCCCAGCACGGCCGTCGGGAAGGCCAGCGGGATGTCCAGCAGGGTATCGAGCCATCTCTTGCCCTTGAAATCCCTGCGGACCATTATCCATGCCATCGGAAGCCCGACGACTATGTCGATCATCGTCACGATGAACGCTATGCTGAAAGAATTCCAGACGGCGCCCTCTATGACGGACATGGATGCGGGATCGTCGAGAACGGCCCGCACGAGATCCCAGTCCGAGAACAGCTTCGTCACTACGAAGACCGCGGGCACCACGATGAGGCAGATGAACAGGACGACGGCGAATGCCAGCCAGGCCCTGCGGGCCCTGAAGCTCCCCGACAGATCGTCCAATCTCCCCATCAAGGACATCGGCGCACCCCGGAAGCAGTATCGGAACCGCATGGATTTCCCGGGCCTTCGGCGTCCTATCCTGATGTCGTTGAGGTCATCGCGACCTCGCTCTAGATTCTATGTAGATATAAGTATTATGATGAGGCCTACTACGTATCTATAGTGTTCAAGCAATAGATTGCGATTATGCAATCGTTTCCTTCTGATCAGTTTCGGCCTCCTCCCCGCGTCCTCCGGATGCCTGGGACTCGATCCACTTGCGTATGTCCGCCTTGCGTGTCGATCCTATTCCGAAGTATTCGGAGAACTTCTTGGTGGTGCTCAGCTCCACGGTCTGCCCGCTGCGCTTGCCGGATACGAAGCCCATGTCCGTAAGCCTATGGACATCTTCATACACTCTCGGCCCGCGGGTCCTCACCAGCTCCGACTGCAGAACCGGCTGGTTGTAGGCAATGGTGCTGAGGGTCTTCATGAGCCCGGGAGACATCTCGGCCCTCCCGAATCTGCCGGTATAGTCCGAATAGTCGGAGCGGAGCATCATTCTGAATTCGGAGCCGATCTTGGCGATCACGATGGCCGAATCGCGGTCATCGTACTCCCTGCGCAGGTCCATGAGCGCAGTGCGGACCTCCTCCTCGGGGAATCCGGTCTTCTCCGCTATGCCCGATATACGGAGATTCTCCGAACTGGAGAACAGAGCCGCCTCGACGGCACCTTTGACATCCAAATCGGTTCACCGCCTCGGGGATCCTCGCATCCGGAGAGTCCTCCAGAGTGCCGGAGGTCCATTCGGTCTTGATCTCGATGTAGATCCTTCCGAAGGGCAGATCGTCCTGCCAGACCGCCAGCCTCCCGTCCCTGACGAGGTGCAGCACAGCCACGAAAGTCGTCAGATTCTCCTTCAGGTCGGCGGTGTACAGATCGCGGATGTCGATCTGCCCGGTGCCCAGCTTCTCGATCCTCTGCCAGACCGCCTCGACATCGCGCTCGTCGTCCTCGTCGTGGGCCTTGTTCTCGAAGCGCTTGGGCTCTCTGGCCTTCAGCTCGCTGCGGACACGTTCGCGCTCCTTCTGGATCTCGATCTCCTTGCGCGCATCCTCGAATGCGTCTATGAGCTCGTAGACGGTGACCGGCCTCTCGGGATGCCTCTGGTATGCCTCGCGGAAGCTGACTTCGGGCACGTAAAGGGGCTCATCGTCGTAGAAGAAGCTGTCGTCGACCTCTTCGGCGACCGGTTCCGCAGGAGGCTCGCTCCTGACCCTGGTCGATTCGGACTGCATGCGCAGGATCTTCCATGCCATCAGCATGAGCTTGCCGGCCACGATCATATCGAAGCGGTCCATGGAGATCTTGACCTCGTACATCCTGACGAACTCGGAGAGGTTGACCTCCCATGGGTCTATGCCGTTCTCCAGGACCAGACTGAATACGGCGCGTATGGACTCGTCCACCGGATCCTGGAGCCTCTCCCCCGACTCCGCGCTGGACAGGATGTCCATATAGCCCATCACCCTGCGGTACGACTCGTCGTCGTCCGCAAGCGCCCTGTGGAACAGCAGGTGCTGCTCCAGCTCCTCCACCTTAGTGTTCCCATCCATCATTGGTTCGCCTCCTTCCTGCGCTCAGCCTCCTCCTCGTAGCGGGAGACCTCGGCCAGATCGGGCTGCATTATGACCTTGCTTATGCCGCTCGGCGGCCTGGTGACGCCTATCAGATGATCCGCCAGAGCCAGTGTGACCTTCCTCAGCGACACCTGTATGAACTGCGCCTTCGCGGAGCTCTCGCGGACCCTCTTGGCCACCATCTCCGCATTGACCGAATCCAGGAACATGTCCACCTCGTCCAGCACATAGAACGGGGACGGCTGGTGCTCCTGGATCGCGAAGATGAAGGAGAGCGCGGTCAGGGACTTCTCCCCTCCGGACAGCGCCTCCAGCCTGAGCAACTTGCCGTTCCTGGGCTTCGCGTTTATCATGAGTCCGCCCGCGAACGGATCGTCCTCATCCTCCAGTCCCATGAACGCCTCCCCTCCTCCGGAGAGCTCGGCGTAGATGGCCTTGAAATTGCTGTTGATGGCATCGTACGACTTCATGAAGAGGCCCTTCTTCTTCGCCGTCAGGGAGCCTACGAGGTCGTCCAGCTCCTTGATGTGGCGGTTGAGGCTCTCCACCTCGGCATCGAGGCCGTCGTATCTGGCCTTCTTCTCGTCGTAGTCCTGGATGGCCCTCATGTTGACGCTTCCGATCGAGGAGAGCGTGGCCTCGCAGGATCTTATGCTGCGGCGGATCTCCTCCTCGGACGGGACCGGTTGCGGCACCTCGACGGTGAGCGCCTCGACCTCCGCCCTGCACTGCGCCACGGAGGCGGTCACATCGATGAGCTGGGCTCTGAACGATTCCAGCGCCCCGCCCCAGTTCTCGATGTCCTTGGCCTTCTCACGTATCTTGCCGTCCAGGCCGTACTTCTCCTCGTTGAGGGCGTCCTTCTGGTTGCGGAGGTCTGCTATCCCTCCTTCCATGTCGGCCTCGATCCTCTTCAGCGCATCGAGATCCAGCTTCGAACGGGAGATGAGCCCTTCTCCGTCGTCTATGACCTTGCGGTCTGCCGCGATGGCGCGCATGACAGAATCGAGCTGCATCTGAAGAGACTCGTTCTGCTTCCCGAGACCGTTTATCTCGGTCTCCGCCCCTCCGATCTGCAGGGTTATGTCTGAAATGGCATTCTTCAGCCTGTAGAGCCTGTCGCGGACGGCCTGTATCCTGACCTGGAGCTCCACGGGGGCGATCTCGGCTATGCGCTCCTTCACCTTGGAACGCTCGGACGTCAGGGCACCCATCCTCTCCGAAACCTCGGAGAAGGCGGCGCGGGACTCCTCGAACTCCCTGTCGGAGACGGCCATCCTCTCGCGAGCGGCCTTGAGCTGCTCCGACAGAGCCCTGCGGGTCTTCTCGAGCTCGTCGACGCGTCCCTTGGTCTGCGCCATGAGCTCCCTCTGTTGGATGCCGGAGGACGAGGCCTTCCTCATCTCGTCGTCGACGGCGCGCATCTCCTCGCGAACGCCGCGCAGCCTCGAACGCACATCTGACAGGGCCTCCTGCGCGGCCCTCAGCTTGGAACCGACGGCGGCGAGCCTGTCCTCGGACGCGGGACCGAACTTCGGCAGGTTCTGCTGGGAGATCGTACCTCCTACCATCGCTCCGGATGCCTCCACGAGCTCGCCGGCGCGTGTGACTATCCTGATCCCGCCCATGATCCTGCGGGCCTGGTCCATGTCCTTGACGACCAGGGTGTCCCCCAGAACATACCAGAATGCATTCTGGTAGCGTGGATCGAAGTCGATGAGGTTTATCGCATACCCCTCGGAGTCCTTCTCGCACATTATCGCCTTGGCACGGGGCTTGCCGCCCATCATCTTGTTGAGCGGCAGGAACGTCACACGACCGAGCTTCTCCTTCTTCAGATAGGCTATGCCGTCCGCCGCGACCTGATCGTCGTCCACGACGACGGCGGACATCTTCCCGCCGGCGGCCACCGCAAGGGCGGTCTCGTACTCCTTGTCGACCGTGGCCAGCTCCTGGATGGTGCCGTGGATGCCGCGGATCTCGCCGCGGTTCCTCAATGCCAGGATGGCCTCGACGGCGGCGCTTCCGCGATTCATCCTCTCCGAGACCTTCTTCTCGGCCTGGAGGGAGTTGTACTCCGCATCTATCCTGCGGTACGCGGCATCGAGCTCCGCCTCCTCCTTCTCCAGCTCCGATTCGCGCCTCTTGATGTCCAGGATCCTCTTGCCGAACTCGTCGGTGCTGGGTCCGGCCTCGGCCTTCAGCTGGTCCAGGCTCCACTTGGCATCCTTTATCTCGAAATCGACGCCCTGGAGCCTCTCGTCGAGCGATGCGACCGCATTGTGCGCCTCCTCCGCTGCGACATCCGCCCTGGAAGACGCGTCCTGCGCGGCCCTCAGCTCCTCGGTGCATGCCTCGATCTGCGAATCGAGCGAATCCTGGCGCTCCTGGAGCTTCTTGTGCTCTCCTCCGGTCTGGGATATGGCCATGGAGACCTCGGCCTCCTCGGCCTGGGCCTGGCTGCTCTCGGCCTCCTTGATCTGGAGGTCCTCCTTGAGCTCGCCTATCTTCTGACGAAGGCAGTTCGCCTGCTCGCTGTTCTCCGAGATCGCATCCTCGAAGGTCTGCCTGAAGGATTCCTGCTCCTCCAGATCGGCCTGGGCCTTCTCGACGGCATCCCTCCGGGTGGCCAGGTCTATCCTGGCCTTGTCGATCTTGTCCTTGAGCTCCCGGTACTCCGGCCCTATCCTGTCGGCGATCTCGGCCTCCTTGGCTCTGATCTCCTCGGTCTTGGCGTCGCGCTCGAGATTGAGGGCCTGGAGCTCCTTCCTGCCCTCCTCTATAGCGACCTCTCTCCTGGCCACGCTCTCCTGGACGGAAGCCTGTTTCGCGGTCTCCATCTGCAGCCTGCGATGGGCATGCTGGGCCTTGGCGAGCTCGAGGGCGGCCTGTGCATCGAGATACCTGCGGGCCTCCTGACGCTCCTTGTCCAGCTTCTCCACCTGACGGGAGAGTTCGTCCATTATGATGCCGATCTTCTCGAGATTGGCGGAAGCCTCGGCCTTCTCGACCCTTGCGCGATCGATGTCGGCATCGAAGCTGGCGATGCCGGATATGGAATCGATGATCCTGCGCCTCTCCAGGTTGCCCATCTGGACGATGCGGGTGACATCCCCCTGCTGGACGAGATTGTACCCGTCGGCGGATATGCGCGCTTTGGTCAGGAGGGTGTCGAACTCCGTCATGGTGGACTTGCGGTCGTTCACGTAGAAGTACGAGCTGTAGTCGGTTCCGTTGTCGGAAAGCTTGACATAGCGAGTGAGACGGACGGTGTCGTCGTCCCAGGGCATGAGACGGTCCGTATTGTCGAACACAAGGGACACCTTGGTGTATCCGGCCTTCGTCCGGGACTTGCCTCCGTCGAATATCAGATCCGTGAGCTTTCCGGCGCGAACCGCCTTGGAGCTCTTCGGCCCCAGGACGAAGAGTATGGCGTCGGTTATGTTGGACTTCCCCGAGCCGTTCGGCCCGGTGACGGCAGTATACCCCTCCATCAACGGCACGGTGATCTTGCCGCCGAAGGACTTGAAATTCTCCATCTCGACCGCTTTCAAATGCAACTGTCTTACACCCCATTCGGGCTAGAGCCGTCCCATACGGCCCTTCGCATCCCATATCGCGCTTGCTCGGTCCGGGCCGGTCCCTTCAATTCCGCGCCCGCGCACGCGACAAAGTGTATACGCGCGATGCGTATATAAAAAGAGCATACAGCTGGATGGGGCCTCTTCGGCACGAAGAATGCTCGACGAGATCCGGTATATCGGCCACCGATGCCAGCACAGCGGTTGGCCTGATGCCGGAGCCCTCCAGCATGGAGGCATCGGTCTCTCCCGAAAGGACGAGTATGGACTGGGTCCCCGCATTGCAGGCCATGGCGATATCCGTGTACAAACGGTCGCCGACCATCACAGCGTCGGAAGGGTCGACCCCCATCTCGCGGGATGCCATCTCGAGCATCAGACGATTGGGCTTCCCGATGATCAGAGCCTTGGTCTGGCACATCTGCTCGAACATCCTGATGAACGGCCCGATGTCTATATCGTAGGAGTCTTCTGTGGGACATACATCGTCTGGATGGGTGGCTATGAGCTCGGCACCGTCCCTCAGGAAATGGAAGGCCTTGTTGATCTTCTCGTATGTTATCGTCCTGTCGAATGTCAGCACCACTATGTCGGGATGCTCGTCCACGATGTCAAGTCCTGCGGCCTCCATCTCGTCTACGACATCCGGGGCGGCCACAGGATAGATGCTGCGGCCGAACCTCTCTGATATCAGGAAACGGATGGTTGCGGTCATCGACGTGAGCACATCCTCCGGAGAGACATCGAAACCCATATCGGACAGCTTCCTGGCATAGAATCCTCTGGCGCGGGACGAATTGTTCGTCAGGAATACGAACGGGATCCCTCTGTCCTTCAGGAATGCTATGAACTCCTTGGCGCCCGGTATGGGGGCACCGCCCTTGTAGATCGTCCCATCCAGATCCAGCATGAACCCGCCGAATCTCATCTTCGGCCTGAGCCTCTCGGCCACCATCCTCATCGCTTCGTCCAATCCCGCACGGGCTACCTTGCTGTAGATCGTCGCCGCAGGGTGGTATGTCGGCAGGAATTCCACATCTTTCCCGTCAACGCGTATCATGACAGGGCGATTGACGATATCCGCCATCGGACCATCATAGCAGAGGAGATCGCGGCATGCGGACTTTCCGAGCCCCACCACCAGCCTGGCATCGCGTATCTCCGAGCGCAGGAAGCCTCCGCAGGCGGCCATCTCCTCCGGCGTCGGGTCGCGATTCCCGGGAGGGCGGCACTTGACGGTGTTGGTTATAAGAACGTCCGCACGGGAGAAACCGTGGCGCGCCATGGCATCCGCCAGGATCTTCCCGGATCTTCCGACGAACGGCCTGCCTTGGATGTCCTCGTTCTCGCCCGGCCCTTCGCCCACGAAGACGATCCCGCTGTCCGGATTCCCATCCGGATACACGACCTGTGTGCGACCCTTGCAGAGATCGCATAGACTGCAGTCCGGATCGGGCCTCATCTCTCGCCCAGGAGCTCCGATCCCTTGACCAGGGGGATGAATTTCACGCCCTCTGCCTCCAGTGCCTCGGCGCCTCCCGCCTCGCGGTCTATGACCGACAGGACCCACTTGACATCCGCACCGGCCTCTCTGAGGACATGGATGCCCTTTATGCAGGATCCGGCGGTGGTGACGACGTCCTCGACCATTACGATGGCATCGCCCTTCTCGAGATCGCCCTCGATCTGCTTCCCGGTGCCGTGGTCCTTCTTCTCCTTGCGCACCATGACGAACGGCAGACCGGTCTCCAGTGCCAGAGCAGCCTCCAAGGGAACGGCTCCTAGAACGACGCCGGCGATCCTGTCAGCGTCTATGCCGTTCTCCCTGATCTTCTCGGCCATGAGGCGGGCTATCAGACCCAGAACCTTCGGGTCGGTGCTCGCCTTCTTGATATTGATGTAGTAATCGCTCTTGGCGCCGGAAGCGAGGGTGAACTCGCCGAACTGCAGCGCTCCGCATTCCTTCAGTGCATCAGACAACTCACTCATTGGAATCACCAGGGTTCCTTCTTGAGACCCATCCTGTATCCGATTATGTTCACCGCTCTGTGGATGGCGAACATCATCGCGATGATCAGAATGAGAGCGGCTATGTGCCAGCCCTCGATGTAATTGGAATAGACCCAATCCGGGAAGAAGAGGGCCGTTATGCAGAACGCTCCTATGACGAAGTCGTACTGGTCCAGCACAGGGGCCTTCTGCCCTCTCTCCATCCCGAGCCTCCTCTTGATGAACGCTCCGCACAGATCCCCCAGAACGGCTCCGAACGAGAGGCATGCGAGAATTCCCACACAACGCGGGAACTCCCCGTATCCCCAATAGTCTTCGGATCCGCAAAGGGCCGATATGCCTATGAGAATCAGTCCCAGAACTATTCCGGAGAGTGCACCCCCGAAGAAGCCTCTCCAGGACTTCCCGTCCCCGAATATCCTCCTTCCCCTCCAGGATCTTCCGAAATCGATCTTGGTGCCTCCGCCGAACACCACGGCGGCGGAATTGGGAAGCATGGCGGGCAGGAACAGCCAGAGGCCGTTCAGCATGATGGCTATGACTCCCAGAACGTCCATTGTATCGATTCCACATCCTGCCGTGACGTATATACCTGTGCCATAGGAGCAATTATGACGATGATGCCGATGTCGGTGCATGCTCGTTCTCGATACGTCGGCCCTGTTCACTCTGGATGCTCCTCCCGACGAGGAGTATGTGTGCCCTCCCGGCGTTATCAGAGAGCTCGGGAAATTCGACGACCCCCGTCTGTCCCTGTGGGGAGACATGCTCAGAACATCAGACTGCACGAAGGAATCCATGGCCAGAGTGGATGAAGCGGCCAAGAGGACAGGAGACGATACGAGGCTGTCGCCTATGGACAGGAGCGTGCTGGCCCTGGCCCTGGATGTGGACGGGACGATCCTTTCCGACGACTATTCCATACAGAACGTCGCGCGCGTACTTGGACTGGAATGCCGCCCTGTGGGGACACAAGGCATAAAGAAGGTCGTCAAATGGAACTACAAATGTCTCGGATGCGGCAAATGGTTCAAGGAAAAGTACCCCGAATGCCCCATTTGCGGATCTGCAATGAAAGCCTGCAGGAAGAAGCGATCAGGGAAACAGACGCTTGCAACGGATGAGATTGCCCATCCTGCGGGCTCCGAGCATCGCCATGCACATAGCTGTGCTGCGCTCCGACCTGAAAGCGAACGTATCTGCGAGCTTCTTGTTGAAGGCCGCCGTCTTCAACGGCTTCTCCATCACGTTCCGCCATTCCGTCTCGTATCTCGACAGAGGAGAGCCGGAAGAGATGTTCTCCGCGGCCACGGCTCCGCATATCCTTCCTGCGATCATCGCCAGAGGAATGCCGCCTCCGTTGACGGAAATCACCTGACCGGCTGCATCTCCCACGACCATGCCGTTTCCGCTGACCGTTTTCGGAATAGGACCTTCGCTGGGCACATACTTCCCTTCAAGCTTCGAATGCTCGTTGAATCCGCGCTTCTCCGCGAACTTGTCGAAGTACTCGGACAGGGTTCCGGATGCGAATTTAGGAGAGAATCCTACACCTATGTTGGCCCTTCCGTCCTTCGGGATTATCCAGCTGTATGCTCCAGGAGCGATGTCTCCGAAATACATGTACATGTAAGGCTCGAAATCCCCTTTGACCTGAGCGGTAACAGCAGGATAGGGATTCTGATTCCTCTGGAGGCCCAGACTGCGGGCGACCCTTGATCCGGGACCGTCCGCGCCGATGATGACCTTGTAGCGGATATCGCCCTTGGTGGTCTTCGCGACTCCTCCCTCGATGCCGAGGAACATGCGGTTGTTCTCAAGGACAGCCCCCTCCTCCTCCGCTATCTTGGCGAGATACTGGTCGAACTTGTCCCTGTCGGTGGTATAGCCGTCCATATCCAGCAGAGTGACCTTGTCCTTCGGATTGACGAGCTTGATTCCCTTTATATCGAGACATCTCAGAGAGTCTGGAATGTCGAACAGGGAATCGGCATCCTCGAGCTTCGGGAACATGGTCTTGATCTCTCCGAGTCCCGGCATGAATTCGCCGCATCTCACAGGGACTCCGACCTCGGCACGCCTTTCTATGAAGAGAACGGAAGCATCTCCTTCGGCAGCGAATCTGGCTGCAGTGCTGCCGGCAGGACCGGATCCGACAACTAGAACGTCGACCTCCTCCACGGAATCACCTCTGGCGATGGACCGCGTATTCGGCCAGATCGAGCAACGCATCCTTGTATCTGGACTCCGGAACATCTACGAGGTTGTCCGGTGCGGCATCCACGAAGGAACGAGCCTTGGCCATGCATCTGTCGACGGCGTCGGTCCTCTGTATGAGCTCCAACGCATGCGCGACATCGTCTTCATCCGGATCCTTCTTGCTGAAGATCTCGCTCAGCTCCGGACCGACGACCTCATCCTCCATCGCATAGATGACCGGCAACGTGGGCTTGCCCTCGATGAGGTCTGTTCCGACGGTCTTACCGGTCTTCTTCGGATCGCCGGATACATCCAGCGTGTCATCAACGATCTGGAACGCCATCCCTACAGCGAGAGCGAACGCCCCTATGGAATCCAGAAGCTCCGCCGGAGCACCTGCGACGGCGGCACCCGACTTGGCTGAGGCCTCGAAGAGCTTCGCGGTCTTGTTCTCTATGATGCGGAGATAATCCTCCTCCTTCACGGAGGTCTTGTGCTCGAAATCCTTCTGCACGAATTCTCCGGCTCCCATGGCGGCAGATGCCTCGACGATGAAGTCCACGATGTGGGGGGCGGCCGCGGCGAGCAGCCTGAATCCCATAGCGAACATGAAATCGCCTGCGATGATGGCCTTGCTGATGGTGTACTTCCTGTGGAGAGCCTTCCTTCCGCGCCTGACCTCGCCCTGATCGTTGATATCGTCATGGATGAGGGTGGCGCTGTGGATGATCTCGAACCCTGCTCCGATCTTGGCCGGCTTCTCCGCATCCTTTCCTCCGCAGAGATAATAGGACAGTATGCACAGGGAGGGCCTCAGGCGCTTGCCCCCTGCCCCGACGACGTACAGACACATATCGGTCAATTCGGGATTATCGGATTGCAGATCCCGCTTCATCAGAGACTCCACGAGGTTTAACTCCTCTGATATGCAGGAATGCCAAGACTCGGACATCGCGTCCACATGGATGTTCCGTATTAAAAGGATGGGACTATAGAAGAGAGAATGCCCGAAGGAGGAGCACGCTCCGCGACCGGGCATTCATAAAAGTGTTTCGTTAAGAGGTTTGGAGAGGAGGCTCAGCCCAGAAGGGCGTGGGCCGCGGTCTCGCAGTAGTCGAAGATGAGCTGGGGGTAGACTCCCAGCACGATGACGAACACGACGCAGATCACGATAGCCGCGAGGAATGCGGCGGGGATCTTGATCTTCTCCTCGGTGGCTCCCTTCTCGATATACATCGCCTTGACGACTCTCGCGTAGTAGTACAGCGAGATCGCCGAGTTCAGGATGGCGATGAACGCCAGCCAGACCCACTGGGAGGTCACTCCGTCCGCCCCGCCCAATGCTGCATTGAACAGGAAGAACTTGGAGGTGAATCCTGCCAGAGGCGGGATACCTGCGAGGGAGAACAGGAACAGGAGCATGGCGGCAGCCAGGAAGGGCGACCTCTTTGCCAGTCCCTTGTAGTCCGAGATCTTCTCGCCGATGCCGACGCAGATGAGCGCGCCGACGACGAGGAACGCTCCGCCCTTCATGAACACGTGGGTGAACATGTGGAACAGACCAGCGGAGAGCGCATACTCGTTCATGACGGCCAGGGCGATCAGGATGTATCCTGCCTGGGCGATGGAGGAGTAGGCGAGCATCCTCTTGATGTTGTTCTGGGCGATGGCGACCACGTTTCCGACGGTCATCGTGAAGGCTGCTATGATGGCGAAGAGGTACTGGACCTCTTCTCCGCATATCGCGCTCATCGAGGAGCCGGCCACGAACAGGACCATGAAGATCTGGAAGAACACGCTCAGACCCATCTTCTTGGATCCAGTTGCCAGGAACAGAGAGACGGGTGTGGGCGATCCCTCGTACACATCCGGGGCCCACATGTGGAAGGGCACCGCTGCGATCTTGAAGCCGTATCCTGCGACCATGCAGACCAGACCGACGGCGAGCATCCAGTTCATTCCGTCTATGGCGGTCTGCGCGGCGATGGCGGCGATGTCCGTCGTTCCGGTCATTCCGTATATCATGGAGATACCGTAGATGGTCAGAGCGGTGGACAGGCCTCCGACGATGACGTACTTGACTCCGGCCTCTGCGGCCCTGGAGTCGTTCCTCTTCATGGTGACGAGTGCGTAGGACGAGATGCTGGTGAGCTCGACACCGACGAAGATCGTCAGCAGGTCCGAGGACCCGGCGACGAACATCATTCCGGTGGTGGCTCCGATCAGCAGGGCGTAGTACGCTCCGACGTGGAGCCTGGTGACCTCGGTGCTCGCATTGGAGACGAGGACGGCCAGGAACAGCACGATCTGGAAGAGCAGGATCATCAGACCCGTGTACTCGTTGTACTCGTAGACGCCGAGAGTCTCTCCGACGAAGCCGTCGGCGAGCATATAGGCGTTGATCAGCAGCGAGACGACGGTGAACACGAGGGCGACAGCCCAGGTGGCGGTCCTCTTCTTGCCGAAGATGTGGACAGCGGGAAGGATCAGCGCCGCGATGAGCATGATGATCATGGGCGCGACGGCTGCGTAGTCTCCGAATATGTCAGTTACGAACATCACAGCACCCCCATGGAGCTGACGAGCGCGTCAACATAGGGATCGATGAAGCTCAGGGCGGCATCGGGCCAGACTCCGAAGAGGGCGACGAGGACGGCCAGAACGGCCAGCGCCGCGAACTCGGGCTTGCTCAGGTCGTGGACGTGCTCGAGGTCGATCTTGGTGGTCTCGGGACCGAAGAGCGTCCTCTGCATGGACCAGAGGTAGTAGCCGGCGGTGAGCATCAGGGTCAGCAGGCAGAACAGCAGCAGCCAGAGGACTCCCTCGGACTGGATGAACTCGTAGAACCCGTAGACGAGCGGGAACTCTCCCCAGAACCCGACGAGGCCGGGCAGACCGAGGGAGGCCATGAACGAGATCATCATGAAGGTGGCGAATGCGGGCATCCTTCCAGCCAGTCCTCCGAGCAGGGGGATCTCCCTGGTTCCGAGAGCGTGTCCGGTGAATCCGCAGACCATGAACAGCATGGCGCTGATGAGTCCGTGAGCGAACATCTGGAAGATGGCGAATGTTATTCCGATATCGGACAGGCATCCGATTCCGAGCATGACCATTCCCATGTGGCTGATGGACGAGAATGCGACCATCTTCTTGAGATCGGTCTGCGCGATGCAGGCGTAGGCGCCGTAGACCATCGAGACGAGTCCGATGGCGATGATCACCCACTGCCAGTACTCCGCTCCCTCGGGGAAGCAGGTCAGGCAGATCCTGATGATACCGTAGGAACCCATCTTCAGCATGACTCCGGCAAGGATGACGGAACCGGCCGTAGGGGCCTCGACATGCGCGTCGGGAAGCCAGGTATGGAACGGAACGGACGGCATCTTGACCATGAATCCGAAGAACAGGAGGGCGAAGACGGCCGCCTGGAATGCCTGGGAGGTCCCGGACATTACGAGCTCCATGTAGTCGAATCCGAAGTCGGCGACACCGGTGATGTCGTAGCTCATCCATCCCATCGCGAAGATTCCGATGAGCATGACGAGCGACGCCACGTGCGTGTATATGAAGAACTTGATGGCGGCGTAGTGCCTCCTGGGTCCTCCATACCAGCTGATGAGGAAGTACATGGGGATCAGGGTGATCTCCCACATGACGTAGAACAGGAAGTAGTCCGCCGCCATGAAGACTCCCATCAGTCCGACCTCCATCGCCATGAGCAGCGCATGGAAGTAGTTCGCCCTGTCGCTCTCTCCAGCGGAGAAGAGGATGACCAGAGGCGTCAGCAGAGCGGAGAGGAAGATCATCAGTATGCTGAGACCGTCCACCGCGAGCGCGAAGTTGATGGTTATCGAGGATGTCTCGATCCAGGTGTAGCTGACGGAGTAGTCTCCCCAGTTGCCGAGACCGACATACATCAGGTAGATTGTCAGGACGAGGGTGATCGCCGAGAAGACCCCGGCGACGACCTTGGCGTATTTCTGCCTCTCGCCGCCCATGAACAGGGTGGCGACTGTCCCGATGAACGGGATGATCAGCAGGAGAGGCAGGATCATTGTGTCGATGCTCATTTCACATGCCTCCGAGGATCATCGCGATGACGACGAAGAGGACGGACAGGACTGCAACGCCCAGAAGGACCACGGAAGCGTAGTCGTGGACATCTCCGGTCTGCATCTTGCTGACGACGTCTCCGCCTCCAACGACCGCAGCGGACAGGCCGTTGACGGTACCGTCGATGACCTGCCTGTCGACGTAGTTGACGCCCTTGGCGACTCCGAATCCGAGCTTCCAGGAAATCTGGTTGTACAGATCGGGGAACCACCATCTCTTGGTGAGCGCCTTGTAGAGCCAGGACTGGCCGTTCTTGTTGAACTTGGCGGGGTCGATGGTCTTCTTCACGTACATGAGGTACGCGATTCCGATACCGACGAGCGCGAGGACGATGGTCAGATAGGTGTACGGGTTGGTGAACAGCTCGCTGAAGTACTCGAATCCTTCGGAGTGTCCTCCTCCGACGACGAATCCGGTGGCGGTCACATCGAAGGACACCATGGCGTCGAGGCCGAACATTATGAGGAATCCGCTGAGGACGGCGAACACGGACAGGATGACCAGAGGCGTGGTCATGGTCTTGGGGGACTCGCCGTGGCAGTGCTGCGTGGCGTGGCCCTCCTCTCCCATGAACGTCATGAACCACATGCGGAACATGTAGAACGCGGTCATGAAGGCTGTGACGACCGCGAGGACCCAGAGCACGGTGAACCATACGGTTCCGTCATGACCGGCCTCCATCGCGATCTCGAGGACGAGATCCTTGGACCAGAATCCGCTGAACAGAGGGAATCCGGCGATGGACAGGGAACCGAGGAGCATGGTGATCGATGTGATCTTCATGTGCTTCCCGAGTCCGCCCATCTCGCGCATATCCTCCGTGCCCACTGCATGGATCACGGATCCGGAGCACATGAACAGCAGGGCCTTGAAGAACGCATGGTTCATCATGTGGAAGCATCCGGCGACGAATCCAGCGGTTCCTGCGGCGATGAGGGCAGCACCCTCCTCCCCTCCCATGTCCATTCCGAGAGCGACGAGGTATCCGCCCGCTCCGAGAGCCAGGATCATGTATCCGAGCTGGGAGATGGTGGAGTACGCAAGGACCCTCTTGATGTTCATGTTGTTGAGAGCCATGGTGGCTGCGATGAATGCGGTGACCCCTCCGATGATTCCGACGAACAGCATGACGTCGGCATTCTGGATGAAGAGAGGGTATCCCCTGGCGACGAGATAGACTCCGGCCTTGACCATGGTCGCGGCGTGAATGAGCGAGGAGACCGTGGTAGGTCCGGCCATCGCATCGGGGAGCCAGTCGTGCAGAGGGAACTGGGCGCTCTTACCGATGACTCCGCCGAAGACGAGGAGCATGGCAAGGGTGAGGTTGTTCTGATCGACGGCGGCGATGGCCGAGGGATCGAACATGTTGGCGTAGTCGAGGCTGTGGAACTCGCCGAGGAGGATGAACAGTCCTGCCATGAGACAGACATCTCCCATCCTGGTGACGAGGAAAGCCTTCTTGGCCGCGGAAGCGGCGTTGGCGGAGGCCGCATCTCCTTCGGGGTGCCTGAAGGACCAGAATCCTATCAGCAGATAGGAGCACAGTCCCATGACCTCCCAGAAGATGAACAGCTCGAGGAAGTTGCTGGACACGATGAGTCCGAGCATTCCGGTAAGGAACAGGGAGACCTCGGCGTAATACCTGGTCTTCCTTCCGCCCTGGTCGCCCATGTATCCGATGGAGTACACGAAGATCAGAGTGGAGATGAACGATGCGAAGAGCATCATCAGGCAGGTCAGGCCGTCGACGTAGTAACCGAGGTTGATCTCGATGTCCCCGATGTGGAACCACATGATCTGCTCGGTCACGGGGTTGGGGTAGACGTCGCCGGTCAGGTACTCGTACGAGATGACCGCGGAGATGATGAACGCCAGAAGCGCTCCGGCGATTGCGATGTAGCCTCCCTTCTCAGGAGTCTTCCTTCCAACGAGTCCGATGATAAGGAAGCACAGCATCGGGATGAGGGGGACCAGCCAAGTGTATTCTATCAACATGCTTACCACCTCATGGATGTGAGACCGTCCTCGTCGAGTTCGGTCGTCTTCCTCATCTTGTATGCGTTGAGCAGGATGGCGATACCGACGGCGACCTCTGCGGCCGCAACGGTGATCGTGACTATGACGAAAGCCTGTCCCATTATGTCGGGGTGGAAGGCTCCGAATGCGACGAAATTGATGTTCGCCGCGTTGAGCATGAGCTCGATGCACATCAGCACGATGATCGCATTGCTTTTCGTTACCACTCCGTACGCTCCGATGGCGAACAGGATGGCTCCCAGGAGAAGGAAGAACTCAATTGGAATCATCGATCTCAGCCTCCTCTCTCGAAATGACGACTCCTCCGACCATTGCGCCGAACATCAGCAGCGCGAGGGGGATCAGGATGAGGCCGTACTTCTCGAAGATGGTGTACGCAAGGCTCTCCTCCTTCAGGTCGCCGTTCTCGTCCCAGATGCTGTCTTCGTCATCGGTGGGGAACGTGGGCTGCTCCTGAGGAGTGTCGGTGCCCGTGTAGTCGCTCCAGTCGACGGTGAAGATTCCGACAGCCAGGACTGCGAGCAGGAACACGGCGACGGTTGCGCCGACTACCTTCTTCTTATCCGCTATGCCGGGACTCATTCGGAATCACCTTTCTTCATAATGTATCTTCTAGTCAGCATGATGCTGAACGCGAACAGGATGGTGATGGCTCCCACGTAGACCAGGATCTGGATGACGCCTATGAACTCCGCTTCGAGGAAGAAATAGACGAATCCTACGCACAGGAACACGAGCGCGAGGTAGAATGCGCTGTGAACGACCTCCTTGTCGGTGACGACGTAGAGCGCCGCCAGAACCGCGATCGCGGACAGGAGGACGAAGGCCACCAGGTCCAGGTTTCCGAGGAGGTAGTTTCCGAAATCTCCGAATCCTCCGCAGAACGCGTCCCAAATGTCTCTGATCATTCCCATCAGAGCACCTCCTTCATCTCGAGCGCATCCTTGGGACAGTCGTCCACGCAGTTGCTGCAGCAGATGCACTTCGAATCGTCGATGACCGGACGGAGTATGGGCCTTCCGGTCTTCTCGTTCTTCCCCTTCTCCACCATCTCGATGGCGTCGACGGGGCACACCTTGGCGCACTTCTTGCATCCGATGCACTTGGCATCGATGAGGATGGGCCTGTCCAGGCTGGCCAGGCTGACGCGCCTCTCGGGATTGCCGTTGTCGATATCCGACTGGAGAGTGACTTCCAGCTTGACCTTCATTCCCTCTGTCGTCTTGTCGTAGGCGAGCCTGCGGGGACCGTAGATGAGATCGAATCTGGTGTACTCGGCCAGCTCGTACTCGGGAGTCACGGTCATGGCGTCCACCGGGCAGTACTCTGCGCAGTATCCGCACATGGCGCACCTTCCCATGTTGACCTGGGGCCTCTTGACGGTGTTGCCCTCGGAATCCTGGGCGTCGACGAGCTTTATGCAGGCGGTGGGGCACATGCGCACGCACATGCCGCATCCGACGCACTCGTCGAAGATGAGTCCGGGACGGCCGCGGTAGTTGTCCGGGACCCACTCCTTCTCGTAGGGGTACAGGACGGTGACCGGCCTGCGGACGATGTTCTTGGCGAACAGCTTGAGGACGGCCCACTGGGGCTTGAGGACCCACAGGTGCTTCGCATTGCTGCGGGGGTATTTGTCTAGGTATCTAATGCTCATCAGAAGAAGCCTCCCGTCTTGAGCAGCAGCACGACTGCCAGGTTGATCACGGACAGAGGCATGAAGACCTTCCATCCGATGTTGACGATCTGGTCGGGCCTGACACGTCCGAGCGCGGCCCTGACGAGGATCATCAGGAAGAACACGAACCAGGCCTTGAGCAGGAACACGATCTCGGGAACGGGTCCGTTTCCGATGACCGGGAGCGCCCATCCGCCGAGGTACATGATGGCGAACATGGCGCACGCGACGTATCCCCTGAAGTAGTCGGCCAGCATGATGAGACCCCACTTCATTCCGGCGTACTCGGTCTGCCATCCCTCGACCAGCTCGGCCTCTGCCTCTGCGATATCGAAGGGGACACGCTCGGATTCCGCGGTGGCGCAGAAGAAGAACGTGATTGCACCGATGATCTGCGGTATGAAGTACCACATGGTCTCGTACTGAGCGTCGACGATGTCTCCGATATTGAAGCTGCCGGCCATGAGGGCGGTTGTCGCGATCATGATGAGCATGGGGACCTCGTAGGAGATCATCAGCTCGGCGGCACGCATTCCTCCGATCATGGAGTACTTGTTGTTCTGGGACCATCCGGAAACCAGGATGAAGAACGGAGCCAGGGCGAAGAATGCCATGACTATGAGGAGTCCGGAGTCGTAGTTGACGACGAACCATCTCTGAGACAGAGGGATCATGCATGCCAGCAGGACGGAGACACCCACGATGAGGGACACGGTCCACATGTAGGTCATCGAGTCGACCTTCTTGGGGATGGTGTTCTCCTTCATGAAGGTCTTGAGACCGTCGGCGACACACTGCAGGAATCCTTTCATTCCCACCATGGTTCCCCTTCTGTCCATCATCCTACCGAGACACTTACGCTCCATCCACAGGGACAGCAGCGTACACACGAACACCACGATGAAGACGATGAGCATGAAGATGATGAGCGAGAACAGCACGCTGACGTAGTCGCTCATCAGCCATTCGGAGACCTCGTTGCCGGGGAATATCAGGTTGATCAGCCAGGCGATGGCCCCGCCGATGATCTCCCACAGCTTGTAGGATATGTCGAAAGGCAGGTTGTAGACTCCCTCGAACGGATAGAACTGATTCTGCATCGGGTCCTTGAAGAAGTCGATCCAGTTGAGTATGCTAGAATATTGCTCTACCACCGGAATCACCTGTCCGTCTCTCCGAGGCACATGTCGATCTGGGCGAGGACGGCCGGAACATCGGCGATCCTTACGCCCACGCACTGCGCTTTGGCGGAGGATACGTTCACGAAGATGGGGCTGCGGACCTTGAGCCTGTAGGGCTTGTCGGTTCCGTCGGAGACGAGATACATGAGGGACTCGCCGCGCGGGTCCTCGAGCCTGGTGAAGTGGGTTCCTGCGGGCACCCTGGTGGGGGCCTTGACCCTGTACGGGGCGTTCTTTCCGAGCGCCTCGATCTTCTTGGCGGCCTGCCTGATTATGTCGCAGGACTGGAACATCTCCTCGATGCGGATCATGTACCTGGCGTACGAGTCTCCCTCGGTGAGGACGGGGACCTCGAAATCGACCTTGTCGTAGTTGTCGTAGGGATCGTCCCTGCGGATATCGAAGTCGACTCCGCACCCTCTCATGGCCGGGCCGGTGAGACCGAGGTTGGCGGCCTGCTCCCTGGTGAGGTAGCTGATGCCTTTCATCCTCGATACGATGACGGCGCTGTCATCCATGAGCGCGATGATGTCCCAGAGGGCCTTCTCGAACCTGTCCACGGTGCGGATGAGGTCCCTGTCGAAGAGCTCGGTGGTGTCGTTGCGGACCCCTCCGATCCTCGGGTAGTTGGTGGTCATCCTGGCGCCGCACAGCTTGACGTTGAGGTCGAGGAAGTACTCTCTCTCCCTCATGGCCCAGAGGAACACGGTCAGGTTACCGAGGTCGGTACCGACGGCGGCGAGCCACATGAGGTGGGACTGGATACGGCAGATCTCGTCGGAGACGATTCTGATGTACTTCGCCTTCTCGGGGATGTCCATTCCGAGGGCCTTCTCGACGGTCATGCAGTACAGGTGGGTGTACGTCATAGAGGCGGCGTAGCAGAGACGGTCCGCCATGGGGATGATCTTGGGGTAGGTCCTGTTCTCGGTCTCCTTCTCCCATCCCCTGTGCAGGTATCCGACGATGGGATCCGCATCGATGCAGATCTCTCCGTCGACCTTGATCTTCAGGGTCCAGAGTCCGTGCGAGAACGGGTGCTGGGGACCCATGATGATCCACATCTTGTCCATATCCATCTTGTCGGCCTGTGCCTGGATCTTCTCCTCGGCGGCCACGATGGGCGCTATTGAATCTGCCATCACTCCTGCCCCCTGAGCTTGTATGATTTCCTGAACGGGAAGAACTCGTAGGTCTCGGGCGTGAGGAGCCTCTCGAGTCTGGGGTGGCCGTCGAAGACGATACCGAAGAGCTCCCAGGTCTCCCTCTCGTGCCAGTTGGCTCCCTCCCAGATGCACGCGACGGAATCGATGTGCGGATCCTCGGAGGGGAGATCGACGGAGAGCTCGATCATCACACCGTTCCAGTAGTTGGAAAGGTGGTACACGACAGTGAGATGGTCGACGTAGTCGACTCCGATGACGGTGGAGCAGTGCTCGAACGTCAGATTGTCGTGGATGTACTCGCAGACCTCTTTCAGCTTCTCCTTGGGGAGTTTAGCGTAGACCCTGCGGGCCTCGGTGCCGGTGACCTGGACTTCGGGGAACTTCTCTGTGAGAAGCGCCTTGATCTCGTCCTCGGTGGGCTTCTGGTAAACTGCGGAAGTGTCCATCCTCAGTCCTCCATGAAGGCGCCTCTCCTGAAGTAGCTCTCAATCTTCTTCTGGAGCAGCATGAAGCCGTCTATCATCGCATCGGGACGTGCAGGGCATCCGGGGATGTAGATGTCCACCGGAACAATCTGGTCGAGACCCTGCACGGTGTTGTAGGAGTCGTACCAAGGTCCGCCGGAGATGGCGCACTCGCCCATGGCCACGACCCACTTGGGGTTGGGGATCTGCTCGTACAGACGCCTGAGGTCGGGGCGGATCTTCTTGGAGATCCATCCGTTGACGAGCAGAATGTCAGTCTGCCTGGGCGAGGAACGGTAGATCATTCCGTAGCGCTCGGCATCGTATCTGGGAGCGGATGCCGCAGCCATCTCGAGGGCGCAGCAGGCCAGTCCCCAATGCAGGGGGTGCATGGAATTCTTCATCGCCCAGGACCATATGGGTCCGGTCAGCTCATCGATGGTCTTTTTCGTACCCGAGCTCAAGAGGTCGTTGATCATGGCGTCAGACCAAGACATGAACTCGTCGGCACTCATGGCCACAGCATGGGGGTAGAGGCTCATATCCATACGTTTTCCTCCTTTTTCAGCGAGTAACAGACGCCAAGAATCAGAATCGCGAAGAAGGCGATCATCATGGTCTGAGCGGTTGTCGACAGTCCGGAGAACGCGACTGCCCAGATCATGAGGAAGGTCGCAACCAGGTCGAATACCACGAAGATCAGAGCGAACGTGTAGTACTGGAACCTGAACTGGACCTGTGCCTCTCCGATAGGTTCTGAACCGCACTCGTAGGTGGCTTCCATCCACTGAGTGGGTTTCTTGGGCCGAATTAACCTCGATACCCACCATGCCAGAGGGGCGAAGCCGAGGGCGATGACCGCGACTATCGCCAATGGCATGTAAAATGCTACTAGAGACATTGTACGCGCGCAAGGTGTGGAAGTATAAAATAAGTTAGTAGGCCAGCCTTCTATTTATTTAAAAGAAGGACCGACAAGCTCAGCCTCTGCGATTGCGATATGATGTTTTTTCTACGAGCTGGATGATTGGGATCCCATGGTCGCACGCATCGGATTCATCGGGGCAGGGAAGATGGCCGAAGCCCTCATCGCCGGGCTTATCGCCAAGAACGTGTTCGGAAAGGACGAAATCATAGCCTGTGCGCCGAGCGAAGGAACTCGCAAACACATGTCCGAAACATACGGAATTGAAATGTTCCAGACAGCCGCCGAAGTGACCTCGAGAGCCAAACTCGCGGTACTCGCCGTCAAACCCGGCCAGGTGGAAGGGGTGTTCATAGGGGAAGGCACCCGCATGCAGCCCGGATCCGTCGTCCTCAGCCTTGTCGCAGGACTCACGATCTCCAAACTGAAATCATATGTGCCAGACTCTAAGATTGTGAGGGTTATGCCCAACCATTGCGTAGCCGTTTTGGAGGGCGCCATGGGGTATTCCACCGACGGATCTCTAGAGCCTGCGGAGCTGTCGGAGATCGCCGACGTACTCGGAGCGGTTGGACTCGCCGTCGAGATCCCCGAGGAGAAGATGGACGTCATCACAGGCATAGCCGGAAGCTCTCCTGCATTCCTCTATCTGGTGATCGACGCCATGGCGGACGCCGGCGTGCTTAACGGTCTTCCGCGCAAGGACGCGATACGCCTCGCCGCTCAAAGCATGCTCGGATCGGCCAAGATGGTCCTGGAGACGGGAAAGCATCCCGACGAGCTCAGGGATGAGGTGTGTTCGCCTGCGGGAACCACCATCGAAGGCGTTCGCGCCGCCGAGGATATGGGCCTGCGTTCTGCCATGATAGCGGCTATCGACGCAGCGGTCCAGAAGTCGAGGAGCATGACCAGGCGATCAGCGCCTGAAGAGCGACTTGACCAGTCCGCAGACCACCCTGGGACCGTTGGCCCATATCGAGCCGGCGTCCCAGTCCAGGTCCTTCTTATTGGCGATGGTCGAGTTCATCATCCTCGTGCCCTCGTCCTTGGTCTCCCATAGGCGGGCCTCGCGTTCGGCCGGATCCTTCACGAGCATGATCTCATCGATCCTGTGCATCAGGGCACGGGCCGTCTCGGTACGCTCGACCCTGTCGTCGTACTGCTCCTTGGAGATCCTGCCGGCCCCGAACTCGCATCCTGCGAGCTCCAGTGCGGCATCGTACGAGATCTCCGCCACGTCGTCGCGCGACATCCATTTCGTCTCATAGGAGAGGACGTGCTTCCATGACGGGTTGTCCAGGAGACGCCTGTGATCCTCCAGGGTGCGCGCCCTCAGGGTGTATCCCCAATCTTCCGGATGCTCGAAGATCCTGCTTCCGGGATCGACGAAGGGCGCGAAGGGTGCGTTGTAGATGAACAGCTTGTCCTCCTTCCCAACGGACGCCCATAACCTCTTGGCCGCTCTGGCGCTGTCGAGGGCGGATTCGCGGTCCTGAAATGGAAGGCCGTTCATATAGAACAGATCGAATCTGCTGCATCCGCACTGGAATGCTGCGGGGATGGTCTGCTCTATCGCCGCATTCGTGTAGCCCTTGCCCAAGGCCGAGCGCACCTTCTCGTCATGCGAATCCGGGGAGAATTCGATGGACCACCCGTTGCCGAAGGAGCGGTCGAGCTCGCTGAAGTAATCCGGACCGGCACCACTGAACAGCTCGACCACCACATGATTGTCGACCCCTCTCTCACGACACTCTTTGAGGAATCTCTGGGCGTAGCCGAGGCCGTTCTGCCTCAGATCTCCCACGATGAAGATGGGAGTGTCCAGATAGGACTGGATGGTATCGATGTCCTCGGCCAGCTTCTCCGGACTTCTGAACGCCGGCCTCTTGCGGCATACAACCGTGCCGTTGGCATAGTGGGATCCGCCGCATTCGGCACAGTTTATAGAACACCCGCGGACAGTGAAGACTGATGTCAGAGGCAGCTTGTCCCAGCCGTACCACGGCAGAGCGCCCTTTATGTCCATGTTCCTGAGGACGCTCCTGATCATGGTCCCATAGTCGAACCTTATCGAGTCCAGATCCTCCAGAGAGTAGGTGAGGCCGTTGTCGTGCACACGGCCGTCCGCATCCTTCCATACGAGGTTCGGAACGCTAGACAGGTCCGAGCCCTTCTGAAGCGCCTCCATCATCATAACGGTAGGCTCCTCGGTCGTGTCCCCGCGCATAACGAGATCCACTTCCGGACGCTGGATCAGCTCCTCCCAGAAGTAGGATGACGTGAAGCCCCCCAGCTCGACCTTGGAATCGGGATGGTGCTTCTTCACCAGCTTCGCCAACTCCAGAGCCCCATGGGCATGGGGCATCCAATGCAGGTCTATCGCGAATACATCGGCATCGAGCTTCCTGATGCATTCCTCCGCATCGAAGGACTCGCTCTGAAGCATCCTCACCGCTATGTTCACTATCCTGGTGCGGAATCCCGCGGCTTCGAGATGCGACGATATGGTCATGAAGCCCATGGGATACATCTCGAACACCGGGGACGAGGGTATGACATCGGACACGGGGCCGTAGAATATCGGCTTCTTCCTGAAATCATAGACACTGGGGGCGTGCAGAAAAATAACGTCCTTCCTCAAGATGCTCACCTGCCGAAGCGTCTGACACGCTGCTGGTACGTGCGTATGGCCCTCAGGAAGTCGATATGCCTGAATCCGGGCCAATAAACATCGGTGAAATACAGCTCCGAATACGCGAGCTGCCACAACAGGAAATTGGATACCCTGACCTCGCCGGATGTGCGGAGGACCAGGTCGGGATCGGGCATCCCGGTGGTGGAGATGTATCTGGAGATCGTGTGCTCGCTTATGTCGGAGACCTCGAGCTTTCCGAATAGAACATCCCTTGCGATGCCGCGGACGGCATTGGTTATGTCCTGCCTTCCGCCGTACGCTATCGCCAGATTGAACGTGTGATCCTCGAATCCGGCGGTCTTCTCCAGAGCGTAGTCCATGGCCTTCTGGACCCTCTCGGGCAGGGCATCCCTCTCGCCGATGACTCTTATGGCCACCCTGTTGGCCTGGACATCCTCGTCGTCGGCGAACTCGTACAGGGACTGCTCCATGAGGTCCATGAGATAGTCGACCTCCTCCTCGTCCCTCTTGAAGTTCTCCATCGAGAAGGCGTAGACGGTGAGGATGTTCACGCCCAGGTCGAGGCACCAGTGGAGGACCTCTTCCAGCTTCTTGCGCCCGAGTCTGTGGCCTTCCATGGGGGCCTCGCCGAGGACCTCCTCCGCATAGCGGCGGTTCCCGTCCATGATGATGGCGATGTGCCGGGGCATCTCGCCGGAGCGGACCTCCTTCTCGAGCTGCGAATCGTAGGTGGCGTACGCCTTGTCTGTCAGGATCCCTTTAATGTCCATGGGCTCACTCGAAGTCCTCGGGTATCCCTGCGGACCTCTCTCCGAGATCGAAGCATCCTATGGCCGCCACGGCTCCGATGACTCCCTTGAGGCCGGTGACGCTGATTATCTGGACCCCGTTCTCTTCGGCGATCCTCACTGCATCGTCGGTCGTGTACAGCATGGACTTGCAGGACCATCCGTAGTCCCTCAGGGGAGCCGGGATCTCAAGACCCTGGAATACGGTTATGACGGCGTCGTCCGAATAGCTCTCCTTGCGCACGAAGTCCACGGCGTACTCCACGAGCTTCGGGATGTCCTCCTCCTTCACGGCGAAGGAGACGGCCGTGGAGCAGCAGTTGGTCGTCTTGTTGGGGACCTTCGGATTCAGCTGGATGATCTTGTGCTCCAGGAACTTCCCGTAAGGGCATTCCATCCCGAGCCTCAGGGAGACGACCCACGAAGCGCCCTTCTCCTTGGTATCGGTGTCGTCGATCCCGATGATGACCCTCACCATCTTCGGCGTGATGATGTCGACGTGAGCGCGGTGCGCTCCGCCCATCTTGAAATCGTCAGGATACTCTGTGCGGATGACGTCGGGACATTGTGGGATGCATGCGCCGATGCCTACGGTGGCCCCTGCTATCCCGAACCACGTGGTGCGGACCTCGTCGCCCTCGACCTTCAGAGCCGAAAGCCCCTGGCCTCCCACATCGGCGGAGACGGGGCCGAAGCTCAGCTCCCTCTCTCCTATGGAGACATCCATGATTATGGAATCCGATTCTATGCGGATCTCGTCGATGACTCCTCCCGTGCGGCGCCTGTTGACGACATCCCACTCGCCGGGGCCTTTCGAGACGCATTTCTCCACGATGCGCGCCTTTCCGGCCTTCTCGTCCACGAGGGTATAGAATCCGCGGCAGAAGAGGGGGCCGTAGCGCTCTCTGACCTGATCGGGTCTGAGAACCTCCATCAGTCCACTTCCCTTTCTTCTTCGTCCTCTCCGGTATCCCAATCCTCGGAATCGGCCACATCGATGGCATCCGAGGGAACGTGCCTGCTGAGGAACACGGTCTTGGCCGCGCGGCCTATGTCGGAGCCCATCTCCATGCATACACCGGTGTCGATGACCAGGACCTCCGGCTCCTCCATCCTTACAGCGCCGGCCCTCAGCGCATCCCTGTAAGTGAGAGACAGATGGACCATGTTCCTGTCGGTGGGCGAGATACCATCCCTCAGGATGTCCTCGACCTCCGACGGATCCACCGGGTAGAACAGCTCCGGAGGGATGTCCTGGTTATCCAGCTTGATATCCAGAGGGATCGTGTGGCCGTAGGTCGCGCGGATCTTGCCGTTGGCGATGGCGTAGCGACCCTTTGGATCGGTCTCGATGATGGCCTCGATGTGCCTCGGCCTCAGCCAGTTCATATAGGTGTGACGAGCCCTGATCAGTGAGACGACTTCCTGCATGGGAACATAGCCCTGGTCGTCCATGTCCGGCTCGAACTTCCCGTGCCTGAGGATGGCGGCCAGGGTGCGGCCGATCCTCTCGACCTCCTTGTCGGACATTATGAACTTGCCTTCCTCGCCGCAGACGGGACATCTCTCCGCACGGAAGTACCCGTGCTCCTCGCACTCCCTTATCATTGTGACACCTCCGAAGCCATCTCCGCGGCACGAACCGCATTGGCCATGAGCATGCATATGGTCATGGGACCTACTCCTCCCGGAACGGGGGTTATCGCGCAGGCCTTCTCCTTGACCGAATCGAAATCGACGTCGCCGGTGAGCCTCGAACCGCTCGGCTTGGACGGATCGTCGACCCTGTTGGTTCCGACGTCTATGACGACGGCGCCCTCCTTGACATCGTCGGCCTTTATGAATCCGGGCTTCCCGACGGCTACGATCAGGATATCCGCCTGCCTCGTTATGGCGCCGAGGTCCTCGGTCTTCGAATGGACGACGGTCACCGTGGAGTCGGCACCGTCCCCCCGCTGCATCATCAGAGCCGCCATCGGCTTGCCGACTATATTGCTCCTGCCCACGACGACGACGTGCTTCCCTCTGGTATCTATCCCGGACCGGATCAGCATCTGCTGCACTCCGGCGGGCGTAGCCGGCAGGAACGTCGGGTCGCCGGTGAGCAGCCTTCCTACATTGGACGGATGGAAACAATCGACGTCCTTGGAAGGGGACACCGCCGATATGACCGCTGCCTCATCGATCTGAGGGGGAAGAGGCAGCTGTATCAGGAAGCCGTGGACAGCAGGGTCGGCATTGAGCTCATTGATCTTCCTCAGGAGCTCCTCCTGGGTAGTGGATGCGGGCATGCGTATCGTCATGGAGCGCATCCCGAGAGCCTCGCACATCTCTCCCTTCTTGCGTACGTACACCTGCGAGGCGGGATCGTCGCCGACCAGGACCACTGCCAGACCGGGCGTCACGCCCTTCGCCTTCAGCGCCGCTATCCTCTGCCTGAGGTCGGCGTATATCTGCTCGGAAACGTCCTTTCCCAGAATGAGCCTGGCTGTCATGTTCCACCTCGAATGGCCGTCTAATCGCAGGGGTCCTATTAAAGTGCGCGCCGGAACGTCCGGCGCTTGCGAATCGCGGGCCTCGGAGCACGGCGGGTTCGAACCCGAGATCCATGATGCCCTCCAGAATCTCGGTGACAGCGACAACAGCGGCGCGCTCCCCTTCCGGGCCGATGGGGCCGCCCTCGCGGGTCTCCGCCATATGCCAGCTGTGATCCGCCAGGACCACTGGCCCGTCGATGCTGGACGCCATCTCGATGTAATCTTCCGGACGCCTCTTCCCTTCATGCATCGGCCAGAGATACGCTGCGATAACATGTCCTCTGGAGTCGTGCGCCTTGGGAACAGGCTGCTCCAGGATGCCATCCCGCTCGAAAGGTTCCGTAGAACCTCCGACAGGGGTGTACATCGACGAATCGACTTTCGACCCGTGCGCGCGGAAGACCCTCAGGACCCTGCCGTCCGCATTCATGTACGGGGCGCGGGAGCACGTCGGCACCCCGACCGAATCCGTTACCGCGTTCCAGGCACGGGAGACGACCTGCTCGAGACGTTCGTCGTCGAGAGCGGAGAGATCCTCGTGGTCGTAGCCATGGACGCCCACGGCATGCCCTGCGGCCCTGGAGCAGTCCACGGTCTCCGCCGTCCTCCCTTCGAAGAACAGCGTTCCCCTGATGCCGAGATCGTCGAGCATATCCAGGATGATTCCCAGACCGCGTTCGGACGATGAGAAGCGGGGGGCCGTCCCCGCCCCCCTGTCTATCGACCCTGCCGCCTCGCACCCCGGGATCTGGATGTTCACATCGCGGTCGACATCGACCGTGTAGTATAGCTTCCTCATCTCCTCACGTTGACCGACGACACCCTCTTGATGAGCATCCCCTCGATGTCGATGGGAGGATACTTGATGGCCGTCTCGCGAGCCCTCCTGAGCTTCGCATCGTTGTCGGCATAGATCGTCATGAGAACATCCCCTGCCTCGACCCTCTGACCCTTCTTCTTGAGGATCAGCAGACCCGCGCCCTTGTCGTTAGGCGCTCCTGCCGCCTTGGCTATGGCCACGATGTCCTTGTTGCGGATCGCATGGACGTATCCCGACTTGGAGGCGACGATGTCCTCCTTGTAGTCGCCGGGCTTCAGGTCCGATGACTTCAGATCCGCCCTGCCGCCCTGCGCCACGACGATCTCCATGAACTTGCGATGGGCCTCGCCGGAATCGAGGATCTCCTTCGCCTTGGCCGCCCCTCCGGGTATGCCGGCCATATCGAGGATTATGCCTGCGCAGTCGCAGGCCTTCTCGATCACACTGGCAGGATGCTTGGACCCTTCCAGTATGGATATGCACTCCCTTGCCTCGAGGATGGGCCCCACTGCCGTTCCCACGGGCTGATCCGCGTACGTGATGGCGCACTCTATGTGCATGTCGAGCCTCTCGCCGAGGTCCATGAGATCTCTGGAATAGGATCTGGCCTCCTCTATCGTGGGCACCTTGGTCCCCGAACCCATAGGTATGTCGATGAGCAGGTAGTTCGCGCCTATCGCAAGCTTCTTGCTCATGATGGAAGCCAGCATCTGCGCCCTCGGATTGATCCCGAGGGGGTGCTCGATCTTTATCACCAGATCGTCGACGGGAGCTATGTTCATGCCTCCGCCCCATGCGAATACCCCTCCGACATCCTCTGCGATGCGCTTGAGGGAATCGGCATCGAGCTCCACGTTGCAGAACGTCTCCACGAAATCTGACGTGCCGCACGCGCTGCTGATGGCGCGAGACGAGGTCTTCGGGATCATCACGCCTGCGGCGGCGACGATCGAGACCACTATCGGAGTGATCTTATTGCCTGGAACCCCTCCGAAGCTGTGGAAATCGAACACAGGCTGCCTGTCGAACTTGATGATGTCCCCCGTATGGGCCATCGCCTTGGTGAAATCGGCGATCTCGTCGATATCCATGCCGTTGATGTAGAGGGCGGTGAGCCATGCGGAGATCTCTATCTTGGACAGCTTGTTGTTCAGGATATCCTCCACTATGGCCTCGATCTCCTCCCTTTCGAGACGCTCGCCGTCCATCTTCCTGCGGATGGAGCGGACGGAATCGGGCTTGCTGGAGTACGCGACCTCGACCTCGTCGCCGTCGCGGGCGCCGCAGCGCTCCATGACAGGGGCCGGCATAAGCACGGTGCCCGCATCCACAAGAGTGTCGGAGCTGGTTACGAGAGCTACCGTGCTCTTCGTCCCGGTGACGGACACGCGATCGTTCTCCTTGACGCCGATCTCCGCGCAGTCCAGATCGTGCATGAGCACGACTGGTTCGGAGGCGTCGAGATCGTAGTACCTCGCTATCAGCTTCATCTGGATCCCCACCTCTCGAGAGCAACCTTCAGCTCCGGATGGTCCTCGGCGTATGCACAGGCGTCCACGCCCTCGTAAGCGGCATCGACGGCTTGGCTCATGGCCATGGCGCCCGCCCTCACTCCTCCGGGATGTCCGGCCACGCCTCCTCCGGCCTGTATCTGCACGTCCATGCCGGAACGAGCTATTATGTCCGCAACGAGTCCGGGATGGACCCCGCCTGAGCATACCGGCATCACCCTCCTGTAGGGCACATCGTCCCCCAGACAGGCCTTCAGATTGCTGTCGTCGTGGGCCCCGGCCGCCATCTTGCCCACTCCTAGGGTCCCTATATGGAGCGCATCTCCCCCGACCATGCGCACCAGCTTGGTCAGGACGAGCATGTTGATCCCGTGGAGGGGATCCTTGGTGAACGCTCCGTGCATCGTGCGGTGGACGTGTATCGGGACCTTGATTGACGGGTCCTCGGCCAGCGCCTGCAGGCATCCGAATCCGCATGTGACCACATCGACCATTATCTCCCTGGCGCCCCATCCCTGAACCTTCTCCGCCAGCTCGACGATCCTGTCGCTGCGCGTGCTCACATTGATCGCGTGCATCATCAGGTGACCCTCCTCCTCGAGGCGATCCAGAGCCTCCGAGACGCAGACCGTCCTGTCCTCGATGGGACAGAATGACTGGTCGACGAGGGTCTCGTCATCCTTCGAATTGGTGAGACCGCCGGCTCCCGCCTCATAGACGTATTCGGCGGTCTTGCTCGGAGACAGTCCGATCTTGGGCTTCACTATCGTGCCCACCAAGGGTCTCTCCGGCCTGCGAAGAGCGGTCCTGATGCCTTCTGCTCCGAACTTCGGTCCTTTGAACTGGTCCAGGATGGAGCGCGGGAAGGTCACGTCCTCGAGCCTTACCGCCCTGAGAGCGCCGAGGCCGAAGAGATTGCCCGCTATGACGCTCAGGATCTGCGGCACCGCACCGGTCTCGATGCTGAAATCCGCAGCAGGATACTCGCATGTGACGACATCCCCGTCGATAGATGTTATACGGGCTCCCAGATCGTCGAATATCGAACGATCCAGCGTGGAGATGCCCGTCCATGTCCCTGTGGACTGCTCTGCGGCGATGGCCTCGGCGGCCTTCTCGATGGGCAGATCCGTGGTCACCCTGTATCTGCATACGACATTCCTCTCCGGATCCTCGGGCTCCCCGAGGTGCAAGTACGAATAGCTCTCCATCTCCATCGCTCCTTGTTGAAGATCCCGTCCCCCAGCTGGTCGACCATCACGCCGTACACGGATCCGGGAGACATCATCCCCAGCTCCGTGATTATCGCGTCAATGTAGCCTGCCGGCGTGCTGTCGAATACGGGATTGAAAATCTTGACGTTTCCACGGACCTCCCCGGGCCTGACGACCTCGGAGACGTCCCTCTCCTCGATGGTGACCGTGTCGCCGAACATGGTCATCGGGGAGAACTTGTAGGTCTCGGCGCACACGTAGAACTGAACGCGGGCCTCGTGGGCCGCCAGCGCCAGCTGGGAGGTGCCCACCTTGTTTATCAGCGCACCCTGGGAGGTGACCGTGTCCGCTCCCACGAACACCTTGTCCACCTTCTTCATGACGCCCCTGACCGCGCTGTCTATGATGAGAGTCACGTCCACCCCGGCGTCCGCCAAGTCGTTGACCGTGAGTATCCCCTGGCGCCAAGGGCGCGACTCCGTGGCGAACACCCGGATGTGCTTCCCCTGGCGGTGTGCTTCCTTGATCACGCCCAGAGCGGCGCTGCTGTTGCAGTGCGTGAGGATGGTGTCCCCGTCCTGGATGCGTCTCGCCCCTATCCTGGCGATCTCCTTGACTGCCATCTCGGACCTCCGGCGGAAATCCCCTGCGTTCCTGACGACCATGGCCCTCGCGGACTCCAGATCAGCAGCGGATTCGGCGCCGCGGACCGTCGCGTGGATACCGTTCCAGAGCGATACCGCCGTAGGGCGGGAGGCGAGCAGCGCATCCTGGGCCGACGCCAAACCTGCGAGGAAACCCTCCAGCGTGTCGCCGGCATACGATTCCGCATACTCCTTCAGGGCATCTGCTCCGGCTCTGGCTATCCTTCCGGCGCCGCGGATCTCCATGCTGCGGATTTTCTCCGCGGTCTCCTCGACTGTTGTCACGGAAGGTGTATCGATGATGTACCCTATAAGTCAGACGTCGCACCCTGTCCGTACAGGAAGGGGCGCGGATGGTGACCTCGCGCGCTATCCTGCGGGCCTCCTCCAGACCTCTGGTGATGTAGACGGCGGCCAACAGGGCCTCGAAGCAGTCGGCGCGCATGCCTTCGCTGATGCGATGAACGCCGGAAGAATCGAGATGCCCGCCTCCGACCCTCAGCACATCGTCTATGCGGAGACCGTAGGCCAGCACATTCTCGGATATCCTGTGGTTGGCCACCCAATCCTGCTTTATGGCAGTCATCGAACCTTCTGCAAGAGAATCGTCGCGATAGGCCTCTTCGCATGCTATGAGCTCCAGAACCGCATCTCCGAGGAACTCCAGCCTCTCGTAGGAATCGACGGGTTTCCCGTCGCCGGCACTGTCATGAGTCAGCGCCCGGCAGAACAGGGCCATTTCCTCCGGCGGGACCGCCCGGTAACGGAACGGCGGACGGGCGAGCAGCTCGCGGACGGACATCTCGAAACGCGACTCCATATCGAATCGACCCTCGATGCACACACGGTAATTACAACTATCCCGCACACGCGTGCGCAGATATTACTAATGCGAGGTTGATGTCGGATTCATGGCACAGCAGAAGAAGCGTCTGAGGATGAGGGGCGTCAAGCACACCTCCAAAAGACTCGAGGAGGACCTGTTGGACAAGTCCAAGATACTATCGGACGACCCCGGGATCCTCAGGCCGCAGTGCGCCGGGCACTGCAGGAAATGTGCCTTCGACAAGCCGTTCAAGCAGATCGACGGGTTGCACAAGATCAAGAATGATCCGGAAGCCCTCATAAAGGAGGCGTCGAGGTTCGGAGGGGACGACATCGTCCGCGCCTATGCAGGCACAATCTCTCTCGCTGCGGCCGGATCGGTTCCTCTTCTCGCTTCCGGGAAGCTCGGAGGTGAGACGGTATCGTACGCCGTCCGCGGAACAGTCAATGCGACAAAACTCATCGGCTGCCAGTACTACGACGATCCGAAGAAGAGGCTTCTCCTCTACTCCGATCATGTGAAGAAGAACAAGCTCCACCTGTATTCTTTCGGCGACAACCTGGTCTGCTCCGACGATCCGAACATGCCTGAGGACTATCTGTACGATACCTTCTGGGAGACTCCCTACGAGTTCCCGGAGGACGGGCTGTCCTGCAGGCACGAGTCGTCGGCAGTGCTCGAGATACATGTCAAATCCCTGGACGAGACCATCTCCATATGCGAGAACTGCGCCAAGGACATCTCGACCCTCGCATTCGTGGTCTCCAGGCTGGCCGCCGTCGATCCGTTGGATGATATCGAGGTCCGCGTGAGACACAAGTACCATTCCGTCGGCGAGAGCGATTCAGAAACGATCACGGGAGACAGGCTCAAGGAGTACATGCTGGGGAAGGTAACCGATTCGAACATCATATCCTCCGTCAAGAGATCCAAGCTCGGCAGCCTGAAGGACGCAGGCTCGTCCACATACATAGTAGGAACCAGGAACTACGGGTCCGACCTCGAGAAGTTCCTTTCGGACCTCGAAGGGGATGAGAGGGAGATCGAGGCGCTGAGGAAATTCCTGTCCGGAAACGGAAGGGCGGTGGTTGTGAGATCGGCGAAGGCGTCCGAAGCCCTCGCCGCCATATGGGAGGCTGACTGCAAAGGGATAATCGCAGCTCTGACCGATCAAAGGACCGCCGACGCTATGGGAGACGTCTCCAGGAGCCAACCGTCAAAGGTCCTTGCGGACGCATACAGCATGTTCCTATCCGCGGACGTCGTCGCGTCCCTGCCTGAATTCAAAAGACCGGGGCCGATCACCCAGCTCTCCGACAGACTGGCCAAGGCGGCCAAGGTCGGAGGCGCATCGATGGTCGAAGAGGTTGTTACCGGTTCGTCCCTCAAGGACAGCAGATCCCGCTCCGTCGCAGTAGCGTTCCTATCCGCGGCCGGGGCATCGCCCAATCTGAAGCTGTCGCATGACGAGAAGGACCTTGCGGACTATCTGACGCCGTTCGCGGCAGGAGTCATCAAGGCCGAGGGGGAGAAGTATCGCGACGCCATGAACACCCTGCTCACGGCGAGCGGGGCGAGCGAGAAAGTATCCTGATATCGGCCACGTAATGAGAAACGGACGGGGCGAAGGACTTGACCTCGCGTATACCGAGGATCTCGTACTCGCACAGGGGTCCGAAGACCTCGTCCACCTTCTTCCTCTGCTCCCCAACGTAGAACGTGTCGTGGTAGTGGATCACTCCGCCTTCGCGGATCATCCTCAGAGCGGCGGGCACGAACTCCGACGTAGTCTGGACATAACCCATCAGGATCCTATCGGCGAAATCCCTTCCTGGGATGTCCCTGTTGTCTCCGAGTATGGGGACCACTGTGCGATCGACATCGTTGCCGCGGATGTTGGCGACCAGATATCTGTACGAATCGGGATTCTTCTCGCAGGCGAACACCCTGCGGGGATTGGAGAACTTCGCCAGAGGCAGGGTGAAGTATCCTATGCCTGCGAACATGTCCACCACGGTCTCGCCGGTGCAGTCCAGACGGCGCATCCTCATGCGCTCGTCGGTGTTCCCTGAAGCGAACATGACCTTGGTCACGTCGAATCTATACCTTATCCCGTTCTCAAGACGGACCGATTCGGTCTCGGTCCCGTGGATGACCTTCATGCTCGGTCTGCGGAACTCGCCCGAGACGCCATGGAGGTCCGCGCAGACGGTGGCCGTCCCCAGCACCTTGGCGTAGGCATCCCCTATACGGTCGAGATAGGGCTCGCAGCGCGGATCCAGCTTGAGAATCGCTATGTCGCCTACAAACTCCCAGCGGTCCGGCAGGATGTCGCGAACGGGAAGATCCTCCAGCTCATGGGCGATCCTCTCCTGCGGACTCCTCCTGTCGAGGGTATAGGCCTCGCCTTCGCCGATCTCGTAGCCCATCGCCTCTACTTCCGGAACATGCTCCGGCAGGATGGGAACCAGACGAAAGCCGCCCTCCTTGGATATCTTGGCATGGATGTCCACCTTGCCCTCCGACATCAGACGGCGTATAAGCGGCCCCGCCTCGTCCGAGGGAATCCTGGCGATCTTCACAATCTTCATAAAACACACCTCAGGAAGGTCGCTATGCCGCGGATGCCGGTGGATGGATGGCGGAGCATCATCGGGATGACGGCGGACGGATCGTCGATCTCCATCGTATCGAGGATCCTTCTGACATCCGGACGCGCCGAGAAGGCCCCTGCCCTATCCAGGTCGCGGTCGTCCATCCTGACGAAGGCGCGTCTGATGAACGCTCCGTGCTTCAGCTCCCTGCCCAGCTCATCATCGAACAACCTGTCATAGCGTTTCAGCCTGCGTGCCGACAGGTCCCTGTCAGAGATGGCTTCGGATGCCACCTCTGCGAGAATCGGCGCCGCGACCATGGATGGGTATATCCCCCCTCCGGATACGGGCTTTATCTGAGATGCGGCATCGCCGATGAGCATTCTGCGGTCGGATGACATCGTTCTGCGGCGCCCTATGGGTATCTTGCCGCAGTGAAGCCTCTCGACCCTGTCTTCACAGCCCAGATCGGCCAGCAGCCTCTTGAGATACGGATACGGAGGTCCTGCGGACCAGGATGTGCAGAGACCGACGCGGGTGAAATCTCCGCAGGGGATCTCCCATGAAAAGAAGCCCGGGGCATACTTTCCGCCTATACGTATGCGGAAGACATCCTGACGGTCCATCTCCATGCGCACGTCGGCCTGTATCCCGCGGATGCATTCGGATGGTTCGTTGCGCCCGATGGATGCGGAGACGACCGACGAAGGGCCGTCCGCTCCGATGGCCAGATCCGCATGCGAAATCCCCGATGCGGCATCTATACGGACATCCTCGGAAACCGAGATCGAACGGACCCTGTCCTGCATGCGATATTCGGCCCCGCACGCCACGGCACGATCTGCTATGAGCGAATCGAACTCGGTGCGGTCCACCGTGCGGGCCTTGGGCTTCTTCGAACGGACCTCGACGACCCTCCCGTCAGGGAACACCGCTTCGGCACCGAAAATAGTGGATAGAATGGAAGGAGACGTCCCGGAGAGACGTATCGCCGCGTCGGAAACGAGTCCGGCGCATTGTGCGGGAACGCCTATCCGGGAGTGCTCCTCGAAGACCGTGACGTCGTGATCGCGGGCGAGGAGAGCGGCGCACGCGCTTCCGGCAGGACCGCCTCCCACGACCGCGATGCTCGCCATGGTCAGTTCTTCTTGGATTTCTCGTAGTCCGCGACGAACTTGGCTATGCCCTCGTCCGTCTTGGGGTGGCCGATCATCTTCTTCAGAGTGTCGTACGGAATGGTGGCGATGTCGCATCCGTAGAGCGCCGCGTCGAGGACGTGGTTGGGTCCGCGGATGGAGGCTGCGATGACCTCGGTCTCGTATCCGTAGTTGCTGAAGATAGACATGATCTCCTGGATGAGATCGGACCCGTACTGCCCGATGTCGTCCAGACGGCCGACGAAGGGAGAGACGAACGCCGCTCCGGCCTTAGCTGCGAGCAGAGCCTGCAGAGGCGAGAAGATCAGGGTGACGTTGACCTTTATCCCCTCGGAGGAGAGGATCTTGGTGGCCTTGAGGGTCTCCACGCACATGGGCAGCTTGACATTGATGTTCGGGTGGATGGCTGCGAGCTCCCTTCCTTCTTTGACCATCTCGTCCGCGGTGGTGGACATGGCCTCGGCGGAGATGGGTCCGTCGACGATCTCGGCGATCTCCTTGACCCTGGTCCTGACGTCGACGCCTTCCTTGGCGATGAGGCTGGGGTTGGTCGTGACTCCGTCCAGGATGCCCCAGCTGTTGATCTCCTTGATCATATCCAGATTAGCCGTGTCTATGAATATCTTCATCCAATCACTTCCTTGAAACGGATTTGCGGGCTGCATCGGCGATGTGCTCTGCCGTGAGCCCGTACTTGGCCATGAGCTCGGCGGGCTTTCCCGATTCGCCGAACGTGTCCATGGTCCCCACCCTCTCCATAGGAGCGGGACGGGATTCTGCCAGGACCTCCGCGACCGCGGATCCGAGCCCTCCGACGATGCTGTGCTCCTCTGCGGTGACGCAGCATCCGGTCTTCGAGACGGAAGCGATGATCGCGGCGGAATCCAGCGGTTTGATAGTGGATATGTTGAGGACCTCCGCGGAGATCCCTTCTGCCTCCAGGATGCCGGCGGCATCCAGGCACAGGGCGGTCATCTGGCCGCAGCCGATGAGCGTCACGTCCGAACCCTCCCTCATGAGTCTGGCCTTGCCGATCTCGAACGGCTCGCCCTCCTCTGTGATAACCGGGAAATCGGCACGCCCCATGCGCATGTACGCGGGACCGTTGTATTCGGCCAGAGCCTTGGTTGCGGCGAACGCCTCGTACGCGTCGGCAGGACAGATCACCGTCATGTTGGGGAGCGCGCGCATTATAGCCATATCCTCGAGGGCCTGGTGGGAAGCGCCGTCCTCTCCTACGGTTATCCCGCAATGAGTAGCGCAGATCTTCACATTGAGCTTGGGATAGGCGACGGCGAGCCTGATCTGCTCCCAGCACCTTCCCGTGGCGAATATCCCGAAGGTCGAAGCGAAGACGATCTTGCCCGAAGCGGCGAGGCCAGACGCGATGCCGATCATGTTCTGTTCCGCGATCCCGACCTCCACGAATCTCTCCGGACAGACCTTCTGGAACTCGGAGGTCTTCGTCGATCCGGCAAGGTCTGCATCCATGACGACAACGTTCGGATTCTCCTTGGCCAGTTCGGCCAGAGCCTTCCCGTAATAGTTGCGCTGAGGTATGCTGGTCATTCCGACTCCTCCGTGAGTTCCCTTACAGCCTCGTCCAGCTCTTCGCTGTTGGCGGCCTTTCCGTGGAAGGATACGTTGTTCTCCATGAAGGAGACGCCCTTCCCTTTGATAGTATTCATTATTACAGCCACCGGCCTGTTCCCGGGCTCGGTCGCCTTGGCGATGGCTTCCTGGATCATGGCGATATCGTGCCCGTCGATCACGATGACGTTCCATCCGAACGCCTTCCACTTCTCTGGAAGCGGATCGAGCCCGACAGCGTCCTCGGTGTTCCCGGTGATTTGCAGACGGTTGCGGTCGACAAAGGCGATCAGATTGGAAAGCCCGTACTGGCTGGCGAACATGGCCGCCTCCCAGTTCTGACCCTCCTGAAGCTCTCCGTCTCCGAGAAGGCAGAATGTACGGTAATCCTTGCCGTCCATCTTGCCTGCCAGCGCGATGCCGCAGGCCATGCTGAGTCCCTGTCCGAGGGATCCGGTAGACATCTCCACGCCGGGGACCTTGCCCCTCACAGGATGTCCCTGCAACCTGCTCCCCAGCTTACGGAGCGTGAGCAGCTCTTCGCGGGGGAAGTATCCTGATTCTGCCAGCGCCGCATACAGCACGGGAGCCACATGGCCTTTGGAAAGCACGAAACGGTCTCTTCCTTCCCAGGAAGGATTCGAAGGGTCGTGTTTCATGGTCCCGCCGAAATACAGAACCGCCATGAGGTCCGCGGATGACAGCGAGCCCCCAGGGTGTCCGGACCCCGCTGCAGAGGTCATCTCGACTACGTCGAGCCTGAGGCGCCTGGCGATCCTCTCGAGTTCCTTGACGTCCGATGTCGCCATAATCAATCGCTCTCTATTCTCGGGGCGAGCAGGTAGTTCACCTTCACCTGACCGTCAGCCAGGGCAAAAACCAGCTTCACCGGGTAATCGTTGTCTAGCTCCACACGGACGACGGTACCCGAAGGTATCGCCTTCACGATATTGGAGAAATAGTCGAGAGGGAACATGCTCTTGACCTCCGACTCAGCATGGATGGACTCGAGCGAGTCTCCTTCGAGCCTGAGACTGACCGAATCGGTGTCTCCCTCGCAGGACAGCTCGAAAAACCCGGGCCCCGCCTTGAGAGTGATGTGATCGGAGATCGACTCCGCTGCGCGGATGCCTTTCTGAAGCTCGTCCACCTTGAGGCTGATGTCGGTGGCTAGAGCGAGCTGGGGCACCTTCGGGTCATTCATGCTCGCCGTATCGACGAGATTCATGCGACGGGTGATGTTCCCTACCTTGAAGATGAGGCGACCGTGCGCATCGTCCTGCTCCATCCTTATGATGTCGCCGGCCGAAGCGAGCTTCAGAACGCTCTTGACCTTGTCCAGATCCAGGCCGATCTCGGAAGGCTCCGCCTCATAGGACTCGAATGCGCCCTTCCCCACTTCCATCTCGATCATGGCCACATGGGCCGCATCGACGGCCTTCAGGGTCATGCCGTCAGCGGTGATCGTGAATTTGACCTCGTCGATGAGCGTGGAGATGATGTTGACGAGCCCCTTCAGAGTGTCGGATTTGAGATCCGCCTTGAACATGCTCAGTACTCCCTCCAGGTATGGTTGCACTTGCAGCAGCGGTAGATCCTGGTTTCAGGTTCATCGGCCGCCCTGGTCTGCCTTATGACGAAGAACGCCTCGGTATGACCGCATTCGGGGCACACCACGCGAGTCTTGGGCAGAGTGGCAGTATCCTCTTCGATGACCGTCGTGATCTTGTTCTTGGAATCAGTCACGATGATCTCGGGCGTAGCGCCGAGGCCCTTCTCGGCGCCGCACTTGTTGCAAACGTACTTTCCCTCGCGGGGAAACATCATCGAACCACAAGACGGGCAAAACATGCTTTCAGCCTCTATGGTTCGGGCATCGAATGACGATATTAAAGGTGTTGGTCCGCACTAATCGCGTGCGAATATTCGGGCGCGGATGAGTATAAAAATCGAAGAAAGGGTTTCCGGAAGGGCGGTCGCCCGCCCCTCCGCTTCACTTCTTGGCCTTCTTCTTTTTGGTAGCCTTAGTGTTCTCTTTGACCGCTGCGGCGATCTCCTCGCCCTGGGCCTTGCCGTCGGTGATATCTGCGGCATTGTACCTTAGAACGGTCCATCCCTCGGAACGAAGGATTTCATCAGACGATGTGTCCGCTCCAGGCTCGTCCACATAGACAGCGACCTTTCCCTTGACGAATGCCACGGGAATATTCAGCTCGCCGTATCCGCGCCTGCAGCGGAGTCCCTTGTTCCACGCCGCCCTCCTGACGAGAGCTTCGGGAGAGTTGTCGGTGTAGATGTCCTCGGTGGCCTGCTCGGAATCCGCATCCCTGCTGACGACATCCCAGTTGGGGGCCGGCTCGGACGCTGAGGCATCCTTGTCTCCGGCATCGGCTATGGGTTCGGAGATCACAGAGGTCTCGGGGACCTCTGTCGTAACGGCAGCGGGCTTCACAGGCTCCTCTGCGGGAGCAGGGATCTCCTCTTCCTCTGCGGGAGCAGGGACTTCGGGCTCGTCTACAGGCTCGGCAATCTCAGGCTCTTCGGCGGGGGCAGGAATCTCCTCTTCC
>DAXO01000017.1:0-46097 GCA_002506425.1 Methanomassiliicoccaceae archaeon UBA480 | reverse complement strand
CTCCTGCTCCTGGACGGGCTCGACCTTCTTCTCGATGACAGTCTCCTCTTTCGTCTCGGAAGAATCCTGAGTCACCTTGGCCCAATTGGGCTCGGGCGTGTGGAAAACCTCAGAGAACTCATCCTTCTCATCAACAATCGGCTCGGAAATCACGGAGACCTCGGGAACCTCTGTGGTTACCTTGGGAACCTCCGGGGCTGCAACCAGCTCCTCCTCGTCCTCCTCGGGCTCGGCGGCCTCGAACTTGGGTGCGGGAACCTCGGGCTCCTCTGCAGATTCTTCGACAGGCTTCTCTGCAGGCGTCTCGATGGGAGCAGGCGTCTTCTCGGCGACTGCCGTGGGCTTGGGCTGCTCCTTGACGACAGTGGCGGGAGCGGGCTCCTCTTTCTTGACGGCCACCCTGCTGGCATCCTGGGAGCTCATGAGCTTCTGCATGAAATCTCCCATGGCCTTCGCCGGGGCCTTCTGCTCCTGCTTGGGCTGCTCTTTGGCAGCTGCCTCGGCCTGCGTCTTCTCGATTGCGGCCATGGCGGAAGGAGTCTTGGGAAGCTCGACAGTCCTGACCTTCTTCGGTTCCTCGGTCTTCTCCGGAACCTCGGCAGGCTTGGTTTTAGGCTCGGACTTCTTCGCCTTAGGCGTGGCCTTCTTGTTCTGAGCCTGGGGCTTCTCCTTCTTCTGGGCTCTAGCCCCCTCCACGACCTCGCGGGTCTTCTTGGAGGCCTCGGCCTTCACAAGTACATTGACACATCCGCTGACGATGAGCCATGCTGCAAATACAATCAGCATGACAAAGACGTACAGCTGATCGTAGCCTCTGATCAGGCACATCGCGCCCATGGCGATGTCTACCGCCGCCAGAACAGCGGACACATACATCGCCCCGTAGACACGAGACACCCACAATGCCAGCATATCCAGGACAATGCCCAGACCGGCGAGGAGGCCCGCTATTGCGATAATCGTCTCTGCAGACCCTCCAGAGAACTTGACTGCCATGAAGAGCAGACCCGCCAATGCGATCACGATGCCGGCGAGCTTCCTAACGAAGCTGTCGCCGCCGATGATCATGAGGGCCGAATACACGATGGCAAGTATTCCGGCGATAGTCGTTATGTACAATGCGGTGGAACAATCGTCGGAGGTCAGGCTCTTATCGCCAGTGAAGAGCATGACCGCCGAGACGATGAACAGCAGAGCGGAGACGAATGAGACCCCGCTGACTACTCTTTTGTCGAGCGCTCCCATGGCTGGCGTATGCCACCATGACAATTTAAGCGTGTTGGACTTCAAGTGACAATAGCCAGATTGCCACAGAACACATTTCGCATCGAAAAATGTGCCAGCCAGACATGAAACATCGGTGTCCCCAGCGGCCGTCTGATCATCGATGCGTAACACCCTGGAAACAATGACCGCTGTCGAATCCAAGAGGCCGAGATTTCGACGTACATTAAAATACAAGGGTCCTATTCTCTTCCTATCCTTATAATATGGGACCTAGGATGGTCCTGTGTCACATCACTGTCAAGGAGGGTTCGTAGCCCTCTTTCACATACGGTCCTCCGGAAGGACGGGACCTGTACGAAAAGGAGCTGATTGAATGAAAATGAAATTCAAGTTTCTGGGCGGCGCTGACATGGTCGGCCGCATGGGAATGACGATGGAAGGCGACGGCATGAGGGTGCTGGTCGAGTACGGCCTCAGCCCTACCAAGCCCCCGGAGTTCCCCCTCCCCGCACCGAAGATCGACCACATGTTCCTCACCCACTGCCACCTGGACCACTGCGGAATGGTCCCCCAGGTCGTCGGAAGGGACAGGTGCGAGGTCTTCACGACCCCTCTCTCCGCAGAGGTTGGGGAGCTGATGATGAAGGATACGCTGAAGATCGCCAAGGCGGAGAACTACGTCCAGCCCTACTCGAGCGACGACATCGAGAGGACCATGCAGTGCGTGGTCCCCATGACCTACGGCGACGAGATCACCATCAACCATCTGGACGTCGGAATGCTCGATGCCGGACACGTACCCGGAGCGGCCATGTTCGAATTCAGCCGCGACACGAACACCATCTACACGGGAGACATCCACACCGAGGCCCAGAGACTCGTCCGCGGAGCCAAGCCCAAGGACTGCCACAACCTGTTCATCGAAGGAACGTACGCGGACCGCAACCATCCTCCAAGGAAGAAGACCGAGAGGGAGTTCCTGGCCAAGGTCGAGGAGGTCATCGACCGCGGAGGAACCGTCCTCGTCCCCTGCTTCGCAGTCGGTAGGACGCAGGAGATCATGATGCTCCTCAAGGACCTGGACTACGAGATGTGGGTCGACGGCATGGGAAGGTCCGTCACCCGCCTGTTCCTCGACTACCCCGAATACCTCAGGGACGAGAGGCAGCTCAAGACCGCCAAGAGGAAGTTCAACGAGGTCAGGAGGCCCGGCAGCAGAGAAGCGGCCATGAAGGGTCAGATCATCGTGACCACCGGCGGAATGCTCGACGGAGGCCCCGTCATAAGATACCTCAACAAGATCAAGAACGACCCCAAGAGCGCCATCCTCCTGGTCGGCTACCAGGCCGAGGACACCAACGGGAGGATGCTCATGGATCACGGACAGGTCGTCATCGATGGCGAGGTCTGCAAGGTCGCCTGTGAGCTGCAGAAATACGACTTCTCCGCCCACGCCGACCGCGACGAGATCATCAATTTCATCAAGGCCTGCGACCCGGACAACGTCATATTCATGCACTCCGACGCCAGGGAGAAGTTCCTCCCCGACCTGACGGACTACAATGTGATCCTCCCCGTTACCGGAGAGGAGTTCGAACTGGACGTGTGAATATGGATGCGCTCGGATTCCTGAAGGCCGACATAGGACGCGGAGACCTCACGACCGACCTCCTCGTTCCGGATACGGACGGAACGGCGTACATCACCTGCGAGCAGGACACCATCGTCGCAGGGATGGCCGTCGTCACGGATCTGATGGAGTCCATCGGACTCGATGTGACCTGCCTCGTCAAGGACGGGGAGAAGGCCTGCGCGGGAGCCCGGGTGGCCTCCGTAGCCGGATCCGTCCGGACGATCCTGAAATCCGAGCGCACCGTCCTCAACATACTAATGAGGATGAGCGGTGTCGCGAATCTTGCCGCCAAAGCCGTGGAGAAGGCGGACGGGAAGATAGTTATCGCGGCTACCCGGAAGACAACTCCGGGATTCGGCGACTTCGAGAAGGAAGCCGTAAGGATCGCAGGAGGGGACACCCACAGGCTGGGCCTTGACTCGATGATCATGATCAAGGACAATCACCTCAAGGCCTGCGGAAGCGTCAGGAACGCCATGGAGAAGGCGGCGAAGGCATCTTTCTCCACCAAGGTGGAGGTCGAGGTCTCAAACGTCGACGACGCCGTCACTGCGGCGGAGATGGGCGCAGACATCGTCATGGCAGACAACTGCGGACCAGCTCTCACCGGAGAGATCAGGGACGCCGTCAAGAAGGTCAACGACCGCATCCTGGTAGAGGCTTCCGGCGGAATTGACATAGAAACTATACCCGAATACATCGGGAAGGCGGACATCGTATCCCTGGGGATGCTGACCCATTCGGCGGTCGCATCCATGTTCAGTATGGACCTATGCCGATGATTTACACCATCAACCGGCGATTCTCAATACCTCTCAGCCGGATTATCGACTGAGAGGTTAAGTCGAGTGGAAAGTTGTGACCCCTCCCACTAGACTAAAACGATTTCATACATCGGCATATGGAGGCAGATTGTATCTGTCCAGAAAACAAAATTTAGACATTGGACTGTTGTCCCCTTCAATCATGCGAAGCATTCCATTAAGTTCTTTAAGTCTCTGGATGTGCTTCGCCACAATATCATTTGCATCATCATTTTGCCTATCAAACACATGTGCGATCATTTCTGAACGGTCAATCTCACGACGAATAACATCCATACCTCCTCTGGAAGAATCAACCCATACTTCAGAATCCTCGTCATTTGTGGCTATTTCTACAGTATTGATTGCTGCATAAAACACATCCTCGTTGGAAGATAGCAACCTTTCAGCCGTAATTTCACTGATTGATCCATTCATTTTTGCCTCCTCAAGTTGATTTCTCGTAATCTCGATGATTTTTCCACTATGATTTGAATCAGAAAACACCACCTGAGATGCATTAGGGGCAGCCGGCGCCCTTATTATAAAATGAATTGGAATAGGTTGCATCAGTTCAAACGGATATCCAAAAACAGCATAGGAGGTCTTCAGTGTAACGGCCTCGTTTGGATATACATCAGCCCTGAACATCATATGCTGGGCACACTCATCCAACTTTTTATCCCACTCCCAGAGACGCCAGATTTTATTTGCATGGGTACTGGATTCATCTACAGCATTGGCAAAAGAATCAATTAGAAATGAAACTGCAGTCCATGTCAGAGATGCACCAGCACTCGTAACCGCAGCCATAGCTAGATCCATTAACAAGATTGATACAGAACCGAGATTATTACATCTTCCATCCGCTTCAGGAGTACTCCAGATGTAATTTAAAGAATCTAACGTTGAAAGTATGACCCCTTCAGTATTTTCTGTTACGTCTATTTGAAAGGCTGTCGCCATAATCACACCGTCATCGCCAAACGACCATCCACCTCCTGTTGATGAAGCAACAGCACCCAATTTAAAATCATAAATCCATGTCCCATAATGTGGATCCCACAGTCCAACCCAATATCCCGCAGAAAAAGAAGAGTACACTTTGTACTGCCCGTACTCGTCTGCCCAGGTAGAATGAGCATAATCGGCGATATTATCGTCGTTTGAATCGGCTGAAACCGACAGATTCATTGATTGCAAGCAGGGGATGCACACCACTAACACTACTAGAATCAAACACACCAATTTCGTAGTATTCATCCATTCACAACCTAATTTCAATTTCCTCAAATACAGTTCCAATAATTCTATTACCGCTTGCATCAATGCACGATCCGACTGCAATTCCCACCGATATCGATTCAACATCATCTACCGACTTGCCTTCTTCGTATTCAAACACGATTTCGAAAAAACCATCTCCTGGCTCTGCTACTGGCGCTCTCCCGAACGAAATCCAGGACCCTAATGGCTTGTCGGGAAATGTCGTCCCATACAATACGCCTAAACTATCTGGATCATCACGATACGACGTCACAATAGAACTCAATCTCATATCATTTCCATAATAAAAGCAAACACCGCCAAAATCGTCAATTCCAACATTCAACGACCCAACTACCCTAATTATGAGCTTTTCAGAGGTTTTTTGTATAATCACGGAACCATTGGTACTCGTTCCCACCTTTACATCTTGAACACCGAAATCCTTGATTGCTACAACATCAACATTGCAAATTTCAAATTCGTTAGACTCGTCATTGCAATGATAAAGAAACAAAGCTGCGACAACCAATATCACACATATCGAGATTGCTACAGGGATGTATTTCTTTGATACCATAATATAGTAAGAATCGATTAAATCTCTTAAAAACAGTATCTATATAAAATATATATTTAAACCTGAGTTTTTCAGTTACTCAACCTAATACGTACGCGTGCGCACATGAGACAGATTGTATCTTCAGTGACCTCGACTGAATGACGTAGGTCACTGAAGATACAAGCGTGAACACCTACCAGTCCGGATAGTCCGGCAGGTCGTATTTCACATCCTTTAACAACTCCGTTGTTAGAACATCCTCCGAATCTGGTTTATCTCTTGAAGGGAATAGACCTGCGATGGCAATCAACATAGAGGACTACACCTGCGAATTCTGCGGGAAGCCCTGCAAGAACATCGTCTTCGCCGCCTTCGTATGCGACGACCCCGAATGCCTCGAAAAAGCGTATCAGGCACGCGGAGGACCCGGAGGGCACATGACCCGCAAAGCGCAGGGAAAGCCCATCATCCCAACAGAGCTCGAAGAAGTAGCCAAGGAATTCCAGAACTGATTAATTGTAAGAGGCGCCCCACATGGGGCGCCGATCCCTCACGGGACCTCTTTATCATCCGTGCCTGAAGACACGACAGCCGGTGAAGACCATGGCCATGTTGTGCTCGTTAGCCGCATCGATGACCTCCTGGTCCCTGATACTGCCTCCAGGCTGAATTATGGCTGTCACACCTGCATTCGCCGCCTCATCGACGCCATCCCTGAACGGGAAGAAAGCGTCCGAGGCCATGACGCAGCCCTCTGTGGGCTCGTTGGCCTTCATCGTGGCGATCTTGGCGGAATCCACACGACTCATCTGACCCGCACCGATTCCGACCGCGTGCTCTCCTCTGACGTAAACGACGGCGTTGGAGGTGACATGCTTCGCAAGCTTCCAGGCAAAGAGGAGCGAATGGATTTCATCCTCTGTCGGAGCACGCTTGGTGACGACCTTCAGATTCTTCGGGTCGATCGCGACGTCCTCGTCGGTCTGGACCAGCATGCCGCCCTGGATCTTCTTGACCTTGTACTCCCTGTGCTTGGCGGACGGACAGATCGGCATTCCGGTCCTGAGGATGCGGATGTTCTTTTTGGCCTCCATAATCTCCACGGCACCCTCGTCGTAATCGGGGCAAATCACGGCTTCGACGAAATGCTGGGAGATCTCCTTGGCCGTAGCTACTGTGCAGTTCCTGTTGAGGCATATGACGCATCCAAAAGCAGAAAGCGGATCCACATTGTAGGCGGTGACGAAAGCCTCATCGATGGTATCGGCAGATGCGAGTCCGCAGGGGTTCGTATGCTTCATCACCACCGCAGTGGGCCTCTCGAAGTCCATGCAGATGTCCATGGCCTTGTCCAGGTCCAGGATGTTGTTGTAGGAGAGTTGCTTCCCATGGAGCTGCTCCGCCTTGGCGACCGTGGTTCCGGGCGTGAATGGATCCTTGTAGAACGCGGCCTTCTGATTCGGATTCTCCCCGTATCTGAGATCCTCGACCTTCTCAGACGGTATCGGGAAGGAGTCGGGGAAGCCCTCCCCGAACCTGTTGAACATCTGGGACGCGATCATAGCATCGTAGTTCGCTGTGAGGATGAAGGCGTCCGTCATGAGCTTCTCGTGCATCTCGAGAGGCAGCTCGCCGCTCAGCTTCAACCGGTCTATGATCTCGTCGTACTGCGAGGGCTTGGTGACCACTGCGACATCTTTGTAGTTCTTGGCGCCGGCCCTTATCATGCTGGGGCCGCCTATGTCGATGTTCTCGACGATATCTTCGAAGGTGACGCCCTCTTTCAGAACGGTCTGCTTGAACGGATAGAGGTTGATGACCACCATGTCGATGGTCTTGATGCCCTTCTCGGCGATGGCATCCATATGCTCCTTGACGTCCCTGCGGGCCAGGATGCCCGCGTGGATCTTCGGATGAAGCGTCTTGACGCGACCCTCGAGCATCTCCGGGAATCCAGTAACCTCGGAGACCTCTATGACCGGGACGCCGGCGTCTTTCAGGACCTTGTACGTCCCCCCGGTGGAGATTATCTCCACTCTCATGGAGGAAAGCGCCTTGGCGAAATCGACGATCCCCGTCTTGTCGGAAACGCTGATGATTGCTCTGTTGATCTTGGCCAATGTATACCCTCTCTCGAATGTTCCACGCATCGCGGACGATGCGAAGGGCATACCTGCGTATGCGGTCTTTGAATCAGGTGCTCGTAATTAAAAGATGGCAACATGGCTACGAATCACGTCATTCAGTCCTTGGAATTCGTAACAAGGCTAACCCAGCAGAAGGCGTCAATCGGATAAACGATACCGCCATACACGGAGCGATGAGGAAGAGAGAGCTCGAGATGATCCTCCAGTCGGTGAAGCCGTTCGAGGAGCCGGACGCTTCGCTGGAGCAGTACATGACTCCTGCGATCATAGCGGCCGACATGCTGTTCGAAGCCTATCGCAAAGGGGACATCGCGGATCTCAAGGTCATGGATCTCGGATGCGGAACAGGCATGCTCTCGATAGGATCCTGGTTCCTCGATGCAGGGATGGTGGTGGGATTCGACGCTTCGGAAAAGGCTCTCGAAACAGCAAGATCCAACGCCGCCGCCCTCGGAGCAGACATAGATCTCAGGCTCTCGGACATCCGTGGGGTGGAGGAGGGTGCGGACACAGTCGTCATGAATCCTCCTTTCGGATGTCAACGTTCACACGCGGACCGCCCATTCCTCGAGAAGGCCCTGACACTCTCAGACTGCATCTACTCGATCCATATGGCCGAAACGCTGGACTTCGTCGAATCGTTCTGCGAACGCTACGGGAAATCCATCTTCTGGCGTAGAACATATAAGTACGAAATCCCGCATCTATTTTCATTCCATTCGAAGACGAAACAGACCGTCGAAGTCGCGGCGGTCGGCATCAGGTGATACCTATGGATTCCAGATTTGTCATGCCTGGCGACGAGGTCGCAATAGAGGAGGAATACGCAGCAGGCGAGGGCACCTTCGCCCAGGATGGCACGGTATACGCGTCGCAGGTTGGCACACTCGTGCTCGACGACGACGATTGCACTGCCAGCGTCATGTGCCCCAACCCTCCCAACATCCTCCATAAGGACGATATCGTCTACGCGGTAGTGGCCGACATCAGGAAGACCATGGCCACCGCAGACGTCATAGCCAAGGACGGGACCTCCAGAGAGGTCGGCGGGGAGACCTATGCCACGATCCATGTATCGAAGATCTCCCCCAAGTACACCGACAACGTCGATGGAGAGCTGCGCAAGGGAGATTACATAAGGGCGAGGGTCACCGAGACCAAGCCTTCGCTCCAGCTCACCACCAAGGACCCCCACCTCGGATGCATAAGAGCGCTCTGCTCCAAGTGCAAGACCGAGATGGTACGCTCCAAGAAGGGCGATGGATTATACTGCACCGAATGCCACTACGCCATGCCCAGAAAGCTCGCCGACGACTACGGCGACGTCAAACTCTGATGGACGGACGCCGTCAGAAACGGCGGCGCCCATTCCTTTATAGATATATCAATAACCGCGTCTCGTGTAGAACGCAGGACAGGAGTCGATATCCTCCTTGTCGTAGAGCATGTCCATCGAGACATGGTCGATGTACATCGCCTGGACGCGGGAGATGTATAGTGTGTTGTCCCCGATCGGGATTTTTATGTCGCTGTCCTTCGGTCCTTTCACCGTGGTCGGAACGAGGGCGGGCCCCATGCATGCTGTGCAGACACGGTAGTCGCGGCCTTCGGACATTATCATTTTCTTGACGTCGTCGTCGACCTTGATATCCATGCGACCCGGATTGATGGAGCATTCTTATCGATTATGGCGGAAGAAAGCGGCGACCGCCGAAGGGATATCGCTACAGAGCATTGCGTCGATACCAAGCGACGGAGCCCTCCTGTCGAGGATCACCGCGACGCCGCGATCCGTCTCGGACCTTATTAGACGGCCGATAGACTGCCTGATCCTGCGGATCGCCGGAATCATGACGACACAGCGCCTTCCGTCCCCGAACCGGGAATCGTAGTAGCGTATCATCGCCCTCGACTTCGCAGTGGGCTTGGAGAACGGGATGCCCACGATGACGGCCAGCTCCAGGGTCCTGTCCGGGAAGTCCAGACCCTCGCTGATGCGTCCGCCTGTGACGGCGAACAGCACGCCGCCCTCCGACATCCTGAATCTCTCGAAGGTGTCCATCAGCTCCCCCTGGGGCATCCCGCTGCGCTCGAAGAAGATGTCCCTGCCCAGGCGCTCGATCAGCCCGTCGCCGGACATCCTGTCCATGAAGCCGTATGATGGGAAGAAGACTATCGTGTTGACCCTGACGGAATCCACTGTGTCGACAAGGATATCGGTGAGCAAGCGATAGTTCTCCTCGAGTGCGCGGTCCTCGTACCTCATGGAGACGCGGTCTGTGTAGAGCGTCAGAAGATTCTCCGGAGGGAATATGCTGCCGAGACGCTTGAAGACCGGCCTCTCGAGACCCATCTCCTTGGCGTACTCTTCGAGAGGCTCCAGGGTCCCCGACATCATGACCGACGCGAAGCATGAATTGAGCGGCTCCGCCGCAGGGGAAGGATCCATGCAGTATGCCTGGAAGCATGGGTTGTCCCCTCCGATGATCAACCTCACGCCGTAGCTGTCGTAATCCGACATCCACAGCTCCAGGAACCGTCCCATCGAGCCTATGTACGAGCGGGGGAGCTTGCGCTTCTGCTTGAGCTTCTCCTCCACGATGTCTCCGATGTCCTGAAGGGCCCTGGACATCCTGGACAGCGCCACCGAGGTCACGCCGAGACGGGACATCAGCTCATCCTCCACGAAATGAGGCGGGATTATCCCGTCCTCGTCGATCAGATATTCGCGGACCGTCGCCTCCAGCACCTCGCGGAGGACAGATGAGAGGTCGGATATCCTGAGTCCATCGTGGAGTTCGCGGTCCCCCTCCCGCCTTGCCTCCTTCTCGGCCATCTCCATCGAGTACCTGCTGTACTCATAGGTTTGGATGTCGCGCAGGTAGTCGGGGAGGTTGTGCGCTTCATCGGCGATCACCAGCATCTTCGATACGGCCCTGCCCGTCCACTCCTCGAAGCGGGAGAGGATCTGAGGGGCGAAGACGAACGGGTACGAGGCGGCGATGACGTCCGCACGCGGAAGAAGATGCTTCATGAGCTCGTATGGGCAGATGCAGGCCTCCTCGCAAATGCGCGAGAACGATTCCGGCTCGGGATTGCTGCGGAGCACCTCCAGCCAATGGTCTGCGTCGAGTCCTTCCAGATTGGCGAAGTACGGGCAGGCGCATCCGCCCTCCGTCTTCCTCTTGAATTCGGAGCACAGCTTGGAGATCTCCTCCGGTGTACCCGAGCGCAGATCGGGATCGTCCCTCATCATGGGGCATGACTGGGCGGAGCGTCCCTGCATGGCGGCGCAGACGATGCCGCCGATATTCCCGCATTCCCTGACGACCTGCGCCTGCTGCGACTTCGTGCGGGTAAGGTATACAATGAGAAGACCCCGCTCCCTGGCCAGGGGGATCGTCCCTGCCAGAGCGGTGATGGTTTTGCCCGTTCCGGTGCCCGCCTCTACGACGGGGCACATCCCGTCCCGGACGGAGCTGTCGATGAATCCGACCAGCTCCCGCTGTCCGGGACGGTATTCGTACGGGAAGACATCCATGATCAGGATTCTTTGGAGCGCTGCCAGATGTCGTCCGGCAGCTCGTCGTAGTTGAACTCTTCCTGCACGACGGTCTCGACCTTCCTCGGACCGCTCTCCATCAGCTCGCGGATCCTCTCCCTGCGGAACAGCCAATAGTGGATCCTCCACTCCCTGCCGTCGTAGAGGGTGGTCTCCTCCCTTTCGGTGGTCAGGATGCCCGCGTCCTCCAGCATGTAGAACGCATCCCTGTCCTCCGGCTCCAGGATGTTGTCGATGATCCTGTCCGCGTACCCGAAGAAGTTCAGGACCCTATGGGCGAGGTCGTACGCCTCCTCCTCCTCCATGGCCCTGGAGCTGCTGTCGATGCTGTTCTTGATCGCCATCGTGAGGTCATGGATGGTGATGACGGACACGGGGCTCACTCCACCAGGTTGAGGAAGCCCACGTCCTTGGTCCCGACCTCCTCGGCCACCTTGGCCACGAGGTCGGCGGGTATGTCGCTGTCCACGGACAGGAACATCATGGCGCACTTGTCGCTCCTGGAGACGGTCATCTGGGCGATGTTGATCCCTGCGGATCCGAGGAGGTTGCCGACGATTCCGATCACGCCGGGGGTGTCCTTGTACCTCAGGTACATCATATCGCCGCAGAGAGGCGCATCGAAGGAGAATGCGTCGAGGCCGACGAGCCTCGGCACTCCGCCGATGACAGTTCCGCGGATGGTGCGGACCCTGCCCTCGTAGGTGAATCTGACCTCGATGACGTTGGCGTAGTCCTTGGCGGTGTCGTTGCTGGTCTCGGCGATCTCGATGCCCTTCTGCTTGGCCACAGGAAGAGCGTTGATTATGTTGGCGGAGCCCAGGATGTTCCTCAGGTATCCGATGACGGTCGTCACGGTGAGGAGCTTGGTCTGCTTCTTGGCCAGTCCGCCGCAGTAGACGATCTCGAGCTTGTCCAGGGGGTGATTGCCGACCATCTGCTGGACGAGGGAGCCCATCTTCTCCACGAGGGGCATGTAGGGCTCGGTCTCCGCATCGAGCTTTCCGCGGGGAGCATTGATGGCGTTGGAGACGATGCCGTCCTTGAGGTACATGACGGCGTGCTCCGCCACCTCGATGGCCACCCTCTCCTGAGCCTCGACGGTGGAGGCTCCGAGGTGGGGCGTGGTGACTAGATTGTCGAGCTCCAGCAGCTTCTTCTCCGAATCCTCCAGGGGCTCGTGGCACCAGACATCGAAGGCGGCTCCCGCGATGATCTTCTCCTTGAGCGCCGTGTAGAGGTCGTCCTCGTTGACGATGCCTCCGCGGGCCACATTGGCGAGCCTCGCGTTGGGCTTCATCATCTTGAACTGCTCTATGGAGATCATGTTCCTGGTCTCAGGGAGCAGAGGCGTGTGGATCGTCATGAAATCGGAGGTCCTTATGACCTCCTCGAGAGTGGTGAGCCTGACTCCGAGGGAATCCGCGACGTCCTTCGGCAGGAAGGGGTCGTATCCGATCATTGTCATGTTGAAGGCCTTCATGCGCTTGGCGACCTCGCCTCCGACGCGTCCGACCCCGATGATTCCCAGGACCTTCCCGTTCATCTCGACGCCGGTGTACTTGGACCTCTTCCACTCGCCCTTGTGCATGGACTCGTGGGCGAAGGGGATGTTCCTCGCAAGAGCGAGCAGCATGGCGCAGGAGTGCTCGGCCGCGGAGAGGATGTTCGCGGAAGGGGTGTTCATGACGAGGATTCCCTTGTCGGTTGCATAAGGAACATCGATATTGTCCACTCCGACTCCGGCGCGGCCGATGACCTTCAGATTCTTTCCCGCATCGATGACCTTCTTCGTGGCCTTGGTACCGGACCTTATGATGAGGCCGTCGTAGTCGCCGATGACGGAGCACAGCTCGTCCTCGGACATGCCGGGCTTCTCGTCGACCTGGAATCCGGCATCCTTGAGGACTTTGACCCCGTCCTCGGAAAGGGGATCTGAAATCAGCACTTTGACAACCATCTTCACTCCTCCAAAATCTCGTCCATGACGGCCAGGAGCTCCTTCACGCCTGCAGGCGTGACGTCTCCCATATGACCGATCCTGAATGTCTTCTCCTTGATGTCTCCGTATCCGTTGGAGATCTCGTATCCCTTTGCCTTGAGCTTCTTGTGGAAGGCATCGAAATCGAGATCGCCCCTGTTGAGAACGGATATGCCCTTCGACCTGTAGCCCTCTTCTGGGAACACGCCGGCAAGCTTCGCATCCGCCCAGTCCTCGACGAGCTTGGCCATCTCGGCGTGGCGCTCGTAGACATGGCCCATGCCCTCGCCCAGCAACTTGTCCAGCTGGTAGTCGAGTCCGTACATGAGGGAGACAGGCGGCGTGGTCAGAGCATAGTTCACATCGCTCTGCTTCTTGATCTTGAGCAGATCCGTGTAGAATCCGCGGTTCTTCACGGTCTTGGCCTTGTCGAGCATCCTCTCGGAGCACAGCATGATGGCCATTCCCGGAGGCAGAGCCAGAGCCTTCTGGGTCCCGAAGATGATGGCATCCGCGTCCATATCCTTGACCCTCAGATCCTTGGTGTAGGCGGCGGTCACGGCATCGACGATCTTCAGCGCGTCGGGATTCTGCTCCGATACTGCCTTGGAGATGGCGACGGAGTCGCTGAACACTCCGGTGGATGACTCGTTCGCGCACCAGCAGACGGCCTCGGTATCCTTTCCGACCTTGCCTGCGATGTCCTCGGGCCTCATTGCTTTGCCCCAGGGGACCTGGACCTTGTCGACGACTTTGCCGTTGAGCTCTCCGATCTCGATCAGTCTGTTTCCGAAGGATCCGTTGGTGATGCCGAGCATCCTGTCGGAAACGGCGTTCCTGATCGCGCCCTCGTTGAACACTGTGGCGGATCCGGAGACGAGGAAGACATCCATGTCGGTGTCCAGAGTCTTCTTGATTTTGTCGACGATCCCCGCGTGGAGCTCCTTGTACTCGGGAGAGCGGTGCGTGATCATCGGCTTTGTCATAGATTGAAGCGTATCGGGCGCCACATAGACGGGGCCCACTGTGTACAGCATCCTGCTCAATATAATCCCTCATGCCCTGAGGCTATCAGCCGGTTATCAGAGCATCCCTATTAAAGGTACGCGCGCGGAATGCGCGCGACGCAGTCTGTATAGAACGATATGTACGCCGACCGACATCTCTGTGCGATATCGGTCGGCGGTTTACTGATCAAAGAGAAGCCAGGGTCTTCTTGATCCTGTCGAATCCCTCGCGAATCTGGTCTTCGGAGGTCGCATAGGAGACTCTGAAGAATCCCTCCCCGCCAGGACCGAAAGCGGTTCCAGGAGTCACGGCCACATGGCCCTCCTTGAGAAGGACCTCTGCCAGCTTGGCCGAGGGCATATCGATGCTGTATCTGGGGAACACATAGAACGCGCCCTTGGGAACGTTGCACTCGAGCTGGGGGATCTCGGATATCAGATCGAGTGCCAGATCGCGCCTCTTCCTGAACTCCTTCACCATAGCCTCCTTTGCATCCTGCGGTCCGCGGATCGCCTCGACGGCCGCCTTCTGGACGAAGGACACGCAGCACGAGATGGAATGGGACTGGAGCTTGTTGATGGCCTTGATGTTCTCCTCGGAAGCGACGGCCCATCCGAGCCTCCATCCGGTCATGGCGTACGTCTTGGACAGGCCGGACACGAGCAGGGTGCGGTCGAACATCTCCGGGAAGGACGCTATGGATGTGTGCTTGCCCTCGTAGATGATGCTCTCGTAGATCTCGTCGGAGAGCACGAGGAGGTCGTTGGCGATGGCGATATCGGCGATCTGCCTCAGAACCTCACGAGGAATGACTGTTCCGGTGGGATTGGAAGGAGTGTTGAGGATGATCATCCTCGTCCTGGGGGTGATCGCGGCCTCGATGAGCGCGGGGTCGACGACGAACTCGTCCTCGAACTTGGTCGGAATATATACCGGCACGCCTCCGGCCAGGCGGACGCAAGCCTCGTAGGAGACCCATGACGGGTCTGGAAGGATTACCTCGTCACCCGGATTGATATATGCCAGGGCGATCATGAAGATAGCCTGCTTGGTAGGCGTGATGAGCACGTTGGACGCCCTGCAGGGGACTCCGTCGACCCTGCTCTCCATATCGGCGACGGCCTCCCTGAGCTCAGGTATGCCCATGGAAGGAGTATAATGGGTGAATCCGCTGTGCAGCGCATCGCAGCAGGCATCGATGATGTTCTCAGGCGTTGTGAAATCCGGCTCTCCCATGGAGAACGAGACTATGTCCACGCCCTCCGCCTTCATCTGACTGACCAGATTGGAAATTGCGATCGTCCCCGACGCGGGGATCTCCTGGAGCCTCTTCGATACCATGGGCATTCCTCTTGTCTACACCGATTGGGATTGTTGATTAAAATGGTTGGTGAATGGGTTTTCGACGGCCTCAGGACATGATGTCCTTCAGGTGGCCCTGCTGGATGGCATCCCTGATCTCCATGGACAGCCTGGCACCGGTACTCAGACCGGGATAGATGAGATCCGCGTAGGGGGATCCGGAGATGAACGGGTTGGTTCCCGCCACGATCCTCGTGGAGATCTCGAACACCTTGAACTCCAGCTTGTCGGACACGACGGTCTCGAGGCAGAACGGCCCCCACATGCCTCCGAAGAGCTCATAGGACTTGTTGACGACCGCTTCGGCCATCTCGAAGGCCTTGGGCAGCAGAGACTCCCTGATGACGACGGACGTGTTCCCGGTCACGACGAAGGATGGGTAGAGGCCGTGCCTCTTGGACTCCTCGATGGATCCGAGCTTGTACATCTCGTCGATGTTCGACTCGTCGCGCCTGTCGATGGAGAGGAGCTCGAGGGATCCGCCCTGCTCGCACCTGTATCCGTCGGTCTTGAACGGGTCGTAGAAGAAGTGGAGATAGTACCTGGTTCCGAGGCAGTACTCCTGGATGGTGTAGGGCTGGCTCGGATCTATGGACATCTTGAAATCGGGATAGTCCATGGCTATGAAGTATCCCCTTCCGCCCTTGGCCCCATGGTACTTCACCATGACGGGTTCGTTGATCTCCCTGGCGTCGGTGATAAGCTTGGGCATCGGAACGCCCGCGGACGTGATCCACTGCCTCTGCTTGTCCCTGTCGGACTCCCATCCCAGAACCGCCCTGTTCCCATAGGACGGCACGGGCATATCCGCGAACCTGCGGGGACCCATGTACTCGACGAAGGAACCGTGGGGGATGATGATCGTGTTCCTGTCCAAGAGCTCCCCGGTGCGCTCCTCGAAGTCGTCGAAGTCCTTGAAACGAAGGATCTCGTCAGGCTTTGCCAGAGGGAAAGCGTCGTAGTACTTCGTGCTGTGAGTGATAGTCAGACCTAGGGTCTTGAAGCCCATCTTCCTGGCGCCGTGGAAAATCTGAAGCGAGGAATGGGAGCACAAGGTTGCAATGGTGATGTCGTTCGGGTCGTACTCGTCCAGAATCTCATCGATCTTGCTCTTGGGAACCATATTGGACAATAGCGCTCCACCGTATAAACCTTGGCTACTGGGTGCTGGAGATCAACCACGGATTCTCTGCCGCATCTCCTACCGGCGTCGGCATCTCGCCGGGAACGAATGCAATGTTGTTATAAATCATCGTAATTATTAATATTAAATCCATAATAAATCAAATGTTAATAATTAAATCGATATATATTAATAACAATAATCGAAAACCGCACTTCGATGAAAACAAGCACACTTGCAGCAATCGCAGTCGTAATAATCATCGCAGCGGGAGCCTGCTTGGTTCTCGCCCATAACGGCGATGAGAAAGACGACGGTGCCGAGACCATCACGGTCACGATGAGCTGGGAGAAGGATATCGTCGAGAGGATCGTAGGCGACGACTTCCGCGTCGTCTCGATGATGGGGCCCAATGTGAACCCCCATGAGGCGTATTCCACGCCCAGCAACGTATCGGACCTTTACAGCTCCAAGCTGTATTTCAAAATCGGAACGGGAGTCGAGTGGGAGACCGCATTCTTCGATGCCGTCCAGAAGGACATCCCCTCCTCCGTCAAAATAGCGGACATCTCCAAGAATATCGAATACACGGCCCTCCCCAACGTGGAGCACCATCACCACGAGCATGAGGAATCCGCCACCGATGCCCACATATGGACCTCTCCTGACATACTGAGGCAGATCGCTGCCTATGTGGAGAAGGAGGTCTCGGCCCTCAACCCCGATGGAGCCGACGACTACAAGTCGAACCTCGAGAAGTTCAACAAGGACGTCGACAGCATCGACAAGAAGATGACGGAAGTCGCCTCCGTCGCCGGCACGGGCCACAAGCACGTGATGGTCTGGCACCCTGCATGGCAGTATCTCCTTCAGCAGTATGCCGACAGATTCGGCATCGACATCCACATGGTATCGGTCGAGGCCAACGGCGAGGTGACCCCCTCGCAGGCCGTCTCCATGATCAAGGACGAGGGATGCAAATCCATCTTCGTGTCCACCACCGATGAGGGATACGAAGGACGCTCCACCCTGGAGGATGCCGGGATCGAAGTCCATGTTGTCAGCCCCACTTCGGACGACATGCTGGAATCGATCTCCGAATTCCTGGACTTCCTCGAGGAAGACTTCAAGAAGGCCTGAAAATGAGTGGAGGAACGCCGCGCATAGAGCTCGATTCCGTGAGCGTGAGCTACGCCGATGCCAGGGTGCTGAGGGACATCAGCCTGAAGGTCATGGATGGGGACTTCATGGCTGTGACCGGCCCCAACGGAGGAGGCAAGACCACGCTGTTCAGGACGGTGCTCGGGCTGATGGCACCCAGCAGGGGCCGGGTCGCCGTCGACGGCGTTTCTCCCAACGAGGCGTGCGGCAGGATAGGCTACATGCCCCAGTTCGGCAAGTTCGACAGGAAGTACCCTATCACCGTAGAAGAGGTTGTCCGCATGGGCCTGAGGCCCGAGGAGGGTTTCCTCCCGCGCCGGAATCCGGACGCGGAAGTGCGGGTGACGGAGACGATGGAGCGGACCGGGATAGAGGAGCTCCGCAGCAGACGCATCGGGGACCTCTCGGGCGGGCAGATGCAGCGCATGCTGCTGGCTAGAGCCCTCGTCTCCAATCCCGGGATCCTCCTCCTGGACGAACCCACTGCCAGCATAGACCCGGATATGAGGACTAGGATGCACAGCATCCTGGCGGATGCCAAGAAAGACGGCGTCACCGTCATGATGATCACCCATGACACCGGCGACGTGTCGGACCTCATCGACAGGATCGTGCGCGTCGACGGGACCGTGACGGAGATGGATCCGTCCGACCTACGCGGACATACCGAGGAGGCATGGCGATGACAAACGTGATCGACTATCTGGGCATCCCTCTGATACAGAACATGTTCGTCGCGACGGTGCTCGCCTGCATATTGTGCGGCGTCATCGGGACGTACGTCGTGATCAACCGCATGGTCTCCGTGACCGGCGGGATAGCCCATACCACATTCGGAGGCGTCGGATTCGCATACTACGTGATGTCCGTCTTCGCGGTCTCGTGGATGACCCCCATGATAGGTGCGCTGATCTTCAGCATCGCGGCGGCCGTCGTCATGGTGGTCTGCAAGAAGGTCGACGAGCTCAGGGAGGACTCCGTGATAGGGGTGCTCTGGGCCGTAGGCATGGCCGCGGGAGTGATCTTCATGTGCTACGTGGACAGGAGCGTGCTGGTTCCGTCCTCGTACGAGACGATCCTGTTTGGCAACATGCTGCTTATCGATTCGGGGAAGCTGCACATAATGGAGGGCGTGACAGTGGTCATCCTGGCGATAGTGGCCCTCTTCTACCGCGACCTCCGCATCCTGACGTTCGATGCTGACTTCGCCAGGATTTCTGGCGTCCGCACGCAGGCTCTGGATCTGATCCTCCACATCCTCATAGCCGTGACCTGCGTGATGGTCGCCAACGTCGTCGGAATCGTGATGATCATGGCTCTGATGACTATCCCTGCGGCCATGGGCTGCCTGTTCTCGCGCGGCATCTCCGGGACGATGGGAAGAGCGACGGCGTACGCGCTCACCCTGTCGGCGGCGGGCCTCTTCCTGTCCCTGATGACGGATACGCCTCCCGGCGCCACCGTTGTCCTGGTCATCGGCCTCGCATTTGTCATCGTGCTGCTGTACAAAATGATGGCATCAAGGAGGGGTATCGAAAAGTCCTGATTGGAGTCCAAACCGCCGGGATTCTTGTTTCTCCTGCCCGGCGGCATACCATCTTTCATTGCGATGCGGGCCGCGGAGCGCCTTCTTCTCTCGGATCACCAGTCCTCGAAGCGACTTACACTTACCGCATGGAACAACAATATTATGTCCGTCTTCGATACGCCATGGTCCTCTGCGGACAGGTCGATCCGATGAACGAAAATGAACTAACACCCCACATCGAAGAAATAAAAAGGGTGCTCGGAAACAGAATCGACGATGAGCAGCTGAAGGCGGAGTTGAGGAAATACCTCGACGACTATCACGTCGACATCACCGCCGCCAAACGCGGAATCATAAGGAAATACGGCGGAAGCGATAGCGGATTCGCCACCGCGAACAATCCGTCGAAGAAGATCGCGGACCTCAACGGATCCGAGACGAACGTCGACGTCCTGGGCAAGATCGTCTACGTCGAAAGCAAGAACATCACTGTCAAGGGTCTGAGCAAGACCATCGTCTCCGGTATACTCGGCGATGACACGGGAACGGCATCGTTCACCGTCTGGGAGCCGGGAGCAGTCCAGCTCGAGAAGGGATCTGTCTACACATTCAAGAGCTGCTACTGCAAACTCTGGAACGATAGAGTTCAGATCAACATAGGGAACCGTGGAAGGGTCGAGGCCGCCCCAGGCGTCGAGATCAATGTCCCCAACACGGGTGCGTCCCTCTCCGCATCCGACGTGAAAATAGGAGACATAAGGGAGGGGATGGGGAACGTCAATGTCGCTGGAAAGATCCTCTCTGTCGAATCCCGCAAGATCACAAGCAGGGGCGAGGAGAAGGTCGTCTACTCCGGCATAATCGCCGACGAGACCGGCAAGATCCAGTATTCCGCCTGGCACGACTTCGAGCTCAAGGCGGGCGAATCCATCTCAGCGAAGAACTGCTACATCCGCGCCTGGAAGGGCATACCCCAGCTCAACATCGGGGACCGTGCCGTCGTGGAGCGCATAGACAGGAGCTTCGATGTCGAAGAAGGCAATACCCTGAAGACCGTCGAGGAGGTCACCCGTATCGGCGGAGGCCTAGACATAACGATCGAAGGGGTCGTCGTGGACATGAAGAACGGGAGCGGCCTCATCAAGAGATGTCCGAACTGCAACCGCTCGATGATGAACGGCGTCTGCTCCATCCACGGGACCGTCGAAGGCGTTCCCGACATGAGGATGAAGCTCGTCATCGACGACGGCACCGGAGCGATCGGAGCCATCGTCAACAGGGAGGATACGGAGAAGCTCGTCGGAGTCTCCATGGCATCCGCGATGGGTCTCGCCGCCGCAAGAGGCGAAGGGGTCGTCGTAAGGGAACTGCTAGGCAAAATTCTCCTCCGCCGGATACGCATAACAGGCAACGTGATGAGCGACGACTACGGCCCGAGCATGATCGTCAGATCGGCATCCAACGTGGAGGTTGATGTGCAGGCCGAAGCGGAGAAGCTCCTCGAGGAAGTGGAGGCCGCCATATGAACGGTAAAGCGAACCCCAGGGAGACCGCGTGGAGGGTCTTCGCCAACGAGATAAACTCCGCGACGCTAGAAATAAAGGCCACCGAGGAGAAGATGCCTTCGTATCTGGTATCTCCTCTCGGCGCGAAGATCAACAGGGTGCTCATAGCCGGAACCATGACGGAGAAGGCCAACAGCGGCACCGAGGACGAACCGATGTGGAGAGCGAGGATCCAGGACGTCAACGGCCAGTTCTTCCTAAACATCGGAAGATTCCAGCCCGAGGCCGCCGCCGCCATGGCCGACATAGAGCCTCCTTGCTTCGTCGCAGCAGTAGGAAGGGTGAGAGCCTACACCGGAGACGACGGAAGGACCTTCGTATCCGTCCGCCCCGAGCGCATCATAAAGATCGATGAGACCACGCTCAACGAATGGCTCCTCGACACGGCCAAATCCACATGGGCCAGGCTCAAATGGATGAAAGAGGTAGTGTCGCTCCCGGACGCCAAGACCCCGGACCTCATCAAGATGGGGATGAGCCCCGTGCAGGCCGAGGGGATGCTCTACGCCCTGGACAACTACGGGCAGATGCCCGACTCCGCAGTCTACCTGAAGACCATCCAGAACGCTCTGAGAAGACTGCTCCCCGAAAAGGAAGTCGACTTCGGATTCCCCGAGGGCGTCGACGAAGGCGCCGACGAGATCTACGTGGACGAAGAGGGATCCCCGGCAGGCGGACAGAACCACGGCCAGATGGAGGACATCATCCTCAACCTCCTCGAGGAGCTCGACACAGACGGCAAGGGAGCCCCCCGCGACGAGCTGGAGAGGCGTGCCGAAGCCGAAGGCATAAGCAGCATCGAACTCGAGGAGATATCCAACAACCTAATGGACAAGGGCCTCGTCTACGAGCCCAACCTGAGATATCTCAAACGCATTTGAACGGACGGGGGGAATCCCCCGTCCCTAAACTGTTTCCTTTTCAGACTATCTTCGAGAGCTCGGAATCCAGCTCGGATCCGTACTCCTTGAACCCCATCTTCCCGGACAGGATCAGCCAGAAGGCGAAGAGACCCATGAAGAGGGCGATGAAGCCGGCCACTCCGGTCATCATCGAGATCACGCAGAGGATCACCGCGGGCCAGAAGTGCTGCTTGGTGTAGCAGAAGTAGGCGGAGACGATACCGCATACGGACGAGATGATGTACGCGATGGAAGCCACCTCGAAGTAGTCGAGGACCTCCTGGCGGGTGAGTCCGTACTGCTCGATGTACGACAGCGCGTTGGGGTCGTTGAAAAGCAGATCGGTCATAGATTCAGCAGACAGGGCCACGTATATCCCGACCACCAGGAACGGGATGGAATAGATCAGCATGAGAGCGGCGGCCCACACGAGCTGCCTTCCGATGCCGGTCCTTATCTCGGCCTTCTCCTGCTCTACGGCCTCTGGGTTCCTGCCGGGAACGCGGGTACCGCATTCCGGACAGAACCTCTGGTCGGCGGTCAGGACGCGACCGCAATGGGCGCAGAAATTCTGAGCTTCTCCGGATTCCATGTTATCCCGACCTCGATAGCACTGCAGGTTTTAATCCCTAGGTCTCAGAACCGCCGTAGCGTATCCGACTACGGAATCCCTGTTGATTCCCAGGGAATCGAACGAATCGGTATGCTTGATGCTCTCCGGCGAGCAGTTGTCGCACAGCATCATCATCACTGCAGTTGGACCGTACCCGCACATCGTGATGCTGTTGTCCGCGATCTCGCGGTACATGCCCTTCCAATCCATGTCGCGAATCCTGTCGAGGACCAGACCATCCAGCCTCTCGGCCTCCGCCTTCGGTATGTAATGCGACATGTCCGTGGATGCTATGTAGACGACGTCCCTCCCTTCGCATGCCTTTCTGAGAGCGTCTGCGAGGACCATGGCTGCCTTCGGGGACTGGTCGCTCATCATAACCGGGACGATGCGCGCATCCGGATCGATGTACTGCAGGAACGGCAGCTGCACCTCTATCGAATGCTCGTACCTGTGGGCCTCCGGTATGTCGGGTATCGTCTCCGACAGCCTGGAGCAGAGTTCCTTGTCGGTCCTGCACGGACCGAAGGGAGTCATGAAATCATCCGAGCAGACGGTGTTGAACGGACTCATGCCGTAATGATCGGGTCCGATGACCACGTACGCCTCCGGACGGCCGTCCTCCTTCAGCATGCGATAGATGTTGGACGCATTCGCCCCGGACGCCATATATCCTGCATGAGGGACTATGGCTCCGCGGATCGACCTCTCGTCGCCCGTGCGCACCGGCCTCCCTGAAGCCAGGGGATGGTCGAAGCAGGCCTCGATGGAATCCTTCAGATCAACGGGATCGGAAGGATAGAACTTGCCAGAAACCGCTGGAAATCTCATGAGAAAGGGTATGGAAGAAGATGGAAATGGTTTTTTGGGTCCCGGAGGGACCCGTTTACATGACCAGCTTGGCCTCGAAGTCCTCGATCTCAAGCTTGAAGTCGGCGGGATCCTTGATGTCTCCCCTGTCAACGAGGACCTGCCTGGAGAGCAGCCAGTAGATGCAGGCCAGAGCACGCCTTCCCTTGTTGTTGGTAGGGATGACGAGATCGACGTTGCGGGTCTCGTTGTTGGCATCGCACATGGCGACTATAGGGATTCCCAGGTTCAGAGCCTCATTGAGGGCCTGCTTGTCGGCCGAGGGGTCTGTGATGACAAGGACCTCGGGCTCGATGAAGTTGGGGTTGGCGGGGTTCGTGAGGGTTCCGGGAACGAACCTTCCGGCGAACGCAGGGGCTCCGATGGCCTTGGAGAACTCCCTGGCGGGCTTCTGTCCGTACTGCCTGGCGCAGACGACGAGGACCCTGTTGGGGTTGAAGCGGCTCAGGAAGGAGGCTGCCGCCCTGATCCTGTCGTCGGTCTTCTTGATGTCCAGGACGTACAGTCCGTCGGTCCTGACCTTGTAGATGAACTCCTTCATGTCGGCGGATTTCTGCTGGGTTCCGATGTGGACACCGGAGGTCAGATAGGTCTCTTCGGGGACCAGGAGCTCGTTGCTGTCTATAGGCTGAATGTCATCGTCTGCCATAGTGATTCCTCTTTATTCAGTTCTTGACGACGGTGATAGGTATCATGTCGTTCTGGAACTCCAGCATGGCAATGTCGATAGGGTCGAGCATGTCCTCGGGATAGTCCACTAGGACAGGAGCCCCGTAGGAGATCTGCAGCGACCTGGCGCCGATGATCCTGGCCCTCTCGAATCTGGTGTAGTTATTCACGCAGCTCATGTTCTCACCATGTGGGATGGGGCATCGTAACCGGATGTGCGATATAAGCGTTTGCCCGCCCTGTTAGTTTAAAACACAAACAACGCACGCGCGTATATAGGAGACGACGCAAGCGTTATCTGATTCCAGAGGCTCGGGGGACGCATGAGCGGGGAACTCGAGATGTGCGCCGCGGCATTGTACCGCGCCGTCGGAAAGGACGTGCTGACTGCGGACGAATTCGTGATGGACGTCTCGCTGAAGCAGAAGTGGATGTCGCCGTCCGATGCCAAGGCGCTCCTCGGCCTCATGGTGAGAAGCAGGATCCTCGAGCAGAAGGACGGATACCTGCGCCCTCTCGTCGATCTGTCGGCGGTGGACGTGCCCCTGGCGTACCGCCCTCCCAAGGACCTGCTGTCATCGGGCGTCTGCGAGAAACCCTCTGAACCGGCAATAGACATGTTCCCGAAGCTGATGGATGTCGCCTCCGATGCAGGAATGCACCGCAGGGAGTTCATCCAGGAATGCAACAGGATCCAGAAGAGATTGGATATCGATGTTTCAGTAGCCGCACTGATTGTAATGCGCGAAAACGGAATAGCTGTAGACCCCTTCATCGAAGGAGTCTACAGGTGGGTTTCCAGGAGCGGAATCACTCCTTCCTGATGAAATTGCCGAGGGTCATGCCATCGGCGCGGCCTCCGCCCACGACTCCGCCTGATTGAACGGCCTCGGTGAGCTTGATGTCGAGGGCCTTCTCGATCTTCTTGATGAGCCTGTCCTCGGGAATCAGATTATTGGATTCGATCTTGGCGAGGATGCCCTGCTTCTCCTGAATCTCGTTGGCGAAAGCCTTCAGGTCCATGCCCTTGGCTTCGCGGGCCCTTCTAATGGCTCCGCCGTAGTCGTCGACGAGCTCGATCGTCGTCGTCCCGGCGTAGATGTCCTTGGACTGCATCCTTCTCTCGCGCCTCTCCAGCCTCTGATCGATGACGGACTGGGAAACGGGGGCGCCTGGCCTGGACGAGGTGGATGCGCCGGATACCTCTCCGAATCTAGAGCAGGAAGGGCATACCATTAGCCTCGCGCCGCTTACTATGGCCTCGCGGGTCTGCGGAACGTCCTTGCCGCACATCTCGCAAATCATGCTCCGCCCATCATCAAGGTCGGTAATATCTTTTGCCCAGCAGAGGAGTAACGCCGATGAATCAATGATTTCCAGACGCTCGCAGACAGCATGAAGGACCGCTCGCGATGCCCATCCGACACCCCATAACCGTTATAACGAAAGTCATCCGTACCCCGCAGGAGAGCATATGACGGGCGAGAACGATGAGATGGCCGAATTGAAGGCCAAGATTGTCACCCTCGAAGAGAGGAACGTCAGGCTGATGGAAGACCTTCAGAACGCCGAGACGGAAAAGCGCTACTCCGAGAGTGAACTCTTCAGACTCCAGAAGGACCTTTCGAGGCTCAGGAACGAGCTCGAGAGGCTGAAGAGTCCTCCGCTCATTGTCGCGTCGCTCAGGGACGTCCTGCCGAACAACCGCGTGGTCGTCAAGAGCACCACGGGACCAGATTTCGTCGTTTCCATCTCGGAATACGTCAAACCGGAGGACCTGATTCCCGGATCCAGGGTATCGCTCAACAAGCAGACGCTCTCTCTGATGGAAGTCCTCCCGACGCCGGTGGACCCCGTCGTCTCAGGCGCGGAGATCATCGACAAACCCGATGTCACATACGCCGACATTGGCGGCCTGAAACAGCAGATGATGGAGCTCAGAGAAGCTGTAGAAGATCCTCTGCTGAGGCCCGAGCTTTACAAGAAGGTCGGAATCGAGCCGCCCAAAGGAGTGCTTCTCGTAGGACCTCCCGGAACCGGAAAGACCCTGATGGCGAAAGCAGTGGCCAACGCCACGCAGGCCACGTTCATCAGGCTCGTGGGATCAGAACTGGTCCAGAAGTACATCGGAGAGGGTGCTAGACTGGTCCGCGAGCTGTTCCAGCTTGCCAAGGACAAGGCGCCCAGCATCATCTTCATAGACGAGCTCGACTCGGTGGGTGCCAAGCGTCTCGACGTCGCTACGTCCGGCGACCGCGAGGTTCAGAGGACCCTAATGCAGCTGCTTTCCGAACTGGACGGATTCACTCCGACCAGCGATGTCAAGATCATCGGAGCCACCAACAGGCCGGACATCCTGGATGATGCTCTGCTGAGGCCCGGCAGGTTCGACAGGATCATCGACGTAGGACTGCCCGACATAGACGGAAGGACCCAGATCTTCGAGATCAATCTCAAGCACATGAACGTGGACAAGAAGGTGTCCGCCAAGAAGCTCGCAGAGATGACCGAGGGATTCTCCGGAGCCGAGATCAAGAGTACCTGCACCGAGGCCGGAATGCTCGCCATCAGGGCCGACAGGGACCACGTCACCGAGCATGACTTCGTCGAGGCCAAGGAGAAGGTGTCCGAGGCCGGAAGGAACAAGACCAAGCCTGCACCCGCCCATATGTTCGGGTGAGGATTGAAAAGCGGGGGGTTCTCCCCCCGCAACATTCATTTTTTCTGCGTCCGAAAAACCGATGACGCATCCCTGACGAGATTCCGAAATTCAGCGGTCGCCTATATCGTCCCCGCCGAAGAAATTGAGCTGCGCTGCTGCGTAGATCTCCTCGAGTCCCGTGCCGTCCTGCGCGGAAACGGCGCGTATCTCTCCGAAGACTCCCGCATTCTCGACGGCCTTGAAGAGCTCCATCCCTATGACGGTCTCCGGCTGGCTGTCGGAATCCAGCAGATCCCCGTAGAGGGCATCGGATACCTGGTACCAGTCGATCATCCTCTGCTCGTCTTCATCGGAGAGCGTATCGCACTTGGAAAGGACGTTCAGAGTCGGCAGCTGAAGCCTGAACTCCACGAGCGCACCGAGGACCATGGCCGAGATGAATCCGTTGGGGGTGCGGCAGAGTGAGGGATCGGAGAGATAGACGATCATCGAATCCTCTGCTCCGAATGCGGAGACGATCAGCTGGGAGGACTCTCTGAACGCGAAGAGTTCCAGCTGTCCGGGAGTATCGACGAGGACGTACTCTGACCCGTAGGTCTCGATGACCTGAGACATCTTGGAGATGTTCGCCGCCATCAGATCCGCGGCGACAATCTGCGCGCCGTTGGGCCCTAGGCCGTATTCCCTCATAGTCTCCTCGAGATTGATCCATTCTCTGATGTCGACATCCGGACCGTAGGGAAGCGCATCCGCCCCGGGGTCGAGATTCACCACTATGGAGTCGACTCCCTCATCGTCCAACCATTGCTTGAAAGCCCCGACGAGCGTGCTCTTCCCGCTGCCGGCCGTACCCACGAAGAAAATGTACTTCAAATCAGGCCACTCCTGTGAATCCAGAGACCCATCTTAGACAATCATTATTAAATTACGCACGGCTTTTCAGGCCGCATGAATGCGACAAACCGCAGTCCCGCGCTGTTCGCGGTGATCGGCCTCATCATGGCGTTCGCTTTCGCCATCATGTGGATTGTTGCCGCCGAGAACGATCCTGCATGGACCTTCGGCGATAACATGATCTCCGAACTGGGCGTGTCGACGAATCAGTTCACTGCGGATGTCTTCAAGTACGGCTGCATCGTCTGCGGAGCCCTCGGCTTCGTGTTCGGTGTCGGAAAAGCCTACTGCGAAGACAACTGCAGCCGTGCGAGCGGCATCATGTGCGCCGCCGCAGGCATATTCCTGGCTCTCGTCGGGATCTACAACTCCGACTATGGTAACGGCAACCTTCACGACACCGTTTCCTACCTGGCCTTCGCCTTCATCTTCCTCGCAGCGGCCCTCTCCGTCTACGGAGACTGGACCGAGGGGAAGAGGATCAATGGAGCCATCGCGGCCATCCTCATCCTCGTGGCATTCAGCTGCTACATCGGCAAGGACCTGGCCTTCACCGAAGGGATCGCAATCATCTGCGCGCTCTTCTGGATGATATCCGAGAGCGTCAAGATGATCCTCAACATCAAGAGCGCGAAGGATGTCGATGTCGACGTCGAGACTATCTGAAGGAGGATTTGCAATGGCACAACAACCCAACAAGATGAAATTCGGTGTCGCCCTCGGAATGCTTGGCGGCATCATCGCCCTCGTGGCCATGGCGTACTCGTGGACGGGTGCGCTCGACGACATGTACGTCGTCGGACTCAACATGCTCGTAGCGGTCATGTTCTTCGCTGCCGCAGGAACATTCACCAAATACAGCCCCGTCAAGGGAGACACTGTCCTGGTCATCAGCGCTCTCGCCCTGGCTGTGACCGTCATCGCGGCCATCTACGACTCCACCTTCCTGTGGGTCAGCGCGATTCTGGCGGTCATCGCCATCTGCTGCATCCTCGTGGGTGCCTGCCCCAACACCACCAAGTGGGTTGACGGCAACAGGATCATCTGATTCCTGAAACAGGCGCCGAAAGGCGCCTTCTTCCCTTCCTACCATTTTTCGAGTGGTTATTTATCCCTAGAGTGCTTCCTGTGAATCATGGACGAGAAGTACTCCTTCGCTCTTCGCAAACTGGCCCTCCTGGGCGCTATGGACGACTACATAGCCATATCATCCAGGGAACTCGGCGAAGCCCTGGAGATGAGTCAGCAGTCCGCATCCAAGAGGATCCTGGAGCTACTGGACATGAAGTACATCGTCAGGGATCTCGGAGCAAGGAGACAGCGCATCAAGCTGACCACCAAAGGCATCGAGGATCTGAAAAAGGAGTACAACGAGTACCGCAGGATATTCGAGCTGACCGATCATATCACGATCCACGGCACCGTCCAGTCTGGAATGGGTGAAGGCGGGTACTACATATGCCAGAGCCAGTACCTCGCCCAGTTCCGCGAAAAGCTCGGATTCACGCCGTTCGAAGGAACTCTCAACGTCCAGGTTGATTCCGAGGACATCGGCAAGCTCGATGTCATAAAGAGCATCGCCGGCACCCCGATATCGGGATTCGTCGACGAAGGCAGGAGCTTCGGAGACGTCGTGGCCTACAAAGCGAAGATCCGCAACATCGACTGCGCAATCGTCGTTCCTGAAAGATCGCATTACGCAGACGTCATCGAGATTATCTGCCAATACCACCTGAGAAGGACCCTCAGTCTGGAGGACGGCGACGCGGTGGACGTCAAGGTCAAGCTCTGACGGCCGCCGGGATCTCGACCAATGCCGATACCCTGTTGTCCACATCCTCGGGCTTCTCTCCTATTCCGAAACCCGTGCGGTCGGATTCGCAGTAACGGTACTTGATACCGTAGTACGTGTACGTCACACCCTTCACACCGTCTATGGACAGACCTGCGGCAGTATGGCCCGGGAAAAGGAGCAGGGCCGTATCGTAGCCCAGGGACCCCATCAGGGAGCAGTAGAGTATCGACGAATCCGCGCTTCCGGCACTCTTGAGGAACAGCGTCTCCAGCGGATAATGCCATTCATCCCCTTCGGAAGAGGGGAGCGCCTGCACGAAGCAGAGTACGAATTCGGCCGATCCGACCTCGTCGAGACCGAGATCCGACGCCGTACCGGAAAGGAACGAAGCCAGAGCCTTGACATAGGGATCGGAAGGTGTCGCGAAGAGACGATCCGCATCGGCATCGGTATGGCTTCTGGATGTCTTGTCTGCAGCCTCCCTGTAGGCCAGATAATCGCTGAACGCCACATCGAGAGCGTATGAGAAGGCCTCACCCTCATAAGTCCACTCGAACGGGATCTGCAGCACACCTTCGACCAGAACCTTCAGAGCCCACTTGAACTCGCCGCCGTCCGTCGTCGTGCCCTCGACCTTCACCGAATATTCTCCGGCGCTCGTGAACACGTATGTCGGTGAAGGCCCGCTGATTGCGACAGGCTCGCCGCCGTCCGTGAGATACTCCACGGACCACTGAGCAGCCTCCAGATCGAAGCCCACGGACAGGCGGGCTCCGACTCCGGCCACGGCCTCGAGATCGTAGCCGTCCGAGATGCGCGCATACAGCAGAACGTCTGCCACCGTGACCTCCAGATCGAACGACGCCTCTCTGCTCACAATATCTCCATTGGAATCGAACCATCCGAGGAAGGTCGAGCCTTCCGGGATCTCGGCATCCAAAGATATCATGGATCCGGGACGAGGGGTCCCGTCAAACGACGCTTTGACTCCCGAACCTCCGTAGAGGCTGACATCGACCGTCTCCGGCGCATGAACCTCCGTCTTCTCCTTGTACTTCATCGAAGTGTAGAAACCGGAACGCTCGGCCTCGACGGCGTCTGTCACGCCATCCCCCTTTCCCTCCCATGTGCGGACGACCAATCCGTTATCGCCGTAGGATGTGAAGACATCGCATGGAATCTTTCCGGAGGATGCTTCGAAATCCGCCTCCCCGGTCTTCGTCTTGCCGTATATCGAAGAAGCCCAGAACGAGACGGTTCCATCATTCTCGTACTGCTTCTCGATCTCGTTGAACCTGTACGTCGTGCAGGACAGACGGGAATCCACCTCCACATAGTATGAGAGCCTGTAGGGGCTGTAGTAGAGCAGCAGCACATCCTGCTCCCCAGAGAACTTGGTCGTGCGGATTCCGTCGTCGGTATAGCCGGTGACCTCGTATGTGCAGCCGGTCCCGCTGAGATCCACATCCCATCCGGCATAGAGGATCACATCCTCCCTCACCGACGTCTTTATGACGGGACACGGCAGCGTGCGATCCGGATCCGAGAACCATCCCGTGAAGACCATCCCGTCCCGGCTTGCAGGCTTCAGGACTACCTCCTCTCCTGCATCGAAGGTCGAAGGGTTGGATGGGTCGTTCTCTCCTCCGTCCAGATCGTACGTTATCTCGAAAGGGCCCTGCTCCTCGAAAGCATCCGCATCGAAAAGAGCTATTGCGAACACCGCCGCCATGACTGCCAGAACGGTTACGACCAGAGCAGAATCCTTCCATCCCACGATATCGTCTTCCCGAGCGCCGTCGGAATATTTGAAAAGCGATGGCGTCCGGAGCGGTGGTCATATATCGGCGCTGACGATTGGATGCTCATGGGCCGTCGGAACAACCTGGTCGCGGTATCCGCTCTCGGAGTGTGCATGCTCATCAGCGCTCTCAGCTGGATGTATATGCGCATCCCTCACTACGAGATCATGCTGGAGACCGGATCCGACATCACCGGATGGCTTCTGTCCGGCTACATAATCGCCGAAGTCACCGTCGTCATAATCGCCGGAGTCCTCATGGACAGGCTGGGTCCGCGCAATTCCCTGCTGATCGGGATGGCCCTGTTCTCCGGAAGCTCCGTCGGGCTGTGCCTGAGCGAGAACGTCCTCATGATGGTGGCATTCCGCGTGATGCAGGGGTGCGGAGGAGGATTCCTGTTCACGACCGCGCTCGGATTCATACCCGGGGCGTTCGACAACAAGAGGAAGCGCCTGGACCCCCACAAGGTCATGACTCTGGCGTTCAGCGTCGGATCCCTCTTCGGAACAGCTGTCGGATACTATTTCACAGTCGATGTCGGGGACTGGAGAATCCTGGTGGCGGTCAATGCCCTCGTTGTCCTGCTCGCAGGCACCGCCGCCTACCGCTCCCTCGAAGATGCGCCGGCATCCTATGTTAGGGATGTGCCCGGGCTGGTGCTGACCATGGCCACGATATCGTCGGTCATGCTCTACACGCAGACGGTGAACGTCGACTTCGAACTTGTGAGCTACGAGAGCCTGGCCTTCGCGGAGTTCTGCATCCTCATGGTGGTGCTTCTCGTATGGGCTGAGAGAAGGGCTGCGGATCCGCTCATCCCGCACGGCATCACCAGGACTGATGTCGGACTCATGTCAGGGATGTTCCTGGCAGGATTCTGCGGTCTCGGGATGCTCCAGTTCATAACGCTGTTCATGATGGTCTCGTACGGCGCATCGCTCTACGAGGCCAGCAGGATGCTTCTCTGCCTGATCGGCGGAGGGGCCGTCACATCGCTCATCGGAATGGAGCTGATCTACCGTCACGGAATCCGCCCCCTGCTCCTCACCGGATCGATAGTCATCGCCATAGGATTCATGGGGGCCTTCATCCTGATGCCACGCGGCATGACGGGTGTGGGATTCTCCCTGTTCGTGATGGGGCTCGGATTCGGACTGATAATCACGGAGATGCTCGTCAGCATCCAGACCATGTCTAGGCCGGAACATGAGGGTGCCGTCACCGGCCTGTTGATGTCGGCCCGTTTCATAGGTATCATCCTCGGCATGGCGGTCTACAAGAGCGTTATAAGCGGCCCTTTGACATCGTTCATCGAAGGCGTGGAGGACGAGACGGTGAACGACGTCGAGCTGTGGGTGTTCGATCACCTGTCCGTCTATGCGAACGAGCTCCTGGCGATATTCGAATCGACCGTGCGGGAATGCTGCATGGTCGCCAGCGCCATGGTCCTGTCGGTACTGGTGGTCTGCTGGTTCCTGGTCGGGAAGGAGGATGTCGACCCTCCGGGAAGCTCAATTCCTGCTTCTCCTGCGGGCTCTGACGCCTGCCTTGCTCCAGAGGGCAGGGGATGCGAACGTGCGGACGACGAATGCATCCACGAGGATGCATACCATGAGGGCGAATCCCAGCTGCGACATCAGCTGGATCCCCGAGAAGACGAGGGTTCCGAGACATACCGCCAGTGTTACCGATGTGACGATGATTGTCGGCTGGAGCGTGGTCAGAAGGTCCGAGGAGGCCTCCCTCCATGACATGCCATGCTTCCTGCACCATGCGATATGATCCTCCTGTATGCTGTTGAACCACAGCCCCATGAGCACGCACACCGCGAGCATCGAGATCTGCACCGCCAGAGACACGCTCCCCCATATCCCCTCCATCAGAACGTCCGTAAGGAACAGGGATATGACCGCGCCCATGAACGTCGTCGCCACGGTGCGCAGAGGCACCGACACGGAGACCGTCACCAGGGATAGGATGACCAGCAGGGATACGACTGTGAACAGGAGCCCTTTCATGAATCCCGACTCCACGGAATCCATCGTCTCGCTGTAGACCTTGCCGGCACCGGTCAGCAGGACCTCCGAGGGAGCCCCCGTGGCGCGGTACCCGTCCAGAACAGCCTCCATCGAATCCACTGTCTGAAGGGAGCGGACCGACACTGCTGACTCCTTCGTCTCCACCTTGATCATCAGACGATCGACGACCACCCTCCTATCGGAATCCATCTCGTATCCGATCGATCCCATGGCCTTGTTCATCGCCAGATCCATGAAGGACCCGCCTTCGCTCATGAGGGTCTCGTAGGTGAACCCGTGTACCAGTGCCGATGCCACTGCGGAATCGTATACGGCACGATAGGAGCCGTCCGCATGGGCGACCATATCGCCTATGTACTCGATCGTGCTCCAAGCGCCCTCGATTCCTGCGACATGGGCCTTGTCGATCATCATATCCCATATGAACAGGGAGGCTGTGCGCGAGATGTTCCCCTCATCGCATGCGGACAGACTGCTTTCCAGGTCAATGACCGCTTCTATGTCCTCATAGGATACCCATTCCAGCATCTGCATGCCCGGATGATCCGGATCGGAGCGGATGTATGCGATCGGATGGTCATAGGATATCACGATGCCGAACGGATGCACAAGGCCTCCGTCCGAATATGCCCTGAGCACCTCGATGCCGTCTGCGGATTCGCCTGCGGCAAGGGATCTGGTCATATCATAAGGGGTCTCCTCGTTCATCCCATGGTCGTCCAGCCCGTATGCGCAACAAGCCGTCAATGCCACCATGACGAGAAGAACTGCGGTACCCCTTACCGATACCAGACCGGATATGCAACCGCGGAAACGGGTATAGAGCCTCGATATTCTGCCGCGGAACCTTCCGAAAAATCCCTGCCTCCCAGACCTCGGAGACCAGAACAGCTCGTTGCGCGTGATATGGATCATCGATGCCGGAACAGTGAGGGATGCAAGCATGGCTATAGCGGCACCGGAAGCCATGCAGAGCCCGAAATCGGAGAACATGCCCTCCCCTGCATAGGCAAGGGCCAACATGCATACGATGAAGCACGCGCTGGCGGCTACGATGGCATTCCCTGTACGCACTACGGTGCGCTCCAAGGCCGATCCGCGGTCGGATCCGGACGAGACCTCGATATGGAACACGGAGATCACATAGATGCTATGGACGAAGGATATGCACATGACTGCCAGCATCACCAGGAATCCCGGGACGAAGAACACCCCGATGAGGTTGCAGAACCCGAAAATCACCGCCGCAGTTAGAATGGTGGATACAACCATCGAAGACATGGCGATGAAGGACGAGAGAGCGGATCCGAAGAACAGCCCGGTCATCGCCAATGTGACCACAATAAGGATGAGCACCATCACCGCGAGCGAGAGCGATGCCTCCGAAGCCATGTCGTAGGCCAACGCCGGATCCCCGGTGACATAGACCTCGAAGAACGGCTCAGATTCATAGAGCTCATACATGAAGAGGTCCATTGCATCCGAGATCTTCTCGCGTAGATTGCTCGTGTCTTCAATCACATAGTCCTCGGAATATGCGGAGACATAAGGCAGCACAATCAGCAGAGCCCCGGAGGATTGGTCCCCGTAGGCTCTAGAAACGATTCCGGCCCCATCATCGAAGCTCAGCTTTCCTGACCAATCCTTGTCCTCCTGAAGGCTCTTTCTCAGATATTCCACGAACGAGGGGATCCCTTCCTCCTCGTCTCCCTGGAGCTGGCGGTATCCGTCGCGAGAATCATAGGACACCACGATAAGCGGCGTCCTCCCCGCATCATGAACTGCGGTATCGAAATAACTCAGAAGGATCTCTTCGCCGATTGCCGATTCGCTATCGGAGTCGGCCATATCCGATATCCCGTACCCCATCTCGTCTATAGCCTTGAATGCGGGCGGCACAGCCATGAGAAGGAGAACCACCCAGACGGCCAGGAGTATCTTCCCGTTGCGGGATATCAGACCGGCGAGCTCCCTGAACATGTCTCTACATCCGCAGACTGATATTAAACCGAGGGGACGGTGCGATGATTCGGAACTTCCGTCACTGTTTTATCATAATCTGCGAATCCGGTCTCATGCCCCCGAAGACGCTCGTGGCGATAGTTGCAGTGGCGATTCTAGCCGTAGGTCTGGGCGTCGTCGTGACATGGGGCTATGTGCACCACGATCCCGACGGATACTACGACTACGACATCTCATATGCCGAATCCTTCGAAACGAGCGCTGGTGCGGAGATCAAACCTTCTGCCGGGAAGATGTTCGTCATCGCAGACATCGTTCTCATGAACTCTGGCTTCGACGCCGGAATAAACACCAGCATGGCTATACTGACGTGGCAGTTCACTATCGACCGTATGACGTTCGATGCTGATCCCGTCGCCACAGTGGCCCATCCTGACTACTCCGACGGACTGATTCTGAACAAGGGACGCACGTGGGGGTACACGGTCGTATTCGAGATTCCTGAGGAATCCGTAGGAAAAAGGGATGCTTCCCTCGGCTATGCCTACACATCCCTGGACGACAAGCCCGCTCTGGTATACGATCCGGAGCTCAGACTCAAAATATTCTGAGAATAGGTTCCGGGTCCGAGGACCCGGAAGGCGCGGGTCGCCCCGCTCGGTTTCCTGTGAGCGAATCCATCACGGACTGGAAGATGATCCTCCCGTCGCCCTCCTCGGTCGTGTATCCTCTGGTCCAATCCGCATGGGTGAATCTGGAGATCACACGCTCGGGATGGGGCATCATGCCCATGACGTTGCCCGCGGGATTGCATATCCCGGCGATATCCGAGGGGGATCCGTTGGGATTCCACGGATAGATCGCATCGGAGCCGTCAGGACAGACGTACCTGAACACAATCTGATCGTTGTCCTCCAGCTTCTGCACGAAATCCGGGTCGCAGCTCATCAGCTTCCCCTCTGCATGCGCGGACGGAATGGTGAGCATGGATTTCTTGGGAACGGATCCGGTGAAGATGCACTTCCCCCTGTTGTCGTTGCGCAGGACCGTAGGCCTGCACTCGAACCTTCCGGAATCGTTGGTGTACAGCGCAGCTTCGGGCCTCTCGGACATGGCAGACTCGAATGCGGGCAGCAGGCCCAGCTCCACCAGGATCTGGAATCCGTTGCACACGCCCAGCACAGGTTTCTCAGCCTCCACGAACGAGCGTATCTCGTGCCCGAGTGAAGCCTTTATCCTGGCGGCGAAGAGCGCTCCGGCACGAACGTAGTCGCCTGCGGAGAATCCCCCGGGGAATACGAGGACATCATAGTCCTCCAGACTTCTGCGCCTCATCTCCGAGGACTGGCCTGTCAGCTGCTTGAGATGGACCTCCTCGGCCTGGGCCCCGACGGCCCTGAACGCCTCAGCCATCTCGTCCTCCGCGTTCGTACCTTCGATGCGCATGACGCACACTCTGACGTCTTCGGGCCTCATTCGGCTCCCCCCATGATCTTCCAGACGGGCTCGCTCCACGCCTTCCTCATCTCCTCGACGGGGATGACCGTTCCGTTGTCCTTGATCTTCAGGCAGTCCCCTTTGGTTATTCCGAGAAGCGTCGCGTCGCCGCCCATGATCTCGATGAATCTGGTAACATCGGCACCGTCCACTTCGACGATCCAACGGCTGTTGCTCTCGGAGTACAGCTTCACCCTGTAGTCCTCGCCGTCGATTGCAGAGGTGTCTATCTCCGCACCGATATGTCCGGAGATGCACATCTCGGCCACGGCCACGGCCATTCCTCCGTCTGAGCAGTCGTGGCAGCTCAGGACCAGGCCCTCGTCCATCGCCTGAAGGAGCTCGTCGGTGAGCCTCTTCAGCGCCTCTATGTCGACGCCGGGCACGGTTCCCTGCTCGCCTCCGAACTTCCTGAAGAGGAGCGAGGCGCCCATCTCGTCCTTGGTCTTTCCGACGATGAAGATGCAGCTGCCGGCCTTCTTGAAATCGGCTGTGACGCACTTGCGGATGTCGTCTATGAGGCCGCAGCCCAGGATCATGGGCGTGGGCAGGATGTGGTGTCCTCCCGGAGCCTCGTTGTATAGACTGACGTTTCCCGAGGGTATGGGGATGCCGAGTCCGCGGGCAGCCTCTCCGATGCCTCTGACAGCCTCCCTGAACTCTCCGAGCCTCTCGGGCTTCTCGGGGTTGCCGAAGTTGAGGCAGTCGGTGAACGCGTTCGGCCTGGCGCCGACGGCCACCAGATTCCTGCAGGCCTCGTCTATGCTCGACATTCCCCCCTTGTAGGGGTCGGCCTCCGTGAACCACGGGTTGCACCCGACCGCCGCGGCGAGACCCTTGTATCTGTCGGGAACGGGCCTCAGCACGCTTGCATCACCGGGGCCGGTCTCGTTGAGCGGACCGACCATCGGGTGGATGACGGTGGCGGCGCGGACCTCGTGGTCGTACTGCCTGATGGCCCACTCCTTGGATGCCACGTTCGGATCGGAGAGCATAGCCAGGATGGCATCCTTGTCGCTCTCGATGCGGGGGAAGACCTCCTTCTCCTTGACGGACACCGTGGGAAGCTCGTAGGGGCGCTCGTACACCGGCCCTCCGGTGAGGAACTCGAGATCCATATCGAAGATCTTCTCCCCGTTCCAGAACAGACGGGTGTGCATGGTGTCGGTGGTCACCCCTATGGGCGTGGCCGGGACGTCCCAGAGGTCGAACACCTCGAGGACCGCATCGACGTTCTCAGGCTTGCAGGTGCACATCATGCGCTCCTGCGACTCGGACACCCATATCTCCCAGGGCGCGAGGCCGGGCTCCTTGAGCGGGACCTTTTCCAGATCCACATCCGCTCCGCAGCCGCCGTCCAGCGCCATCTCTCCGACGACGCAGCTCAGGCCGCCGCCTCCCAGGTCCTTCATCCCGGTGATGAGGTGCCTCGCGTTGATCTCGAAGCACGCGTGCATGACGGGCTCCTTCATGATGGGGTCTCCGAGCTGGACGGCCCCTCTGGAATCCTCGTCAGAAGTGGAGGTCAGATCGGCGGAAGCGAAGTTCACGCCATGTATGCCGTCCCTTCCGGTGAGTCCGCCGATGAGGATCATGACCTCTCCGGGTCCTCCCGCATAGTTCTTGGCGAGGTCCGCCCTCTTGACTATTCCGAGGCATGCGACATTGACCAGGCAGTTGCCGGTGTATTTGTCGTCGAAGAAGAATCCGCCCGTTATGGTGGGAACACCCACGCGGTTTCCGTAATCGCGGATTCCCGAGACCACTCCGCTCATGAGGTACCTGGGCGTCTTGACTCCCTGGGGGAGGTCGACCTCCTTGTCGATGGGACCGAAGCAGAGGGGATCGGCGAGACCTATGGGCTGGGCCCCCATGCAGACGACGTCCCTGAGGATGCCTCCGATTCCTGTGGCCGCTCCTCCGTAGGGCTCGATAGCCGAGGGGTGGTTGTGGCTCTCGATCCTCAGCGCGTATCCGTACTCGTCGTCGAAGACCATGACGCCTGCATCCCCCTTGGAGAGGACGTCGTCCCTGTCTATGCCGAAGACGAACTCCTTCAGGATGGGCTTGGAGCTCTTGTAGCAGCAGTGCTCGCTCCATGCCTGGCCGAGGGCCTGCAGCTCGACATCGGTGGGCTCCCTGCCCTCCTTGACGAAATAATCCCTCACGGTGCGCATCTCATCCAGGGAGAGCCCGAGGCTCATATCCGCGGAGAGCTGGACGAGGTCATCGTCCGATGCGTCCCTGATGGAGATGTCGCAAAGGTCGAACGGCGCATCGCGCCTGCTCATACCGCAAGCCATCTCATCTCACCGATACCTTGAAGTTCTGGATGACGGGGTTTGCGAGCAGCTTCCTGCACATCTCCTCCGCCTGGGCCTGGGCCTCCGCGGGAGGAAGGTCCATGTCGACCTCGAAAAGCTTGACCGTCTTCACATCGTTGACGCCTTTGAATCCCAGGGACTCCAGGGTCTTCCTGGTGTTCTTGCCCTCAGGGTCAGCAACCCCTTTCTTGAGCTCGATTCTGATCTCGACGACTGTCATCGACACTGTCCTATGACGCGCGCGCTAATAAGGGTGCGCACACATCAATCGCCGACGATATGGGGTTGATTGAACAGAACAGCCATTTCAATCCACGTCTATGTCAGTTCGAACTGAAACGCGAACAACTCATCCCGGTAACCTGGATTTCCATTCCGCCCCCTTCTCCAACAGTTTCCCAATGGCGTGGACTATCGAAGGTCATGGAGTATATGGCCACCCGTCCGAGGATATTCGATTTCGTATTCACACCGAAGTGCGGATGATGGCTGAACATCATCGAATCCTTCTTCGAAAAGCTTGCCGGAACGATTCTCCGGGGCATACGCGTCGAATCGAAGCGTGAGCTGGCGGACCTCATCTATGGGTACATCGACGATCTCAGCAAGGAACCTGCAGTATACAGGCGGATCTACGAGATGGACGAGACGAGACTTGATGATTGAATTGATTCAGAAACACTGTAGGGGTGGAGGATGTCTTCACAATAGCTTCCTCGTACCGTATCATAATTACCGATGGTGGGACATTCGGAAGCCTCCGCGGTCCGAGAACGTCCTGTATACTCCGCATCATAGACATCGATGAGCATTCTCTTGATCTACGACGCCATATTTTTCACAGACGACCTCCATCCCCACTGGATTACTCATGGATTCCATCACCCTGAAGGTCGCGATGGCCAGGTCCCAGAGCGAAGCGGGATACGGACGTGCCAGAATGGACACGGCATCCAGATCCGAGCTGGGACTGGAGCTCGGAGACACCGTGGAGATAGCCGGCAAGAGATCCGTGGTGGCCAAGGTCTTCAGATGCGATCCGGAGGACGAGGGGCGCGGCATGCTCTTCATAGACGGATTGACGAGGACCAACGCCGGCGTGAGCGTGGACGAGAGCGTAACGGTCCGCAGATGCGTCCCGCAGCCCGCCGAGCAGATCACCCTTGCGCCGAATATCCCCGAGGGGAAGCGCACCCGTTTCGAGGAAGGGATCGAGAGCATGTTCCTGAAGGGGCTGATGAACCGTCCGCTAATAGCGGATACCGACATCATAGTCCCCAACATCGCCCTCATGGGCAACCGCTCGACCTTCGCAGTGGTATCCACCGTCCCCAAAGGGCCCGTCATAGTCGGCCCGCGCACGAAGATCGTCGTCAAGGACACGCCCCGCAAGCAGCCTCAGGCGAAGAGCCAGCGCGGGAACCAGATTACATATGACGATGTCGGAGGGCTGGACGAGGAGCTGAAGAGGATCAGGGAGATGATCGAGCTCCCCCTGAAGCATCCCGAGCTCTTCGAGCGCCTGGGCATCGGAGCTCCCCGCGGAGTGCTTCTGTACGGCCCTCCTGGCACAGGCAAGACCCTGATGGCCGAGGCCGTAGCCAACGAATCAGGCGCATCGCTGTTCTCGGTGCGCGGACCGGAGATCATCGGCCAGTACTACGGACAGAGCGAGGAGCGCCTGAGGGAGATATTCAAGGAAGCAGAGGAGAACGCCCCCAGCATCGTGTTCCTCGACGAGATCGACTCCATCGCGCCATGCAGGGACGATGCCCACGGGGAAGTCGAGAGAAGGGTCGTCGCCCAGCTGCTGACTCTGATGGACGGGCTGGGAGACAGAGGCAATGTGATAGTCATAGGAGCCACGAACCGCGAGGACTCCATCGACCCCGCTCTCAGAAGGCCGGGCAGGTTCGACAGGGAGATCGAGATAGGCATTCCCGGCAGGAAGGGCAGGGAGGACATCCTTTCAGTCCATCTGAGGGATATGCCTCTGACTCCCGACGTCACCCCCGGGGCGCTCGCATCCATGACGCAGGGGTTCGTGGGAGCCGATCTGGCGGCCCTGTGCCGCGAGGCCGCGATGCACTGCCTCAGCTCCCGCATGAGCGAGATGGACCTCGACAAGGCCATCCCGTCAGAGATCCTCGAATCGATGAAGGTCTCGATGGAGGACTTCACATCGGCATTGTCCGATGTGGAGCCCAGCGGCATGAGGGAGGTCCTGGTGGAGATCCCGAAGGTCGGATGGGACGACGTCGGAGGACTCGATGACGTCAGACGCAGGATAGAGGAGGTGTTCATCCCCGAGGAGGGGAACCGCGCCTACGAGCGCCTGGGAATCGAACCGGGGAAGGGCATCCTGCTCTACGGCCCTCCCGGCACCGGCAAGACGCTGATAGCCAAGGCCCTGGCCAACGAATCCGGAACGAACTTCATATCGGTGAATGGCCCGGAGATGGCCAGCAAATGGCTGGGCGAGAGCGAGAGGGCGATCCGCCAGATATTCAAACGCGCCAAGCAGATGTCCCCATGCATCATATTCTTCGACGAGCTCGATTCCATCGCGCCCGTGCGCGGAAGCAGTGACGGCTCCGCCTGGGAGAGGGTGGTAGCCCAGCTTCTCACATCGATGGACGGCGTCGAAGGACTGAGGAACGTCACGATAATGGGCGCGACCAACCGCCCCGATATGATAGATCCCGCCCTGCTTAGACCAGGCAGATTCGACAAGCTCGTCCTTGTTGGAAAGCCCGATATGGAATCGAGAAGAAGGATACTGGAGATCCACACCAGAAGGATGCCGCTGTCCGGAGTGGATCTGGACGCCATAGCCGCCGTCACGGACGGCTTCGTCGGAGCGGATCTCGCCGCGCTCTGCCGCGAGGCGGGACTCAATGCCTATCGCGAGAACCCGTCCGCGGAGCATGTGCTGCAGAGGCATTTCGATAGAGCCCTGACCGTCGTCGGCCCCTCGGTCACCCCCGAGACCATGGCGAGCTACGAGGACATGGGGAAGAAGATCAGAAAGCGCAGGACCGGATGGGACAGCGTGCCTTTCTACGGGCGATCGCAGATCCTTGGCCATATAGGGAAGGTCCTCGGAGTATCCGAGGGAGCGGTAGTATTCCCTGACGCCGACTCCGCTCGTCACGCGTATGCGTCCGCGGTCGGCTTCGCGCGCTATGCGCTCGGCCTCCGAGACAAGCCGCCTTCCGAATCCGCGATGCTGCCATTCGCCGTCGTCCCCGCCTATGGTCGCCGGATGGCCGAATACCTTCAGCTCGCGTATGGTGGCCTCGGGGTTGCGATCGAGCCTCAGACGGATGTATCCGATTATCGAATCGTTCTGCTCTATCGATATGAAATGCTCCGTTCCTCCGGAAGCCTCGTAGACCAGGTCCTTAATCTCCGCCGTCTCGGGATCCACGTCCGCATCGACGCGACCTGCCTCCCGGCAGCGTATGCACCTGCAGGAGATGCCGCGGGCCTTCATGCGGGATTCCACCTCCTGACGGATGTTGCTCTTTGTTATCCCTGCGACGATCTCCGTGGCAGGTATATCTCTCTGGATCCTCTGTATGCGGACATACTCGGGCACTATCGATTTCATCTCCGCAAGCAGGTCCGCGGCTGTATCCTCGTCGTAAGGAACGTATTCGCCGCGCTTCCACATATCGTAGACCCCTGTGCCTTCGACGACCAGCAGCGTGTAGAACTTGAGCATGTCCGGCCGATAGGAGGGATCGTCGAAGATCCTCCTGAAGCACTCCAAATCGTGGACAGGATCCGAACCGGGAAGCCCGGGCATGATATGATAGCATATCTTCAGACCGTGCTCCTTGCAGTCTCTGGTGCATCTGCGGACCTCCTCCGTGCCATGCCCCCTGTCCACGCCCTTCAGGATCTCATCATCGAGGATCTGGACCCCCAGCTCCACACGTGTGGCGCCTAGGCGCATCGCGCGCTCGATCTGCTCCGGGGTGAAGACGTCGGGACGGGTCTCGACCGTCATTCCTACGCAGCGCCTGGAAGCCGTACGGTTCCTATCCTGGGCCTCTTCAAGAGTCTCGGAATCCTCGCCGTTCAAGGCATCGAAGCAACGCTTTACGAACCATTCCTGGTATTCGGGATCGCGGCTGGTGAACGTGCCCCCCATGATTATGAGGTCTATCTTGTCGGTGTTATGGCCGATCTCCTCCAGCTGCGTAACACGGTCCGTAACCTGCGACCATGGATCGAAGCAATTCCTCGCGGCCCTGCGAGCCGCAGGCTCCTTCCCCGTATACGACTGGGCGGAATCGTTGGAGACGCCGCCGGGACAATACGAGCACTTCCCGTGGGGGCAGTCGTGAGGAGAGGTCATCACCGCCACGGCGGCCACGCCGCTGACGGTGCGCGAAGGCTTCTTTATGAGAAAAGGCAGAAGAAGATCCCTGTCCGCCGTTGCCACGCGCGCCAATATATCGGAATTCGGCGGCACCGCGTTCAACGAATACTTCTTGCAAAGCCTGAGCTTCAGATTCTGGAACGAATCCCTGCTGTCGACCGAGCCGTTTTTGACCGCCGATATCAGGTCTGCGGACAGGAGATCCAGCGGATCAGCCATAGAGAGCCCTGTCGCCGGATTCCTTCTTCGGCTCCTCGGGAGCCGCATGGACCTGAACCATCGCAGAGATAGACGATGAATTGATGAAATGCATGCCGTCCTCGCATTGGAACGCCATAGCCGTCTCGGTCCCCATGGCCGCCATGCCCTTGTAGACCCCCTCGATCTCCTCGGACTCCGTGGAGCACACTCTGTAAACGACCTTGAACTCCGCTCCGACGGAAATGGAACAATTCTCTGCCATATTATCGCCTCTTAGCCATGAGATCCTGGAAATGCACGATGGTCTTGCGGTAGTTCTCCATGGCCATGTTCACATTGGCCTCGGTGAAGCTCCAGGCCTTGACAAGATCTCCGAACCTTATGCGGTAGCCCTTGCGGCTCTGACCATCGTACTCGACGTCCATGGCCTCCAGGAGATCCATGGACTTCAGCTTGTTTATGTGACGGTAGACCGTGGGCTTGGTCGTCCCCAGAAGGGCAGCCAGCTCTTCGACCGCCCAGGCCTTGGACGGATAGGCCATCAGATAGTCCATGAAGAGCTTGTATGGGACACTCTCGCGGACGGTAATGGCCCCGTTCTTGGGATCGTAGCCCTTCGGCAGGTACCCGATCTGGACGAGCAGCGTCTCGGCGACAACATTGATGTCATCGACCCCGGACATGGGCGTATTGCTCACAACCTGCAACTCGAACATATTCCTGCCTCCGTTCACACGAAAATTAAGCTTGCATTTAAACTTTTATTGCCAGTACTGCTCAGACGAGATCCTTCAGCCTGTCCACCGCCTTCATCACGCTCGTGGTGGGTATGACACGAGACACGGGCACAGTGAGGATCTTCTCGATGGTCGGGGCCACTATGGGCGCGCATACGACGCCCAGGGCGCCGTCGCGCTCCGCACGGACCGCGGCGATGATCGCATCCTCGACCGTCGAAACGGGATACTCGCGGATCGTCACCGGCAGCCCGTCGAGATCGATGGTCTTGGGGATGCTCTCCATCGACATCGTATTGGCTATGACGGCGATGAAATGCTTGTCCTCGGGCTCCATTATGATCTTGAGCGATTTGATGATCTGACGGACCGTACGGAGATTCGGCTCCCTCTTGTCCTCCAGTATCTTGTACATGGTGCTCTGGGATATCCCGGACACCTGGCAGAACTCGTTCAGGGACATGTTGAGCTCGTCGTCGAGAATGCTGCGGAAGGCCTTCTGGAATCCGCCCTCCTCTCTCAGCATGCCCGATATCAGATCCGATACCGTCATCTCATACCCCTCGCGTAATCGGCAGCGGCCATTCCTGCTATGCAACCCTGTCCCACGGCCTTGGCGACCTGCCAGGGCTTCCCGGTGACGTCTCCGCAGGCGAAGAGCCCGGGCACCCCGGTGCCGCAGGACTGATCCACCTTTAGCGAATCGTCGATCTCAGGCATCGCACCCATATCCATCGCGAGATCCGCAGACGATCTCGCACCCAGCTCGATGAAGACGCCCTCCACATGGAGCACGGTTCCGTCATCAAGCTCGAGAGATGAGACTTTTCCGTCGCCGCCTATTGATGCGGGCCTGGAACGGTGCACGATGGCACCGGCTTCCTCGGCCTTCTTTGCCAGCGATTCGTCGGCCTTCGGGTCCCAGCACACCCAATGGGTTTCTGAGGCGTAGCCGGTCATCAGCTCTGCGGAAACAGCCGCCTCCGAATCGTTGCCGATGACCGCCACGGGCCTTCCTTTGTAGAAATTGCAGTCGCAGACGGCGCAGTAGCTCACTCCTTTGCCGAAGAGCTCCTTCTCGCCGGGGATCCCCAGCTTCAGACGGGATATGCCGGTGGCCAGGACCACAGCCTTGGCCGTGAGGGTCCTGCCGCTCTCGAGACCTAGCGTGAAGACGTCGCCGCCTTTCGCGGAGATCACATTCTCCTCGATGAACAGCGCGCCAGACTCCTCGGCCTGCGCCCTGCCGATCTCCAGAAGCCTCTTGCCCGGCACGGTTCCCGTACCGAAGTAGTTGGGAATCTCTGTACCGTAGGCAGCACTCGCCATCGGCTTGCCGACGACGACCGTGCCCGCTTTCTTACGGGATGCGTGAATGGCGGCCTGTATGCCTGCCGGCCCCGCGCCTACCACGACTACGTCGAAGTTCATCAGAGCTTGCTCACGTAGTCGATGATGTCTTCCTTGGGCCTCAGTCCGACGAGCGCGTCCACGAGGACCTTGTCCTTGAAGACGAGCAACGTGGGGATGGCATTGATCTGGTATTTCATCGCCACGTCCTGGTTCTCATCGGTGTTGAGCTTCGCGAAGGCGACCTTGCCCGCAAGCTCCTCGGCAGCCTCGTCCACTATGGGACCCATGCGCCTGCAGGGTCCGCACCAGGGCGCCCAGCAGTCGATGACGGCGATGTGGTTGGATCCCACGAAGGAATCGAATTCCGAACCATTGAGTTCTGTGACCATGGTATTCACTGGAACTCGTATCATCCAATAACTATTTGATACCGAGACCAGAGACTCGGAGCCGGGACGG